>NZ_JBEZZG010000002.1:0-470014 GCF_040639085.1 Nonomuraea sp. NPDC023979
GGATGTCTTGGAGTGACAGACCTCTTCTACAGCGGCTCCGCTGCTTTGTTCACCGGTCTTGACGAACAGCCCTCTCCCTTAACTGAACGGCGTTGCCTCTAGGACCCATCTCTACCAGGGCGAATACGCCCCGAGTCTCCTCGCCGAGCTCCGGGCGGAGGGCAAGGCGATCGCCCAGGCGAAGGGCCTGCCGGAATGGTCCGCAGAACACTTCGCCCAGGGCTACGTGCAGGGCTGCACGAAGGGGCTGACAACGGTCCTGCTGTTGTGCCTGGACAACCGTGGGCTCGCATCCCCCGACCAGGCAAGCGAGTATGTCAGAACCTGTGCCGACATCTCCACCCTGGCAACCTGGATCGGGCGAGCAGCGGTCAGCGACACCCTCGACGAGGTGTTCGCCTGACCCTCCACCCCGTCCCGACTCAGGGCGCCTGCCAAGGGAGACCCCGGGTGGCGCCTGCGAAGATTGCGCCATGCTGCAGGTTTGCCTCAACGGTGCTCGAAGCCGGGCCGAGTGTCCCCATCTGCCGGTGACCCCCGACGAACTGGCGGTGGCAGCCCGTGAAGCTGTCGCCGCCGGCGCCGAGGACATCCACCTGCACCCCAAGGACCACGACGGCCAGGACACGCTGGAAGCCACCGCCGTCGCCGCCGCTGTGAGCGCGGTGCGGGCTGCCGTCCCAGGCATCCCGGTCGGGGTCACCACCGGCGCATGGGCCACAGCGGACCCTCACGCCCGTGCCGCCCAGGTACGGGCGTGGACCGTACTGCCTGACCACGCTTCCGTGAACTGGCACGAGGACGGCGCCACCGAGGTCGCCGCAGCCCTGCTGGACAGGGGGATCGGCATCGAGGCTGGCATCTACTCCGGGACTCCCGCAGCACGACGGTTCCTGAGCTGGCCCGGATCCCGCCGATTCCTGCGTGTCCTGGCCGAGATCACCGAAGCCACCCCGCAGGACGGGCTCCACGCCGCAGCCGGCCTGCTGGACGAACTCGAACCGGCTGCCGCGCCGATTCTCCTGCACGGCGAGGACGCCACCGCGTGGCCCATCCTGCGGCTTGCCGCCTCCCGCCGCCTGCATGCCCGCATCGGCCTGGAAGACGTGCTCCACCTCCCCGACGGCACCCCCGCCCCGGACAACGCCGCCCTCATCCGCGCAGCACGCGAGATCATCCAGCACACACCCCAGGGCACGACTTAGCGAGTCGCTATCACGCACCCGTGCGGGAGGTTCGCGGCCGCAGACCCCCGAAGGTCGAGGCCACGCACCAGAGCGTCGGGGAGCGAGCTGCGCGAGGAAGCCTACGTCGGTGAAGTCGCAGGCCGCTGAGGCGTGGGAGAAGTCGGCGCACGCGGCTGGCGCCGTGGCGGTGGCCATGCACGCCGGGACAGTCACCAGGCCGGACGGCTTCAGCTACGTCTTAACAGAGGCCACCGCCGCATAGGACCGCGCTCACGTGAAGAGCGCGGCCTGGCCTTAGCTGCTCGCAGGATCGTCCGGCCCTGCCGTGGGCTCCCTCAAAGATGCGAGCGAGAAGGTCGCGCGATACTGCCCAAGATCATCGAAGCTGCGCGAGTACAGGGTGATGTCATCGTCCAGAGTGTCGTAGAGGGCAGCGCGTACGTCCGCGACGCCTATGAAGGACCAGGTGACGGTCTCGTCGTAGACGTTCTTATAGGAACTCGTCTCCTCATGACCCATCGCTTCGGCCGCAGCGCGCGCTTCCTCAATAGAGGCGGCGTGGATCAACACGATGTCCTCGCTGTAACGAGGGCGCGCGTAGCCTCCTTCGACCGTCGTTGCATAAACCAAAATCGCGATGTGCGGGCTTTTCGGATGGTCGTTCACGCTGGCCCCCTCCTGCATGGCGCACGCCGACCCCATTCGCATGGGGGTCGGCGCGTATTGGGAACGTTTAGTGTCCCGTTCCATGCTGGCTTTGTGAACCGGTTATTGGTGAGCAGCTTCCATGCTTCCGGCCCTGCGTGTTGATGGCGCATTCGGGTGCGATGAAGCTCGCGGCGGCGACCGACCTTAGTGCCGATGATGCAGGCGGCACAGGGGATCGGACTATCGTCTTCATGGTTGCGACCCTCCTCACTTGTTCATGTCGGTCTTCCGTCGGGTTCAACTGTCGGCGGCGGGTCTCCTCTCTTCGCGGACCTTCATCCGGACGATGACCGTGCCCGGAACGCGAGGTGGCGCAGGGCCCCTCACATCGGGGCCGGAGGTTACTTCCTTGTCGTCGAAAGACGTGACCGCGACGTTCCGCCTGGAAATGTCGGCGTGCGCGGGCATGGCCATGGCTAATTGGATTTATTTCAAAGTCTTGACAGCCGTCCAGAGCGGCCAGCGCGAGGGCGCGCGGCGGCCCGGCTGGGGTCCGGTGCTCAGGTCGGGTGGATGCGCAGTGCCTGGAGGTTGGCCAGTTCGTAGACGCCCCACCTGCCGAGTTCGCGCCCGTAGCCGCTGGCCTTGATGCCGCCGGTCGGGAGGCGCGGGTCGGTGGCGGAGATCGTGTTGACGAAGACGGACCCCGCATGGATGCGCTCGCTCACGGACGCGGCGTGTTCGCTGTCGGTGCTCCACAGGCTGCTGCTGAGCCCGTAGCGTGAGGCGTTCGCGAGGGCGATGAGCTCGTCGTCGTCAGCGCCGGTCGTCAGCGCGCCGAGCGGGCCGAACGTCTCCTCGGTCAGGAGGGCGGAGTCGTGCCCGTCCACTTCGACGATCGACGGCGGGAACCAGGCGCCTGCGGCGGGGTCGGGTGCGGCCGCCTGTGCGATCACCTTGGCTCCCGCCGCCAGGGCTCGGGCGCGTTGGTCACGGAGCGTGTCGCGCAGGTCGTGGCGGGCGAGCGGGCCGACGTCGACGGTCTCGTCCGTCGGGTCGCCGACTCTCAGCGCCTGGACGTGGGGGGTCAGTGCCTGCGCGAACGCGTCACGTACGTCGCGGTGGACGAGGATGCGCTTGGCGGCGATGCAGCTCTGCCCGCTGTTGAGGAACCGGGATCGCACGGCGGCGGCGGCCGCGGCCGGGAGGTCGGCGTCGGCCAGGACGATGAACGGGTCGGACCCGCCGAGTTCCAGCACGCACTTCTTGATCTCGGCGCCGGCGCGCGCGGCGACGAGGGCGCCGACCCGGTCGCTGCCGGTGAAGGTGACGGCGGCGATCCGGCGGTCGCCGATGAGGTTCGACGCCGTGGCCGCGTCGGCCACGACGGTCTGCAGCACCCCCGTCCCGAACGCCTCCTGGAACGCCTCCTCGATCGCCAGTGCGTTGCCCGTGACGGAGTCGGCGTGCTTGAGCACGACGGTGTCGCCGGCCGCGATCGCGGGCAGCATCGCCCGGATCACCTGCCACCAGGGGTAGTTCCACGGGAGGATGGCGAGCACGACGCCGATCGGCACGATCCGGACGATCGCGGTGTCGCCGTCCAGATCGAACGTCTCCGGCCGCAGGATCTCGGGAAGCCGGTCGGCGTAGTAGCGGCAGGCGGTGACGCATTTGTCGATCTCGGCCCGTGCCTGCGTGATCGGCTTGCCCATCTCGAGTGTGATGAGTGCGGCGAACGTCTCTCGCCGCTCCGCCAGGACGGCGCCGAGCCGGCTGATCGCCGCGACGCGTTCGTCCGTACGTGACCGTCCCCAGGTCGAGGTCGCGGCGGTGTCGAGCACCCGATCGAGTCCCTCGGGAGTGGTGTACGGGTGGAAGCCCAGTTCGTCGCCGGAGGCGGGGTTGACGGTGACGATGCCGCCGATGCCGCCGATGTCGCGGGTCACGCCGCGGCCTCGGCGACGGCATGCACCTCGCGGAGCCAGCGGGTGAAGCGTCCCGTGAGCGAGACGGGGTCGACCAGCAGCTTCTCGATGTCTGGAGCGTTCCCTTCCTCGATCGTGGCGTACAGGAACGCCGGCCCCTCCACCGTGAGCAGTTCGGCGAAGGCGGTGCTCAGCCCGTCGGCGGTTTGCGCCGCGCGCGTGGTCCAGCCGGCCGCGTCGGCCAGGCGCCGCAGGTCGACCTTCGGTGAGTAGGTCGGCAGCGCCCCGGTGGACCCGTACACCCCGTTGTCGAGGAGGACGAGGAGCAGGTTGGGCGGCGCGAGGTAGCCTCCGGTCGGCAGCACGTTCGGGTTCATGAGCAGCGAACCGTCCCCTTCGATGGCGACGACCTTGGGCGTCGACGGTCTCACGCTGAGCGCCAGCCCGGTCGCCACCGATCCCGCCAGGCCCATCGCGTCGAGGAGGTAGAGGTGGTTGTCGCTGTCCTTCACCGAGGCCAGCTCTCTGCTCGTCGCCGCGCAGGTCGCGATGACGGGATGGGAGCTCGTCAGGTCCGCCAGCACGCCGAGTGCTTCGATCCGCTTCATCAGGCGACCTTTCCGTCGGTGTTCCAGAAGGACCCGAGGACGACCACGGGCCGGTACGTCATGACCGCGTGCCTGCCGGCCTCCTGTACGGTGTCGTGCCAGTCTCCGGGGCCGCTTGTCCTGTCCAGTTCGATGACGGGCAGCCCGACGGCACGCAGGAGGGCCGGCACGGGCTGGCTGATGGAGTGGATCATCGAGTTGTACTCGCCGAGCCCTCCCCGGGTGTTGGCGAACACCAGCAGCGGCAGGTGGTAGGAGAGCGTGAACGTCGTCAGCGCCGTGAGCGCGTTCCCGAAGCCGTTGTCCTGCATGACCACGGTGCCGAGCCCGCCGGTGAACGCCACCGCCCCCATGACGCCGACCGCTTCCTCCTCCCGCGACAGCGGGGTGACGCGCGGTGAGACCCCGTTCGTGCCGCCGTCGTACGCGACCAGCGCGTTGATGACCGGCGCCACGGTCACGGACGGGATGTAGCCGACCCGGGTGGCTCCGGCCGCCCAGATGCCGTCGGCGACGGCTTGTGCGTATGTCATGGGTGTGCTTCCTCGGGTGTCGTGGATGCGGTTCCTCCGGGTGAGGAGGTGAGCGCGCGGGCGAGGACGGCCGGGTCGATGTTGCCACCGGACAGGACGGCGACCGCCCGCCCGTACCTGCGGGGATCGGCGAGCTGGGCGGCGACGCCGAGCGCTCCGCTGGGTTCCGCGACGAGACGGGCGTGACGGGCCAGGCTCGCCACCGCGGCGAGGATCTCGTCCTCGCTCACCGTGACGATCTCCTCAACGGTCGCCTGGATGATCGGGAAGGTGAGTTCGCCGACGAGCGGCGTCCGCGTTCCGTCGGCGATCGTGCGGTGCGTGGCGCGGGCGTCCCAGGCGACCCGTCGTCCGCTCGCGAGCGAGTCGCGCGCGTCCGCGGCCAGTTCAGGTTCGACGCCGACCACGCGCGTGCGCGGGGACGAGGCCGCGATCGCGACGCCCACTCCCGAGATCAGCCCACCGCCGCCGACCGGTACGAGCACGGTGTCGATGTCGTCCAGGTCTTCGAGCACTTCGAGGGCGAGCGTGCCCTGCCCGGCGATGACGTCGGCGTGGTCGAAGGGCGGGATCGTCGTCATCCCGCGCTCCGCCCGTACGGCGTCGGCGACGAGCTCTCTCCGGTCACTGGGGACGAGGACGACTTCGGCTCCCAGCGCCCTGGTCGCCGCCACCTTAACCGCCGTCGCCGAGTCCGGCATGACGACCACGGCCGGGATGCCCGCCGCGCGTGCGGCCCAGGCGACCGCCTGCCCGTGGTTGCCGCTCGAATGCGTGACCACGCCGTGCGCTCGGGTCTCGGGGCGGAGCCGGGCGATCGCGTTCACGGCCCCGCGGAGTTTGAAGGCCCCGATCGGCTGGAGGCTCTCGGCCTTCAGCCACAGCTCTCCTGGCGCCCAGGGGGCCGGGAGCAAGGGCGTCCGTACGACGTGGCCGGTGATCCTGTCCCGTGCCGCGACGACGTCGCCGATCGTCACGGGGAGCGCGGGCCTCGGCCCGGTCACGTCCTGAGGAGCGGCCCGCATTCAGGCTCCGCCCCGCGCGGCGATGGCGTCCAGCTCGATCCGGGCGCGATAGGGCAGCTCCGCGACCGCGACGCAGGTACGGGCCGGCCGCGGTTCGGGCAGGATCTGCTCGTAGATGGCGTCCACGGTGGTGCGGTCGCCCATCGACGCCAGGTAGACCGTGATCTTCACGACGTGCCGGAAGTCCAGCCCGGCCGAGGCCAGCCTGGCGCGCAGGTTCGCCAGGGCTTGGCGGGTCTCGTTCGCGACACCACCCGCCACCAGTTCGCCGTCGGCGATGCCGAGCTGTCCTGAGAGGAAGACGAGTCCGGTGTCGGTCTCGCGCACAGGGCTGTAGGGGTGCCGCGCCTGTGAGGGGCTCGCCGGTGCGAGGTTGGTCATACTCGATCTCCTAGGGGTGGTTCACGGGCACGCCCGTGACGAGGTGGCCGCGCATCCTGCGCACCAGGAAGGTCCCGGGGATGGCCGCGAGGACGAAGACGCAGCCCGCGACCGCGATGTAGGAGTGCACGCCGAGCGAGGAGTTCACGGTCTGCCCGTCGACCACGAGGTCCGTCGCGCCGAGGATCGCCGATCCGATGAAGCTCATCGTCACGGAGCCGACGGCGACCATGACCATGACCATGCTGGAGACGGTGCCCTGCCGCTCGCGCGGCGCCAGGATGGAGGCCAGGTTGAAGCCCGAGGTGACCAGCGAGCCCGCCGTGAGGCTCAGCAGGAACGAGCAGACCACGGCGATCGGCAGATTTCCCGCGCCGACGAGGAACATCCCGAGGGAGGCGATCGTCCCCAGCGCCACGCCGACGGCCAGCGGCCAGGCGGGGCCCACGCGGGTGGCGATCGCGCCCGCCACGATGCCGCCGAGCATGATCCCGATCGACGGGATGCCGAACATCAGGCCGAGCGCCGCCGGTCCGGCGATCCCGTAGCCGAGGCCCTCGTCCGGGGAGACGTCGATGAGCAGGCTGAACAGCGCGAGCAGGCTGCGATAGGCGCCCGTTCCCATGACGACCACGAGGAGTCCGAGCCCGAGAGCCAGCGGGATGCCGCGGATGTCGATCACGGGCTCCGGGGCGCGGCTCAGCACGACGAACCAGACGAGCAGCGCCACGACCCCCGCGACGAGGACGACCAGCGGCACGAGTGCCAGCCAGCCGAGCTCCTGCCCCAGACTGATGTACACCAGCACCCCCGCGAGCCCGCCGCCGAGCAGCAGCCCGCCCGCGACGTCGACCTTGCCCTTTGTCCTGAGCCGCGTTCGCGGGATCACGGCGCGGACGAAGAGCGCGCCCACGACCGCGAACGTCGCGGAGACCACGAACACGAACTGCCAGCCGAAGGCCTCCGTGGCGACCTGCAGGATGAAGGGTGAGACGATGCCGAAGACCGCCGAGCCCGAGGTGACGACACCGGTCACGATCATGGAGAACGTGGGGGCGCAGAGGTCGCGGATGATCGCGACAGTGAGGAACAACGCCGCGACGGCGGCGCCCTGGAGGACCCGCCCTAGGACGAAGACGCCGATGTGCGGCGCGGCCAGGCAGATCACCCCGCCCAGCCCGGCGACCAGCAGCGTGATCACGAGGACCTTGCGCTTGCCGTAGATGTCGGCGGACTTGCCGAGCAGCGGCGCCCACATCGCGCCCGCCAGCATCGCGCTGGAGTCGAGCCAGGCGAACTGGGTGGTGTCGAAGGCGTCGCGCAGTTGCGGAAGGACGAAGGTCGGCGCGGCGAGCACGGTGTCGACCATGACGTTCACCAGGACGAGAACGGCTACGTACCCGATCACCCGGCCGGTCCAGCCGGTGTGCAGATCATCGGGTGCGGGCGTTCCCGCGGTGGTGCTGGAGCTCATGTCCTGCATGAGCGTCTCCTTTCTGCGGAACACGCTGGGCTCAGGGGCGTGCCCCGGCGTGCGGTCCGTTCCGTCCGGCTGCTCGCGGCTCCGCAGGGGGGAGGGCGAGCCTGTGGATGACGCCCTGCTGGGCGACCAGGGCGATGTTCTCCGGCGCCGACAGCACGCCGATGTCCCGCAGGGGATCGCTCGCGCAGAGGACGAGGTCGGCGGCGTATCCGGTGCGCAGGGTCCCGAGCGTGTCCTCCACGCCGAGCAGATGGGCGCCGGCCGACGTCGCCGCGCGGATGGCCTCCATCGGCGACATCCCCAGCTCCACCAGGCACGAAAGCTCGAAGAGGTTCTGCCCGTGCGGGGTGATCCCGGCATCCGTGCCCGCCGCGATGCGCACCTTCCGCGCGATGGCCTCGGCGAGGTTCTCCTTGGCCAGCTCGTTCCAGCGCAGCTTCTTCTGGTAGCGCCACGGCGTGGTCGTGCGCGGGTCCAGCGGCTGGAAGACGGCCGACAGGGTCGGCACGAGGAAGGCCCCCTTCTCCCCGATGAGGTCGCAGCCCTCGTCGTCGATGCCGAAGCCGTGCTCGACCGAGCGGACACCGCCGCGGATCGCGGCCAGGATGCCGGCCCGTCCCTGCGCGTGCGCGGCGACGGGGCGTTCACCGTGGCGCCGCGCCTCGTCCACGACCGCCGCGATCTCCTCGTCGAGCAGATCCTGGTCGTCGGGGTCGTCGTGCGCGCTGCTGATGCCGCCGCTCGTGCAGATCTTGATCACGTCGGCGCCCGACCGGAGCATCCGCCGCGCGGCCTTCCGTACGCCGGGCACGTCGTCGGCGAGCTCGCAGTAGTCCAGACCGAGGCTCCTGCCGCCGGGCAGGGTGTCATCCGCGTGGCCGCCGGTGTGGCTGATGACGCCGACCGAGGTCTGCACGCGCGGCCCGGCCACCAGTCCCGTGGCGACGGCGTCGCGGAACGCGGCGGGAAGCCCGCCCAGATCCCGGACCGACGTGATCCCTGACGCGAGCGTGCGGCTCAGGCGTTCGGCGGTCCGGAGCGTCGCCAGGACGGGGTCCGTCAGCAGGGCGGTCTCCACGAGCGAACGGTCGGAGGGCAGGCCGAGGTGGGTGTGGCAGTCGAACAGCCCAGGCAGCAGCGTGCCGCCGCGGCCGTCGATCACCCTGACGTCCGGGTGCGCCTCGGGGGCCTGGGCGGCGGGACCCGCGTAGGTGATCCAGCCGTCGGCGTCGGACTCCAGGACGGCGTCGTCCACCACGTCATCGCTGACGCCGTCGATGAGCCGTACGTTCTCGACCCGAAGCGCGGCCCCGCCCCGTTCGAATGTCGCCTGTCCGAGTCCCACGCGCTCTGAACCCCCTCGTCCGGCCTGCGTTCTCACGCCGGCTGCCGGTTGTGTCGGTTCTCGTCACGGTAGGGTGATCCTGCGATTCGGCCGCGATATCGCAGGTAATCTCCATTGACTGCTTGATTCGCGCAGGAAAGTTCGAGTGAGATGGCCGCTACGTCCTATGACGAGCTCGACGTCGCCATCGTCGACGCCGTGCGATCCGCGCCGCGCGCGAGCTGGCGGAGCCTCGGGGAGGTCCTCGGGGTCGACCCGGTGACCGTGAGCCGGCGCTGGGCGCGCCTGGAGTCCGAGGGGGTCGCCTGGGTCGCCGCCCACCCCTCGGGACACGCGACCCCGGCGTGCGCGCTGGTGGAGATCGACTGCGCGCCGGGGCGGACGACCGAGGTCGCGCGTACGCTCGCGGAGCACCCGCAGGCCGCCACCGTCAAGGTGACCGGCGGCGCACGAGACGTGCTCGTGCTGGCGCAGGCGCCCGACCTCGCCTCGCTCTCGGTCTATCTCCTCGACCTCGTGGGGCGGGTCCCCGGGATCGCGAAGATCCGCAGCCATGTGGTCACCCGGTCGATCCTGCAGGCGAGCAACTGGCGGGAAGGCGCGCTCGACCCGGAGCAGCGACGCCGCCTCGGCCCGGCCACGGAGCCGGGGTCAGGAAGGGCCGACGCCGTCGACCGGACCGACCTGCGTATCGTCCGCGCGCTGCACCTCGATGGGCGGATGTCGTTCGAACGGCTCGCCGAGCAGGTGGATCTCGGGCCGGTGTCGGTACGTCGCCGGTTGTCGCGCCTCCAGGAGGCGGGGCTCATCCGCTTCCGCTGCGACATCTCCCGGCATCTGTCCGGCCGGTCGGTCTCGGCGGTGTACTTCGGCTCCCTGGACGTCCAGGACATGCGAGCGGCGGAGAAGCGCATCCGTTCCTTGCCGGGGGTCCGGGCCTGCACGTTCGTCGCGGGGCCGTTCAACGTGACGGTCGACGCGTCGTTGCGGTCGGCGGCCGAGGTGCACGACCTCGAATGGCGCATGAGCCAGGAGTTGCCGGCCCTGCGCGTGCAGGACCGCTCCGTCGTGCTCAGCATGACCAAGCTGCTGGGCCGGGTCCTGGACGCGGAGGGTCGATCCGTACGCGCCGTGCCGCTGGTGTTCGACGAGGGCGATCAGCCGTAGGCGCGCAGGAAGGCGTCCACCCCGTCGGCGATGATCGCCAGGATCTCCTCGACCTCGGCGTCCTTCCTGGTCTCGAGTGCCTCCAGCGCGAGGCTGAGCGTCAGGGCGGTGTAGTGCCGGGCCATCAGACGGGGGTTCGCGGCGCGGATCTTCCCCTGGTCCGCCAGTGCGGCGAAACGTTCCTCCAGCATCAGGTCCGGACGGTCGCGCTCGGCCTCGGCCAGTTGCGGTATCGACCACCGTTGCGAGGTCAGCCGCCGGAAGGTCAGGTACGCGGGCGACGGGAAGGTCTGCGTGACGATGCGCCGGCCGAAGGCGGTCAGCGCGTCGCGCAGGTCGCGGCCCGGGCTCAGCTCCTCGTCGATCGCGGCGCGTACGGTGTCGGCGAGCGTGTCGTTCACCCGCTCGAGCACGCGCAGGAAGATCGTCCCCTTCTCGCCGAAGTGGTCGTAGACGGTGCGCTTGGAGACCTGCGCCCGGGCCGCGATCGCGTCGACGCTCGTCCGCTCGTAGCCCTCGGCGATGAACAGGTCCTCCGCGGCATCCAGGATCGCCGCCTTCTTGCCCTCCGACCGTCGACGGCGTCCTGGCGTCTGAACCGCCGCTATACCCCTCGACATGATCTCAGCGTACGGCACCAGATGAAAGCACACTAACAAGTGTGCTTTTATGGGGATGCCCGCCGCATGCCCGGCGAGCGCACCCCGGCACCGCCCGCGGCGGTGCCCCTGCCGCATGGAGGTAGTGAGCATGGCATTCGATCCGGCAGACCACTGGGAGGGCTACCTCGCCCCGCCCGCCTTCGACGAGTACGCGGCCAGGTACGCGGACTTCTTCCGCATGAGGCGCGAAGACGGCATCATCGAGGTCCGCCTGCACACGAACGACGGCCCGTACGCCCACACCGCCGCCGCGCACAACGCGTGGCCGCGCGTGTGGCAGGAGATCGGCAACGATCCGGAGAACCACGTCCTGATCATCACCGGCACCGGCGGCAGGTGGATGACGGGCGACCCCAAGGGGCTCAACCCCAAACCCGCCTCCGAGCTGGACCCGGACCACATCTACCAGCGCATGGCGGACGGCTGGAAGCTCATCGAGAGCTTCGTCAACAACATCGACATCCCGACGATCGCCGCCGTCAACGGTCCTGGCGTGCACACCGAGTTCGCGATGATGAGCGACATCACGCTCGCCGCGCCGGACGCCGACTTCATGGACCCGCACTTCTGGCTCGGCTCCCCGCCGGGAGACGGCCAGGGCATGGCCCTCCAGACGCTGATGGGCATCAAACGCGCCGCGTACTACATCTACGCCGCCAAGCCGATCCCGGCGGACAAGGCTCTTGAGTGGGGCATCGTCAACGATGTGCTCCCTCGCGAGCACCTCCTCGACCGCGCCTGGGAACTGGCCAGATTCATCATGAAGCGGCCGCGTTACACCAGGTGGGCCACTCACAACATCGTGTCCCGGCACTGGAGGAAGGTCGTCGCCGAGGACTTCGGCTTCCACATGGCGCATCAGATGCTCGCCAACGTCGCCAGCAAGTCCCGGGTGCCCGACCCGGACCTGTTGGCCGACTCCGAGGCCCGCAAGCTGTTCTGACCGAAAGCCCCACGATCGGAGCCCTCCGCCATGCCCGACCCCTCGCAACCGCTTTCGCGCCTCCTCACGGACGCGGCCGGGCGACTCCGCCCCGAGTCGCCCTGCCTCGTGGTCGCCGCGGTGCCGGCACATCCGGCGCCGGCCGAGCTCCCCGCACCGAGCGGGGAGGACCTGCGGCGATGGCTCAGGCGACACGTCGCGCACTGGCCGGCTCCCATCGCCATCGGCGCGGAGCCGCCACAACCACGCCCGGACGGCGCGCTGGCCTTCGCGCCGTCACGGCGTCCGGGCCACCCGGCCGCCGGCGGGTACTACTGCGAGTTCCACCCGGACGGCTCCGCGCTCGCAGGACTGCAGGTGGGGACGCTGCGCGACAGCCCCGCCGACGGCCGCCAGGTCTGGGCGCTCGGCGAGGGCGCCGTCGCGTGGATCACCGTCGCGCTGGTGCGCCTCCTGGCGGCGAACGCCGCACGAGCCGTAGGGGAACGCATTGCCTCACCCACCGCCCAGCTCGCCGTCGAAGCGGCCCTCATCCCCGCTACCGACGCCGAACACGCGGCGCCGATAGAGGTGTGGAATCACGCCGGCACAACGTACGGCCCGGCGGGAGACCGCCGGCTCACCGGGACCGCCTCCGCTCGCCACCTCGCCGACCTGGCGACGTGCCTGTCACCCGCGCTCACGACGGCGGTACGACCGCTCATCGTCGATCTGCTGCGCCGGTTCGGACTTTCCGGGTCACGCCACATCGACCCCGCCGGGGTCCTCCGGCGCGACCATTTCACCGGCTATGACCAGGAGATCCACGCGTGGGCCGACGCGATCGGCGTCCCCTCCCGCTCCGGCCCGCCCACCGCCGCCGTACGCGGCCGGACAGGAGAAACGCATGAGACCGCTCCCCATCGGCCCGGGTGAGCGGCACGCCGCGAACCCGTCATGGGAGTACAGCGGGCGCCGGTGCCCACCCCGCCAGGCTCAGCCCGTCCGGTTGAGTCCGGACGGGTCGATGACGACGAATCCGTTTCGGCGGTGACATCGTCCTGACGCCGTGAGGAACATCGGGTCCTCACGGTGCCAGGTCGCGGTCCCGCTGAACCGGTCACCGGGCAGGAGATTCCCGACACCGGGCAGCGCGACGCCCCGGCGCTCCCCCGCGCGGAACGGCGCCGCGCCGATCGGCCACAGGGGCACGACCATGCTGCCGCCGATGTCCACCGCCAGACAGGACTGGTCGCCGACCCACGTCAGCCGCCCGCTGAAGGGCACGCGGGCACCCTCCTGTGTGTCGTGTACGAGGATCTGCGGATCCGCGCCGATCATGCACACGGCGGCCCGGCACGCTGTCGTGGGCGGTGATGCGAGGACGGGCCGGGCCGGCGTGCCTGACATGCTCGGCAGTAGGGCAAGGCCGGCGAGCGTGGCGGCGAAGAACCACGACCTCATGGCTGCCTCCCCTGGCAGGGCTCCCCCGGACGACACGGCCCGAGCCCGCCGGGCGCGAAGCGCCTGACGGGCGAGGACCTTCGCGGGAACAGGGGCCCTACTCGTCCCCCTCCACCCGCATCACGCTGGCGATGGCCCGGACGATGTCGAGCTCCCGCAGCCCCTCCATGGTCGCCGTCAGGGCGGCGTCGGTGGCCCGGTGGGTGACGATGACGAGCTGGGCGTCGTCGCCGTGCCCTTCCTGCCTGACCGTCTGGATGGACACGTCGTGCTTGGCGAACAGCTCCGCCACCCGGGCCAGGACGCCCGGCTTGTCGGCCACGTCGAGGGCCACGTGGCAGCGCGTGACGGTCTCCCCCATGGGGTGGACGGTCAGCGAGGCGTAGGTGGACTCCTCGGGCCCGCGGGTGCCGGCCAGGCGGTTGCGGGCGACGGCGACGAGGTCGCCGAGGACGGCGGAGGCCGTGGGGGCGCCGCCGGCGCCCTTGCCGTAGAGCATGAGCTGCCCGGCCGACTCGGCCTCGACGAAGACCGCGTTGTACGCCTCCCGTACCCCGGCGAGGGGGTGGGTGCGCGGGATCATGGCCGGGTGGACGCGGACGCCGATGGAGCGGCCGTCGTCGGAGCGGGCGCAGATGGCCAGCAGTTTGATGACGTAGCCCATGGCCTTGGCGGAGGCGACGTCGGTGGCAGTGATCTCGGTGATGCCTTCGCGGTGCACCTGTTCGGCGGTGACGCGGCTGTGGAAGGCGAGCCCGGCGAGGATGGCGGCCTTGGCGGCGGCGTCGAAGCCTTCGACGTCGGCGGTGGGGTCGGCTTCGGCGTAGCCGAGGGTCTGGGCCTCTTCGAGGGCGTCGGTGAAGGACGCCCCGGTGGAGTCCATCTTGTCGAGGATGTAGTTGGTGGTGCCGTTGACGATGCCGAGGACGCGGTTGACGTGGTCGCCGGCGAGGGATTCGCGCAGCGGGCGCAGCAGCGGGATGGCGCCGGCGACGCTGGCTTCGAAGTACAGGTCGCCGTTGCCGGTGCGGGCGGCCTCGTGGAGGGCGGCGCCGTCCTCGGCGAGCAGCGCCTTGTTGGCGGTGACGACGGACTTGCCGCGGGACAGGGCGGCGATGATGAGGGAGCGGGCGGGTTCGATGCCGCCGATGACCTCGATGACGATGTCGATGTCGTCGCGCGTGACGAGGGCTTCGGCGTCGGTGGTGAGGAGGGCGGGGTCGACCTCGACGTCACGCTTGCGGCCGAGGCGGCGTACGGCGACGCCGGCGAGCTCCAGGGGAGCGCCGATGCGGGCGGTCAGGTCGTCACGCTGCTCGTGGATGAGCCTGATGACCTGGGAGCCGACGACGCCGCAGCCCAGCAGGGCCACCTTCAACGGTTTGCTCATAGTTGCCCCCTCAGCAGGTCGTCCTCGGTCTCGCCCCGTACGATCACCCGCGACTGCCCGCTGTTGACGGCGACGACGGCGGGCCTGGGCAGGTAGTTGTAGTTGCTGGCCAGCGACCGGCAGTAGGCGCCGGTGGCGGCGATCGCGATCAGGTCGCCGGGCGCGAGGTCTGCGGGCAGGTAGCAGTCGCGCACGATGATGTCGCCGCTCTCGCAGTGCTTGCCGACGATGCGGCTGAGCATGGGCTCGGCGCTGCTCTCGCGGCTGGCGAGCACGGCGGTGTACTCGGCGCCGTAGAGGGCCGTGCGCACGTTGTCGCTCATGCCGCCGTCGATGCTCACGTACGTGCGGAGCCCTTCGACGTTCTTGACGGTGCCGACTTCGTACAGGGTGATGCCGCCGGGGCCGACGACGGCGCGGCCGGGCTCGACGGTGAGGCGGGGGACGGGCAGGCCCGCGTCGGTGCAGACCTTGCGGACGATCTCGCGCAGGCCGTCGGCGATGCGCTTGACGTCGAGGGCCTCGTCGCCGTCGAGGTAGGCGATGCCGTAGCCGCCGCCGAGGTCGAGCTCGGGGAGCACGACGCCGTGCTCGTCCTTGATCTGGACGAGGAGGGTGGCCAGGCGGCGGGCGGCGACCTCGAACCCGGCCACGTCGACGATCTGGGAGCCGATGTGGGAGTGGAGGCCGACGAGCTCCAGCGACGGGAGCTGGAGGATGCGGCGGACGGCCTCGGCGGCGGCGCCGGCGTTGAGCGAGAGGCCGAACTTCTGGTCGTCGTGGGCGGTGGCGATGAACTCGTGGGTGTGGGCCTCGACCCCGGTGGTGACGCGGATCATCACCTTGGGTCGCAGGCCGCGCTGCTCGGCGAGGTAGCCGAGGCGGGCGATCTCCTCGAAGGAGTCGACGACGATGTGGCCGACTCCGGCGTCGAGGGCGCGGGTGAGCTCGGCGGCGGACTTGTTGTTGCCGTGCAGGGTGATGCGTTCGGCGGGGAAGCCGACGCTGAGGGCGACGGCGAGCTCGCCGCCGCTGGCCACGTCGAGGCCGAGCCCTTCGGCCTCCAGCCAGCGGACGATCTCCTTGCACAGGAAGGCCTTGCCGGCGTAGTGCACGTCGGAGCCCTGGAAGGCGGCCGCGTAGTCGCGCATGCGCGAGCGGACGTCCTCCTCGTCGAGGACGTAGAGGGGGGTGCCGTGCTCGCGGGCCAGGTCGCGTACGTCGGCGCCGCCGATCGTGAGCGCGCCATCGGTCCGGCTCGACGTTCGGGGCCAGATCGCGGGGTTGATCCGGTTGAGGTCGTCGGGCGCCAGCGGGGGGCGCTCGTGGGGCGGCGTCTCGGCGTGCCGGTCCCCGGCAGGATGGGCGAATCGACTCACCCGATCGAGGCTATCGGACCCGGTGTTCACCACGGACCCGATGCCCACGTATCGAGACGCGATCACCGCCCAAACGCGAATATTTTACGATTTTTCACCGTTTGGCCGGATATTTTGTGATCCCTCAGAGCCGATCCGGCCCCACCAGCACATCCCGTACGGCCCGCGCCAGCCTCACCCGGGCCCCGTGCAGCGGCCCGGCGGGCGTGTCGCCGATCGGCACGGCCGGGGCGTGCTCGTGCGCGTCGTGGTAGGCGAGCGCCAGCCGCACCAGGAAAGCCTCCCACCCCGGGTCGCGGCTCGCCAGCCGTCCGGGCACCTCGGCCAGCGCCCGCAGCACCGCCCGGTCGCGGGGATCGTCGAGCAGCTCGGGCCGGAACTCCTCCGGAACCCCCAGCTCCCGCCCCCACCGCTGCACCGCCACCGCCCTGGCATGGGCGTAACGCACCACGAATCCGGGGTTGTCCCACGTACGAGGAAAGTCCGGCCAGCCGGGATCGCGGAGCTCCAGCGGCTCGATCTCGGTCACCAGCTCCCCCGGCACGGGCACCACCACGCGCAGGAACCCGTTGCCCCGCACCTCGACCGGCCCCACGCCGGGCAGCTCCCGCACCCGCGCGGCCAGCTCGGCGGCGGGGACGCGGCGGCGCAGCGCGGCGGCCGACACGTAGGCGGCCTCCCGCTCCCACGTGCCGTCGGGCACCGGCGGCTCGCCGAGCACCCCGGCCAGCCGCCCGGGCGTCACGGGCTCAGATGAGCGCGTGCGGCTCGGCGGAGCCGTACTCGACCAGGTGGGCGGCGCCCAGCAGCCACCGGTCCTCGTCGCGGACGCGCACGTAGCCGAAGCGGTCGGCGGAGAAGACCTTGATCCCGTCCTCGCGGCAGCGGCGCATGAGCACCTCGTCCCAGCCGTCGGTGAGGTCGGCGAAGCCGAGCTCGCGCAGCGTGTTGCGGCGGGCGAGCAGCGTGCCGCCGGTGATCTCCGGCAGGTACGTGTACTCGGCGTCGGGCTGCTTGAGCAGCGTGGCCTGCGGCTTGCGCAGGTGGGCGTAGAAGGCGGCCTTGCCGACGATGTCGGCGGTGCCGAACAGGAACGCCCGCCGCAGGTCGGTCAGGTAGTGGGAGCCGTAGACGTCGCGCGGGTCCATGACCGCGACCAGGTCGGCCTCGCACAGGTCGAGGCCGCGGCCGAGCATCGCGCCGACGGTCATGCCCGGCTGCAGCGGCCGGTGGATGACGTCGGCGCCGGGCAGCGTGTCGCGGGCGCGCTGCTCGGCCTCCGGCGGGCCGATGACGATGAGCTGGGTGATGCCGTTCTGCCGGCCGACCTGGGCCAGCGCGTGCTCCATGCGGGTCACGTCGGGGACGGCCAGCAGCACCGACACGTCGAGCGTGGCGCGGGCGCTGGGCAGCCCGATCGTCTGCAGGAGCGCGTCGACGTGCTCGGTCATGGTGCCGGAGGCGTAGGCGCGGCGCAGGGCGACGTGCGCCCGGCGGCTGTCGGGGTCGTCGCCGATCGGCGTGCCGCAGGCGGCGAGCTCGGCCAGCCGCCACGTCGGGGTGCCGGGCGGGCAGGTGACCGCGGCCGGCCAGCGGTAGGAGGTGAGCACGTCCGGGTAGGCCAGGTGGTCCGGCAGGAGCTGGTCGAGGCTGAGCACCCGGTCGATGCGCCCGCCGGCCAGCGGCAGCGGGTTGTGCACGCGCGGCTGCACGCCGAACGGCAGCCTCGGCCAGGCCACGGCCGGGTCGGCGGAGAAGCGGTGCTCGAACAGCCCGGCCGAGGCGGCGAAGTCGGCGGGGTCGCCGTGCGTGTGCCAGAACACGGTCCGGATGCCGCGCTCGGCGCACCAGGCGAGCAGCGCGCGCAGCCCCTCGCCCGGCTCGCCCAGCAGCTCTTCGGCCCACGGCCCCTGCGTGACGGACTCGACCAGCAGCAGGTGCGGCACCTCCTGCGGCAGCACCCGGGCGAAGTCGCGCGGGGTGAAGCCGGTGGTCTGCCGCCATTCGTAGCGCAGCAGCGCCTCGGCGTGCGGCTCGGCGACGACCGCCGCGGTGATGTGCGGGCGGGTGTTGGGGCCGGTCGGCACCCGGTAGGGCTTGAGCTTGAAGGAGGCGCCGCCGAGCGTGCGGGTGGTGGCGGTGGCCTGGTAGGCGGCGCCGGGCCGCTCGTCCTGGGCCCTGGCGGCGGCCACGGGCTTGCGCTTGGGCGCGGTCGGACGCTTGACCGGCCGGGCGGCGCCCTTGAGCTCCTTGGCCAGGCGGACCGGGTTGCTCTTGCCGGTCTTGATGGCGTCGCCCAGCCGGTTCCAGCGGGCGACCTTGATCGAGGAGAGCTTCCAGTTGGCCACCTCGGCCTGGTAGCGCTGCTCGGCGAGCTCCTTGCGGAGCTTGTCGGCGGCGGCGCGCTCGTCGGCCAGGCGCTCCTCGGCCTCGCTCAGCCGGTCGGCGAGGGCCTTGACCTCCTCGGCACGGCTCTCGGCCTCGGCCAGCCTGCTCTGGACGGCGTCCAGCAGCCTGGCCAGCTCCGCCGCGTGCTCGGCCTGCGCGACCGCCTCACGCAACGCCCTGCGCGTGCTTTCCAGCTCGGTAGACAACAGGACCTCCGTCTCTCAGCCCGGCAAAGGATACTCTTTTGCGGGAAGCGCCTCGAAGGGATGAGATCCGGTGCAGTTCAACGTACGACCCTACGTCTGCGGCGGTCTCGGCCGGATCGACACCGCGGTGCTCGGCAAGCTGTCGGCCGCGGGCCCGCGGGTGCGTCCCGCTCTCCAGACGGCCGAGGCGGCCCTGTTCAGCTCGGCGCCGCTGCCGCCCTACCGGCGCTCAGGCGAGGCGTTCGCGTTCGCCTGGGGCGAGCGCAGGCCCGCCGGTGAGGGCGACTGGATGACGGTCGCGGAGACGTACGAGGCTCCGGGCCTGATGGGCGACGGCCCGCGCGTCACGCTCCACACGGGCGCGCTGGGGCTGGTCGACGTCTATTACGTACGGGTGGGCGAGGCGGTCTACTTCTCGTCCCTGATCGAGCCGCTGCTGTCGCTGGCGCCGGTCGAGATCGACTGGGCGGCCTGGGCGTCGATCCTTCAGGTGACGTTCCCGCTGGGCGAGGCGACGCCCTACCAGCGGATCAAGCGGCTGCCCGGCTCCAGCGCGCTGGTGTGGGACCAGGGCAGGCTGTCCACCGAGCGGCGCCTGCCGCGCTGGCTGCGCACCGAGCCGTACGAGACGTGGACGAGCGCCGGGGAGATCCTGGAGCTGCTGCACGAGGTCTACAAGGACTACGACGGGCGCAAGCTGCTGGTGCCGATCAGCGGCGGCTACGACTCGCGGCTGCTGGGCAGCGTGGCCAAGGCGCGCGGGTTCGACGTGGAATCGTGGACGACCAGCCCCGACGACGGCACCGACACCGACATCGCCTTCGCCCGGGCCATCACCCGCGAGCTGGGCATCCCGCACCGGGTGATCGAGCAGGACCCGGCCGCCTACCCGGACGACGCCGTGGAGGTGGCGCGCAGGCTCGAATACCTGACGCCGCATCACGCCTGGTACGCGCCGTTCGCCAAGGAGGTGCACCAGGCGGGGCGGGTGCTGGTCGACGGGCTGGCGGGCGGGCCGCTGCTGAAGAACTTCATGGTCAGCGGCGCCGCCCTGGAGGCCACGACGCAGGCCGAGCGGTCGGCGGCGGTGCTGGGCTCGCTGAGCCTGGGCGCGCCGTCGCAGCCGTTCCTGTCGAAGGCGGCGGCGCAGTGGATGGCCGAGACCGTGCAGGAGCAGTTCCTGGCGGCCACCTCGATGCTCCACGGGCACCGGGCCGAGCTGCCGCTCTCGGTGCTCCACACGCGCACGGTGCGGGGCATCGCGCGCTCGGCGGTCAACCTGGTGGGGCCGGAGGCGTCGTTCGCGGCGCCGTTCATCCATCCCGACTTCTTCGACGCCGCGCTCTCGGTCGGCGTGGCGCGCAAGGCGCAGGGCCGCTTCTACCGCGAGGTGCTGCACGCCGCCAACCCGCGCGTGGCCGCGCTGCCCTCGACGAACGTGGTCAAGCAGCCGCTGCGGCGGGTGCCGCTGCGCTCCACGGCCGCGCCCGCGCGCGCCTACTCCCACCGCATGCTGGACGTGGTGGCGACCCGGGTGCCGGGGCTGCTGTCGGACGAGCTGCACGAGGTGGTGGCGGGCGGGCCCGACGCGCTGACGCGGTTCAACGGCTGGAACGACCGGTTCTGGGTGCGCGGTCTGGTGCTGTTCGGGCTCTGGCTGAGCGACTTCGAAAGCGAGCTGGACGACCTGTCTGCCCCCTTCTAGTTACAGGGAGAAGAACGGTCGGTAACATCACGATTACACAGCGATCTCTTGGGTATTACAGCTCGCACAGCACAAGCGGGTTCCGGAAAGCCAACGGGCTGGTAGTGTTCGGCCCGTAAGCGCCGCACAAGCGGGCACCGGATCACAAATCCGGTCCTGTCGAGGGCATGGGATCGCAGGGATGACGACCCAGGCGGCGCGGTCACCAGAGATAACAACGCCGGGGAAACCGGTGACTTCGTCCTGCCCACATCTCCTTCTGTGAGCGACATATGATCAACGCATCCCCAACGCCGGAGCCGGTCGCCGAGACCTTCATTTCGGAAGACCCGTCCTGGTACAAGCGGGCGGTGTTTTACGAGGTGCTCGTCCGGGGGTTCAAGGACTCCAACGGCGACGGCACCGGAGACCTTCGCGGCCTCGTGGAGAAGCTGGACTATCTCGAATGGCTCGGCGTCGACTGCCTGTGGCTGTTGCCGCTGTACGAGTCACCGCTGCGTGACGGCGGTTACGACATCTCCGACTACATGAAGATCTTGCCGGACTTCGGCGACCTCGCCGACTTCATCCAGCTGATCGAGTCGGCGCACGAGCGCGGCCTGCGAATCATCACGGACCTGGTGATGAACCACACCAGCGACCGTCATCCCTGGTTCCAGGCATCCCGGCACGACCCCGAGGGGCCGTACGGCGACTTCTACGTGTGGGCGGACGAGCCGACCGCATACCCCGACGCGCCGATCATCTTCATCGGCGCCGAGGAGTCCAACTGGACCTACGACCCGGTGCGCAAGCAGTACTACTGGCACCGGTTCTTCCACCACCAGCCGGACCTCAACTACGACAACCCGGCGGTCCAGGAGGCCATGCTGGAGGTCCTGCGCTTCTGGCTGGACCTGGGCATCGACGGCTTCCGCCTGGACGCGGTCCCGTACCTGTTCGAACGGGAGGGCACCGCGTGCGCCGGCCTGCCGGAGACGCACGCGTACCTGAAGAAGATCCGCGCCGAGGTCGACCGGCTCTACCCCGACCGGGTGCTGCTGGCCGAGGCCAACGGCTGGCCGGAGGACGTCGTCGAGTACTTCGGCGACCCCACCACCGGCGGCGACGAGTGCCACATGGCGTTCCACTTCCCGCTCATGCCGCGCATCTACATGGCGGTCAAGAAGGAGACGCGCGAGCCGATCTCGGAGATCATGTCGCGCACGCCCAAGCTGCCCGACTGCGCCCAGTGGGGCATCTTCCTGCGCAACCACGACGAGCTCACGCTCGAGACGGTGACGGAGGAAGAGCGCGACTACATGCACAGCGAGTACGCCAAGGACCCGCGCATGCGGGCCTACCTGGGCATCCGCCGTCGCCTGGCGCCGCTGCTCGACAACGACCGGGACCGCATCGAGCTGTTCACGGCCCTGTTGCTGAGCCTGCCGGGCTCGCCGGTCATGTACTACGGCGACGAGATCGGCATGGGCGACAACATCTGGCTGGAGGACCGTGACGCGGTCCGCACGCCGATGCAGTGGAGCCCCGACCGCAACGCGGGCTTCTCCACGGCCGACCCGGGGCGGCTCTACCTGCCGGCCGTCATGGACCCGATCTACGGGTTCCAGGCGGTCAACGTGGAGTCGCAGCAGAGAAACGAGGGTTCGCTGCTCCACTTCACCCGGCGGATGCTGCAGATCCGGCGCGACCACCCGGTGTTCGGCGTCGGCGCCTACACGGAGATGTGGTCGTCGAACCCGGCCGTCCTGACCTACGTCAGGGAGGACGGCGACGACATCATGCTGTGCGTGAACAACCTGTCGAAGTTCCCGCAGCCGGTCGAGCTGGACCTGCGCAGGTTCGAGGGCATGACGCCGGTGGAGGCGCGCGGTGGCGTGCACTTCCCCGTCGTCGGCGAGCTGCCCTACCTGCTCACGCTGCCGGGGCACGGCTTCTACTGGTTCGCGCTGAAGAAGCTCCCTTCAGCGTGAGGTGACGGGCACCTGGGCACGGGCCGCCCGCCGCGCGGGAATCAGCGCGACGGCGAGCGCCGTGCCCACGGCCACCAGCACGGCGACGGTCAGCGTCATGGCCGAGGGCGGACGGGCGATCCCGGCGCCCACCCCGCTGGTGTGGCCCTGAAGGTCGATCAGCCCGGTCACGACCGACGCCCCGACCGCCGCGCCCGCCCCCACGCCCAGCACCACGAGCAGCCCGGTGCCGGTCACCAAGGTGGCCATCACCTGGCGCGGCGTCAGCCCCATCGCCTTGAGCACGGCCAGGTCGAAGGCGTGGTCGCGCAGGCCGAGCGCGCTGGCCGTGAGCAGGTTGGCCAGCCCGATCAGCGTGAGCACGGCGATCAGGGCCACGATCACCACCCGGATGACGGCCAGCCGGTCGGCCGGGTTGACCACGATCTGCACGTCCAGGCTCTCCGACGACTCGGTGAGCAGCCTCCCGGCCACCTCCGACGGGTCGGCGCCCGGCTTGAGGGCGAGCGCGTAGAACTCGGGCGGCACGGTGTCCTTGGCGGCCAGGCTGTCCAGCCCGACCGACAGCACCTCGCCGTCGGAGTCTGGCTCGATGGCCCGGCCGACGATCCGCACGATCAGCGGCGAGCCGCCCACGGTCAGCCGGACCCGGTCGCCGATCTTCACACCCAGCAGGTCGAGCAGCCCCTGCCCGGCGACCGCCTCACCCGGCTCGGCGTACATGCGGCCCTCGACGACGGGGAACGGGTAGGGGTCGGTGGTGGAGCCGCCGATGGCGCGCACCCGCACCGAGCGGCCCTCTCCGGGGGCCAGAGCGTTCACCTCGACGCCCGGGTAGACGGCCCGCACGTCGCGGTCGGCGCGCACGTGGCGCTCGGCCTCGACGGCGGTCAGCTTGCCGGGCCCGACGTGCAGGGCGGCGTGCTGGCCGACCTGCTCGGGATGGCCGGCGAAGTTGTCCAGCGTGGCCCACACGCCCAGCCCGATCGTGATCATCATCATCGGCACGGCCAGCCCGAACGCCGTCAGGAACGCCGGCACCCGCCGGGTGAAGGCGTCGCGGGCGCCCAGCACGAGCGCCGGAGGCAGGCGTACCAGGAGGGCGAGCCTGGCCAGCCGGGACAGGTGGCCGCGCGGCGGCAGGGCGGGCGCGGCCGGGATCGGCGGCGTGCGGCCGCCGCGCCAGGCGGGCAGCCCCACGGCGGCCAGCACGACGAGCGCGGTGCCGGCGAGGATGGCCAGCACCGGCATGGGGGCGACGGAGGTGGTGCCGAGCACCGCGACCGTGCCGCCCCAGCCGGCCAGCGTGCCGACGGCGATGCCGAGCAGGCCCAGCGCGCCGTGCTCGACCAGCAGCAGCAGTGCGATCTGGCCTCTGGTGAAGCCCATCGACTTGAGCGTGGCCAGGTCGCGGAGCTGGCCGAGCACCCGGCCGCCGGCCGCGTTGGCCAGCGCGAGCGCGGCGGCGACCAGCCCGACGACGCCGAACAGCGCCAGCAGCGTGCCGAGCAGCCGGTTGTCCAGCTCCATCGCGGCGCGGATCTCCCGCCAGGTGTAGAGGCGCTGGAGCTCGTCGTCGAGCATGACCACGACCCGCTGCGAGACGACCTGGGCCGACTCGGCGTCGGTCAGGCGCAGCCCGGTCACCCACTGGCTGCGGCCGAGCATCGGCTCGACCCGGTCCAGGGTCTCGGGCAGCACCCAGGCCAGGCCGGGCGTCCATTCCGGGTAGAAGCCCTGCTCGGCGGAGTCGGCGATGCCGCGTACGTACAGGCTGTGGCGCTCGCCGCTGAGCGCGATGATCGTGAACGGCGCGCCGATGCGCAGGCGCAGGGCGCGGGCGTAGGAGCGTTCGACGACGACGCCGCCGGGCTCTGCGGCGTCGAGCCAGCGGCCCTCGGTCACCACCGGGTGGGCCACCGCGGGCGGCTTCGCCGGCAGGGCGCGCAGCTCGGCGGGCTCCTTCTTGCCGTCCTGGACGACGGTGGCGGGCGCCGAGCGGTAGGGGCCGGCGGCGCTGGTGACGCCGTCGATCTCGCGGGTGGCGACGACCTGGGCGGTGCTGTCCTTGGTGTAGAACCACACGTGCGCGCCCTCGGTCTGGGCGAACAGCCCGCGCCAGGGGTTGGTGCCGTCCTCCAGCAGGGTGACGGCGGCGATCAGCGCGGCCACGATGGCGGCCACGACGAGCACGGTGAGTGTCGCCTGGCCCTTCCTGGCCCGCAGGTCTGCCCGGATCCAGCGGATGCCCGCCCGGGTGGTGCTCATCGGAGGTCGATCACCGCGCCCGCGGTGCCGGTGCGGCGCCGGGTGATCCGGCCGTCGTCGACGACCTCGCCGTCGTGCAGGGCGACGACCCGGTCGGCCAGGCCGGCGACGCGGGCGTCGTGGGTGACCATGACGATGGTCTGGCCGTCGCGGTGCACCTCGCCGAGCAGACGCAGCACGTCGCGGGTGTTGCGGCTGTCGAGGTTGCCGGTGGGCTCGTCGGCCAGCAGCACGCTGGGCTTGTTGGCCAGGGCCCGGGCGAGCGCGACGCGCTGCTGCTCGCCGCCGGAGAGCCGGGCGGGCGGGGCGTCGGCACGGTCGGCCAGGTTGAGCGCGCCGAGCAGGTGCCGGCTGCGCTCGCGGGCCTCGCGCGGCGAGGCGCCGCCCAGCAGGGCCGGCAGCTCGACGTTGTCGGCCACGGTCATGCTGGCGACCAGGTTGAAGAACTGGAAGACGAAGCCGATCTTCTTGCGGCGCAGCAGGGCCCAGGCACTCTCGGAGAGCGTGTCGGCGCGGGTGCCGTCGATCCAGATCTCGCCGCTGGTGCGGGTGTCGAGGCCGCCCAGCATGTGGACGAGCGTAGACTTGCCCGACCCGGACGGGCCCATGACGGCGATGAACTCACCCGGCTCGACCTGCAGATCCACCCCGCGGACGGCGTGCACGGGCACGGCGCCGCCGGAGTAGACCTTCACCAGGTTGACCGCCTTGAGGGCGGGATCACTCATGCCAGGTCCTCCTGACAACGTTCGAGCCAGTCCAGATCGGCTTGCAGATGCAGCATGGCACCCTCGATCAGCAGCAGCGCCACCCGGTCCTCGGGCGGGGTGCGGGCCATCAGGTCGTTGAGGTCGCCCATGAGCGACAGGTAGTGGCGGCGCTGGCGGTTGATCAGCGCCATCCGGTCGGCGATGCCGGTGAGCGGGGCCAGCACGAGCTTCATGAAGAACTCGTCACGCACCCGGGGCCCCTCGGTGGGCTCGTCCGCCCAGAGGGTGAGCACGTCACGCCCCTTGGCGGTGCAGTAGTAGACCTTCTTGTTGGGCCGGTTGGACTGCTCGACGTCGACCGCCCTGACCAGGCCGTCCTTCTCCAGGCGGCCCAGCGTCACATAGATCTGGCCGATGTTGGGCGAGGGGTAGGCGCTGCCGAACGTCTGCTCGAGGGCCTGTTTGAGCTCATAACCGTGGGCAGGCTCCTTGGCCAAGAGCGCCAGCAGGTGAAGCCGCACACCTCACCTCCCCGCGCGTTACGGATGCGTTACATGGCCAGCAGTTGACCTTCAGATTACATGTATGGATAACATGCATGCATCTACCTAACACGAATGTAGCCCCCTCTAAACCTGGAGGAAATCGAGGTGTTTCGCCCATTTGCTGTTGCTCTGGCCGTTCTTGCGGCGGCCGGGTGCGCGGCGGCGGGCGAAACCGGCGGCGGCGAGCCGGGAACGGGCGGCACTGGCCCGATCACCTTCGCCACCGGGCGCGACACCACGGCGTACCTGCAACCCCTGCTGGACCGCTGGAACCAGGCCCACCCGGCCGAGAAGGTGACGCTGCTCGAGCTGCCCGAGGCCGCCGACGAGCAGCGCGCTCAGATGGTGGCCAACCTCCAGGCCCGCAGCAGCCGCTACGACGTCCTCGGCCTGGACGTGGTGCTGACGGCGGAGTTCGCGGAGAACGGCTGGATCATCCCCTTGGAGCGCGGGTACTTCCCGCTCGACAAGTTCCTGCCGCCTGTCGTGGACACCGCGGTCTACAAGGACAAGCTCTGGGCCGTGCCGTACACGAGCAATGCCGGGCTGCTGTACTACCGGACCGACCTCGTGAAGAAACCGCCCAGAACCTGGGCGGAACTTCGCGAACAAGCCCAGGAGATTACGAAAAAACACGATATTGAGGGTTATGCCGGGCAGTTCCTCGCGTACGAGGGACTGACCGTCAACTTCTCCGAGGCCGTGCAGTCCGCCGGCGGCCAGATCCTCGGCCCTGACGGCGACGAGGTGACGCTCGACACCGCCAAGGCCGCGACCGCGCTGGGGTTCCTGCAACAGGGCCTGCGCGAGGGCTGGATCCCGGAGGAGTCCCTGAACTACAAGGAGGAGGAGTCCCGCCTGGCCTTCCAGGAGGGCCGGCTCGCCTTCGCCCGCAACTGGCCGCACGCGTACGGCCCGGCCAGGAGCAGGCTCGGCGAGAAGATGGCGGTGACCAGGCTGCCCGGGCTCGACGGGCCCGGCTCCAGCTCGCTGGGCGGCAGCAATCTGGCCATCAGCGCCTACTCCAGGCACCAGCACACGGCTCGTGAGTTCATCCGCTACTTCACGAGCCTGGAGAACGAGCGCCGTGTCCTCACCGAGGGGTCCTTCCCCCCGGTGTGGGCCGAGCTCTACGACGACCCCGAGCTGATCAAGCGCTTCCCCTACCTGCCCGTGCTCAAGGAGAGCATCCTCGCCGCCAAGCCGCGGGCTGCCAGCGCCAACTACAACCAGCTCAGCCTGGTGATCGCCAGCTCGGTCGCCAAGGCGCTCAACCCCCCGTTCAAGGACACGGCCGACGACGTCGCGGCGTCCTTGAAAGCCGAACTCGAAGAGATCATCAGAACCCAGTGAGGCAGCCATGCGAAAAGGCAGAGCAGCAGCGATCCTGGCCGGACTGGCCGTAGCAGTCGCGGCCTGCGGCAACGCGCCGACCACCAACGACCCGGCGGCCTCGGCCCCCGCCTCGGGCGAGGCCACGAGCGGCGCCAAGACGCTCGAAGGCGTCACGCTCGAGGTCGCGGCGAAGTGGACCGGCGAGGAGCAGAAGAACTTCGAGCAGGTGCTCAAGGCCTTCTCCGAGAAGACCGGCGCGAAGGTCACCTACGCCTCCACGGGCGAGGACACCGGCGCCTACCTGGGCCCGCGCATCCAGGGCGGCAGCCCGCCCGACGTGGCGATCCTGCCGCAGCCCGGCCTGGTCCAGCAGTACGCCGACCAGAAGGCGCTCAAGCCGCTCACGGCCGACGTCACCAAGGAGATCGACGCCAACTACACGCCGTACTGGAAGGAGCTCGGCTCCGCGGACGGCCAGGTCTACGGCGTGCTGATCAAGGCGGCGCACAAGTCGCTGGTCTGGTACCGCGACCAGGCGCTCAAGGACGCCGGCGTGCAGCCCCCCACCACGTGGGAGGAGCTGGTCAAGACCTCGCAGACGATCGCCGACTCCGGCACCGCGCCGCTCTCCCTCTGCGGCGCCTCCGGCTGGACGCTCACCGACCTGTTCGAGAACGTCTACCTCTCCTCGGCCGGTCCCGAGAAGTACGACCAGCTCGCCAAGCACGAGATCCCGTGGACCGACGCGAGCGTCACGACGGCCCTGGAGAAGATCAAGGAGCTCGTCAGCAAGGACGAGTACCTGGTCGACGGCCGCTCCAACACGATGCAGACCGACTTCCCGACCTGTGTCACCAAGGTCTACGGCCAGGACAAGGCCGCCATGGTGATCGAGGCCGACTTCGTGGCCGTCACGGCCGTCGAGTCCGGCGCCAAGGTCGGCGAGGAGGCCAAGTACGTGCCGTTCCCGAAGGTCGGCGAGACCGCCCCGGTCGTGCTCGGCGGCGACGTCGCGGTGGCCATGAAGGACTCCCCCGGCGCGATGGCGCTGCTGCAGTTCCTGGCCTCCAAGGAGGGTGGCGAGATCTGGGCCAAGCTGCCCGGCTACCTGTCCCCCAACCGCAACGTCTCGCCCGACAACTACCCGGACCCGCTGACGCAGGAGCTCGGCAAGACGATCATCTCGGCCGGCGAGACCGTCCGCTATGACATGTCCGACCTCGCGCCCAGCGCCTTCGGCGGCACCGACGGCAAGGGCGAGTGGAAGATCCTCCAGGACTTCCTGCGCGACCCGTCCGACATCAAGGGCGCCCAGGAGGCGCTCGAAGCCGAGGCCAAGAAGGCCTGGAAGTAAAGAGGAATGGCCGTGACCGAAAGGTTGGACGGCCCGAAGGTCCCGCCCGAGAGCACCTCGGGCGGGCCTGCCTCCGGACCGGCTGATACCCCCCGTAAGAAAAGCCGCCTCGGCCCCTCCCCGTGGCTCGCGATCGCCTTCCTGCTCCCGGCAGCGGTGCTGCTGGGGGTCTGGGTGGTCTATCCCATCGGGTTCTCGATCGTCCGAAGCCTGTACGACGCGTCGAACACGCAGTTCGTCGGGCTCGACAACTTCGCCACGATCTTCAGCGACGGCAACATGTTGCGGACCATCCGCAACAACCTCATCTGGGTGATCGTCGCGCCCATCGTGGTCACCACGCTGGGCCTGATCTTCGCGGTGCTGACCGAGCGCATCCGCTGGTCGACCGCGTTCAAGCTGATCGTGTTCATGCCGATGGCCGTCTCGCTGATGGCCGCCGGCGTCATCTTCAGGCTGGTGTACGACGGCGACCCGGACAAGGGTGTGGCCAACGCCATCCTGACCACCGTGCACGACACGTTCTCCTCCTCCCAGGGCTACCCGGAGGCCCGCCCGCGTGAGGGCGAGCAGTCGCCGGTCGCGGCCGAGGGCGGCGGCGTCGTCACCAAGCAGCCCGTGCAGGCCGGCCAGCCGGTGCTCATCCCGATCGTCGGCGTCAAGCCGGAGGTGCTGCCCTCCGACGCCGCGCCCGCCAAGGCGCCCGCCGGCGGCGACACCCTGTCCGGCACCGTCTGGTTCGACTTCACCCCGGGCGGCGGCGGCGTCAACGGCCAGCTCGACGGGAGCGAGAAGGGCCTGCCGGGGATGACCGTCGAGGCGGTCAGCGACGGCAAGGTGGCGGGCACCGCCACGACGGCCGAGGACGGCACGTTCGCCTTCGACGGCCTGCCCGCCGGCTCCTACACGCTGCGGCTGCCGCAGTCGAACTTCGAGGGGGCCTACAACGGCCTGGCCTGGCTGGGCCCGACACTCATCACGCCGGCGATCATCGGCGCGTTCGTCTGGGTGTGGGCCGGATTCGCGATGGTGCTGATCGCGGCGGGTCTCGCGGCGATCCCGCGTGACGCGCTGGAGGCCGCCCGCATCGACGGCGCCTCGGAGTGGCAGGTGTTCAGGAAGATCACCGTGCCGCTGCTGTCGCCGGTGCTGCTCGTCGTCTTCGTGACGATGATCATCAATACGCTGAAGGTGTTCGACCTGGTCTTCATCATCGCGCCGTCGTCGGTCCAGCCGGAGGCGAACGTGATCGCGCTGGAGATGTGGCGCGTGGCGTTCGGCGGCGGGAACAACCAGGGACTCGGCAGCGCGCTGGCGATCTTCCTGCTCATCCTGGTGCTGCCCTTCATGGTCATGAACATCCGCAGGTTCAAGAGGGGAGAGTCATGACCACCGCGACCGCATCCGCACCCCGCGGGGCGCACGCGGGAGCCCCGCGCCGGAGCTTCGCCGGCCGCATCGTCGACCGCCTCGGCAGCGGCGCCGTCCAGGTCGTGATGATCCTGCTGGGCCTGTTCTGGCTGGTGCCCACGCTGGGCCTGCTCGTGGTCTCGCTGCGCTCGGTGGAGACCAACACCGCCGAGGGCTGGTGGACGATCTTCACCAAGCCCGCCGAGCTCACCCTCGAAGGCTACGCGAACCTGCTGGCCAGCGGCTTCACCGCGTCGTTCTGGAACACGATCGCGATCACCGTGCCGACCACGATCCTGGTGATCGGCATCGCCGCGATGGCCGCCTACGCGTTCGCCTGGATGGAGTTCCGGGGCCGCGACACGCTCTTCCTGGTCGTGGTCGGGCTGCTCATCGTGCCGATCCAGATCGCGCTGATCCCCGTGGCCGCCCTCTACGGCCAGGCGGGCATCTTCGGCTCGATCCCCGGCGTGGTGCTGTTCCACGTGGCGTTCGGCCTGCCGTTCGCGATCTTCCTGCTGCGCAACTTCTTCGTCGGCATCCCGGCCTCGCTGCTGGAGGCGGCGCGGATGGACGGGGCGCCGGAGTGGAAGATCTTCGTCTCGGTGGTGTTCCCGCTGGGCAAGCCGGCGATCGCGTCGCTGGGCATCTTCCAGTTCCTGTGGGTGTGGAACGACATGCTCATCGCGCTGGTCTTCGCCAACACCGAGAACCAGCCGATGACCAAGGCACTGCAGTCGCAGATGCGGCAGTTCGGGACGAACATCGACGTGCTGTCCTCCGGGGCGTTCCTGTCGCTGATCATCCCGCTGATCCTCTTCTTCGCCTTCCAGCGCTACTTCGTCCAGGGCATGATGGCCGGCTCGGTCAAGTAGCCCCACCCGAGCTCACGGGCGTCCGGCACGACCGGGCGCCCGTGATCATTTCTCCCGGTTCGGTACGCATGCCGTACCGGACCTGACTAAGCTGATCGGCCATGGCCGGTCGTCCCCTGAACGAAGTCGTCGAAGCCGGATGGGCCCAAGCTCTTGAGCCCGTGTCCGAGCGCATCTCCCTCATGGGCGAGTTCCTCCGCAAGGAGATCGCCGAGGGCAGGCAGTACCTCCCCGCGGGCGCCCACGTCCTGCGTGCCTTCAACCAGCCCTTCGACGACGTCAAGGTGCTGATCGTGGGCCAGGACCCCTACCCGACGCCCGGCCACCCGATCGGCCTGTCGTTCTCCGTCGCCGCCGACGTGCGGCCGCTGCCGGGCAGCCTGCTCAACATCTACAAGGAGATGGAGAGCGACCTGGGCCTGCCCCGGCCGTCCAACGGCGACCTGACGCCGTGGGCCGAGCAGGGCGTGGTGCTGCTCAACAGGGTGCTCACGGTCATGCCGGGCAAGCCCGCCTCCCACCGGGGCAAGGGTTGGGAGGAGGTCACCGAGCAGGCCATCCGCGCCCTCGTCGCGCGCGACAAGCCCATGGTGGCGATCCTGTGGGGGCGCGACGCGCGCAACCTGGCGCCGATGCTCGGCGGCGTGCCGCGCATCGAGTCGGCCCACCCGTCGCCGCTGTCGGCGCGCAACGGCTTCTTCGGCTCGCGGCCGTTCAGCCGGGCCAATGAGCTGCTCGTCCAGCAAGGCGCATCCCCTGTGGAGTGGAAGCTGCCCTAGGCTCGCTCCATGAGTGATGCACAGAAGTTCCTACGCCTCACGGTCGAGCTGACCGTCGAGGTGCTCGACGTTGACGCCCTCCAGGCCGCCGCGATGGCGGAGATCCGCCACCCCGACGCCGAGCTGACCGACGAGGAGCGCACCGAGCAGGCCGAGCTCGTCTCCTCCGACGAGACCGGCGCCTCCGCGCTGCAGTGGCTCATCGAGCCCGAGCACGTGCTCCAGCTCGTCGACCACATCGAGGAGATCGAGCCGCGCGAGGCCGTCCTGGGCGTGGAGCCCTCCGAGGGTCCCAGCGAGGACGAGGACGACGAGGACCACATCCACGCGTGATCCCGTGGCGTCCGGCATCCGGTGCGATGCGGACGAGATGGCCGGCGTCGGCCTGCTCCGGCGGCGTCGGCCGGCGGGGCGGGCTCCGGCCCGTCCTGGCGCGCTCACTAGGATCGATCTTCAGGGCCGGTGAGCGCCTTTCTTCCTGATCGCGGGCGCTCCTGGCCGAGTTCGCCGGCGCGGCCGGTCCGCGCCGTGACCCCGGGAGGGCACACCGTGATCGTGGCATTCTCCATCACCCCGCTGGGCGTCGGCGAAGGCGTCGCCGAGCCGGTCGCCCGCGCCGTCAAGGTCGTCCGCGACAGCGGGCTGCCCAACCGCACGGACGCGATGTTCACCACCGTCGAGGGCGAGTGGGACGAGGTGATGGGCGTGATCAAGCAGGCGGTCGACGCGGTCGCCGAGGTCGCGCCGCGGGTCAGCCTCGTGCTCAAGGCCGATCTGCGGGCCGGGGTCACCGACGGCATGACGAGCAAGCTGGAGTCGCTCGAACGCCACCTCTCCTGACGCCGCCCCCGCCTCCCAAACGCGATATGTCTTGACCTGTCGGGCAGTCGCGACATATCGTGTCGCTCGCACACGACACGATATTACGCGTTTCCGGAGGTGGGTCATGCAACAGCCGCGAGTCCCCGTCCTCGTCGTCGGCGGCGGCTACGCGGGGCTGAGCGCCGCGATGATGCTGGCCTGGCGCGACGTCCCCGTCATGCTCGTCGAACGGCACCCGGGCACGTCCGTCCAGCCCAAGGCGTTCGGCGTCGGACCGCGGGCCGTGGAGCTCATGCGCCCCGTCCCCGGCGTCGAGCAGGCGCTGGCCGACGTCTGGGCCGGCATCGGCGACAACATGCGCATCGCCATCGCCACCAGCCTGAACGACCCCGACCCGCAGATGATCATCTCCGACGAGAAGGAGGAGTTCGCCTTCCTCGCCGACGCGACGCCAGCCGCCCAGGTGGGCGCCCCGCAGGCCGAGATCGAACGGGTGCTGCGAGCCAAGGCCGAAGAGCTCGGCGCCGACCTGCGCTTCTCCACCGAGCTCGTCTCCGTCGAGCAGGACGGCGACAGCGTGCTCGCCGTCCTGCGCTCCGGCGGACAGGAGAGCGTCGTCCGGGCCGACTACGTCATCGCCGCCGACGGCTACCGCAGCCCGCTGCGCCACCAGCTCGGCATCCCCGTCGGCGGCAAGGGCGAACTGGGGCAGATGTGCTCCATCATGTTCGACGCCGACCTCACCGGGCTCGTCCGCGACCGCGAGGTCACCCTCTGGTACCTGCGCAACGACGCCTTCACCGGCGTCATCGTCACCGGCACCGGCGTCGGCGCGCACGTGCTGGGCGTCAACTACGCCCCCGGCCAGAGCGCCGCCGACTTCACCCCCGAACACTGCGCCGAGCTGGTCCGGCTGGCCGTGGGCGTGCCCGACCTGGACGTACGCGTCCTCGACACCACCACGTTCCCGATGGCCCACGTGCTCGCCGAGCGCTACCGCGAGGGCCGGGTGTTCCTGGCCGGCGACGCCGCCCACACCATGCCGCCGACCGGCGGCCAGGGCGGCAGCACCGCGCTCCAGGACGGCTGCGACCTCGCCTGGCGACTCTGGCTCGTGATCACCGGGCAGGCCGGGCCCGGGTTCCTCGACACCTACGACGCCGAACGCCGGCCCATCGGCACGCTCACCGCCGACGCCCAGCTCGCCAACCTCGGCGTGCGCATGCCGCCTGCGGCCCGCATCGGCTACCCGGAGCCGCTCGACGACCCCATGAGCGCGATCCTCGGCTACCGCTACCACTCGACGGCCGTCATCCCCGAGCCCGGCGACGACGGCTCCCTGCTGGAGGATCCGCGCCACCCCACCGCCCGCCCCGGCAGCCGCGCGCCGCACGTGCTGCTCGACTGGGACGGGCAGCCGATCTCCACCATCGACCTGTACGGGTCGGGCTTCGTCCTGCTGGCCCACCAGCACGGCGGCCGTCCCTGGGCCGAGGCGGGCAGGCTGGTCGCCGAGCGGCTCGGCGTACGGCTCGCCAGAATCCTGGTGGACGAGGAGCTGATGGACGTCGAGGGCCGCTGGCAGGAGCGTTACGGCGTCAGCGGGGGCGGCGCCGTGCTCGTCCGGCCGGACGGCTACGTCGCCTGGCGCTCCCCCGGCCTGACCGGCGACCCGGCGGACACCCTCGAACACGTCCTGCGCACCGTGCTGAGCCGGTAAGTTCCTGGCCCGCGTCCCGTACCAGGACAAACCCGTACGTCACGTGCCGAGCACCGCGCCGTCCTCGCCCGAGGGCGGCGCGATGGACGTCGTAGCCGGGACGGGGGCCACCGTGCTGTTCCTACCCGGCGACCCGCACGGCGCCGTCCCTGCCACCGATGTGGCGCGACATCCCCTCCGCCATCGCCCCCGCCCACGAGGCGGCCAGAGCCGTATGACGTTTGTCGGACCCGCGTGGGAGCATGCCGTCATGGCGACCTCGAAACAGCCGGTTACCGTCCCGACCGGCGCCGACGTGGACGCGTTCCTGGCGGCGGTCCCCGGCGAGCGCCGCCGGGCCGACGCCCTCCGCCTGCGCGCGATCATGACCGAGGTGGTCGGCGAGCCGGCCGTGATGTGGGGGCCGAGCATCGTCGGCTTCGGAAGCTACCACTACGTCTACGCCAGCGGCCACACCGGCGACTGGCCTCTCGCCGGGTTCTCACCGCGCAAGCAGCACCTGGTCGTCTACCTGGTCGGCGGCTACGAGGAGCGGCACGCGTCCGTGCTCGCCCGGCTCGGCCCGCACACGACCGGCAAGGGGTGCCTCTACCTGAAACGGCTCGACGCCGTCGACGAGGGTGCCCTGCGCGAGCTCATCGACCGTACGGTGCGCGTCCACCGCGGCGTCGACCGAGCCGGCCGCCCTCCTGGGCCCTGACCTTCTCAGCGGGCCCGGTCGTAGACCATGGCCATCTCGCCCATCGCGCCTGTCTCCTGGTGGGTCAGCTTCCACGACGTGGCCGGCAGCCCGTCCTCCAGCAGCCGCTGCCCGCCCCCGGCGATCTCGGGGAAGATCATGAGGTAGAGGCGGTCGACCAGGTCCGCCGCCAGCAGCGGCTTGATGACGCTCGCGCTGCTGTTGACCAGGATGTCGCCGCCCTCCTGGGTTCTGAGCTCGGCGACGACGTCCGCGGCGGGCGCGTTCACCACCCGGGCCCGCTCCCACGGCGCCTCCGTCAGCGTGCTGGAAAAGACCACCTTCTCCACGTCGACCAGCCACTTTGCGTAGCCGCGGTCACGCGGGTCGGCCTCCTCGTCCTCGGCGACCGGCGGCCAGTAGCCCAGGAACCCCTCGGCGTTCACCCTCCCGAGCAGCGCCGTCGTCGCGCTCTCCCACATGCGGGTCATGTGATCCCTGGCCGCCTCGCTGGTCACGTACGGCGCGAACGCCGCGAAGTCGGCAGGCCCGCCGGGGCCGTTGTAACGCCCGTCCATCGTGAGGCTGAGGTTCGCGGTGACCCTGCGGTTGTCCTGAGTGGTCATGTCGTGCTCCCTGTAGTGGTGTCGTCCGTGTGCTCGGCCTGTCCGGCCTGATTGACCTGATCGGCCTGATTGACCTGGAGGGCCTGATCGGCCTGATTGGTCTGGAGGGCCTGGAGGGTCGCCGCGAGCTTGTCGAGACTCTGCCCGAACCCGAGCTCGATCCCCGCGATGAAGTCCGCCGAGTCCACCGTGCTGTCGGCCACCCGGAACCGGACCTCCAGCTCCGTCCCCGCGCCCGAACCGGCGCCGCCGGGACGCAGGTCGAGGTCGAGGTGGGCGGTGAACGCGACACCCCCACCAGGTAGCCGCGGAGAGAGCCGATAGGACAGCCGCTCCCCTGGCTGCGCCTCGACGACGACCCCCTCCGCGCGCCCGGCGACCGGATCGGAGCCGTCGGCGTCCTCGGCGTCGCGATACTCGTGCACGATCCGCCCGCCCGGCCACGCCTCGAACACCAACTCCGAGACGCGCAACTCGTCCGGCGTCCACCAGCGGGCGAGCAACTCCGCCTCGGTCAGATGCCGCCACACCAGCTCGGGCGATGCGGCCAGCGACCGATGAAAGCGGAACGAGCGACCATCGGCCCACCCCGCCTCCCGCGCAGCCAGCCGCTCCGCCTGAACACTGAGCCCATAACGGTCATACGTCTCACCGGCCTGATCCGCGGCATCGGCCAGCCCGTTGAGCACCGCCGCCAGATCCCGCAGCGGCCCGGGCCGAAGCGCGTAGATCCGGCGCTGGCCCGTGCGCTGCGAGACGACGACCCCGGCCCGCTCAAGGTTCTGCAGGTGCTTGGTCGTCTGCGGCTGCCTTGCCTCAGCCAGCCGCGCGAGCACCCCCACGGGCCGCGGCCGCTCAGCCAGCAGCCGTACGAGCCGCCAACGCGCCGGATCAGCCAACGCAGCGAGGAGTTCGTCCATGCCCAGAAGTATTCACTATGACGAATATTCGTGTCAAGGAATAACTAGGCAGCCGCTTGCACCACGCCGCCCCGCTTCCGACCCGCCCCTTCCCGAAAGCAGACCGAATCCAGAGACCCGCATACCGCACCTGCGGGGCTGGGACCGGACCAGCGGCGCGCCCGCGCAACAGGCCAGCGGACGCGGGAGACGACGGCCACACCGGACCCCGCAGCCCCGGGGACGACGCACACACCGCACCCGACAGGCCCGGGGGATGACGCCCGCACCGCACCCGACAGGCCGGAGGCCGGACCGGCCGGACGCACGACCAGAGCGGCGCCCGCGAACGGACCGGCGGGGGTGCCCGCGCGACGGACCAGAGGCGCGCTACGGACAAGGTCCATACCCGGCTTGGCAGGCCCAAGACCGAACCAGGCCGGACCGCCGAGGCCGGGATCGGATGGCCTGGACCCAGGGCCGGATGGCAGCGCGCGGAGGCCGCCGGCCTCGTAGAGGGTGCCGGGCTCGTGGGGAGCGAGTTGGCAGGTGGGGGCGACCGGGCCCATGGGGAGCGAGCGGGCAGGTGCCAGCGCAGGGGGGGCACGGTGCGGGGCTGCGAGAGGGCGCGGCGCCAGGCGGGCGCGATGCGGGAGGCGGGTCCGATGCGGGGACTGCGGTCCGATGCGGGGACTGCGGCAGCCCGGTCCGGAGGTGAGCCCGATGCCAGGGACGGGCGGCGCGCTGGCAGGCGGGCGCGATGCCAAGCGGCAGGGGACAGCGGGCGTAGGGGCGACAGCGGGGACCGGGGCCGGGTGGCCAAGCGGGTGGGCTTGGGCGTGAGGCGGGTGGGTGAGGGGCGGGTGGGTGAAAGGGCGGGCGGGTGAAAGGGCGGGCGGGTGAAAGGGCGGGTGGGGGCTGAGGTGAAGGGGCCGGGGGGCTTGGGGCTTCGGCGGGCCGTGCCAGGTTCGTGGGTTGCGGCCCTGCGAGGCACAAGGGCGTGCCCCTGGTTGGCGGGGTTAGGCGGTTAGGAGGTGTTCTCGTTCCTGGAGGAGTTGGGTGTGGAGGGCTGCGAGGTCGTTTCGCTGGACGGTGAGGGTGTGGAGGGAGGTGCCCAGCCACTGGGACATGGCTGTCACGGCGTTGCGGGTGCGGTTGATGCGCTGGTGTTTGAGGGCGTCGGTGATGATGTTGTCGAAGAAGGTGTCGGCGAACCAGCGGGTGTCCACCTTGGGGAGTCGTGGGGTGGCGGTCCAGCCGATGTCGGCGAGTTCGCGGGAGAAGACGTCGAGGGCGCGCTGGGCGTGCCAGGCGACCTGGTCGGCTGCTCTGAGGTGGTGGTGTTCGACCGCGTCGGCGAAGGCACCGCCGCCGAGCATGTCGAAGGTGGAGGCGCCGTGGGCATGCTTGAGGAGGGCGAGCATCTCCGCGACCGCGCGGCGGGCCGTGTCGCCCGCCTGGATGGCCTCGTCGTGCTCTCGGAGGTCGGCCTCGGTGTCGGCCAGTTGGGTGGCCAGGTCGATGAGGCGTTGCGCCCGGGGGTCGGCCAGGTTGACCAGGAGGCTTTCCTTGTCGGCCAATGCCTGCTCGTAGGCTTCGGCGGCGCCGGCCAGGTGGGACAGCACCCGGTCCGTGGCTTCGAGGTCGGCGGTGAGGTCGGTGAGGCGGTGGCGCTGGCCGTCGAGGCGTTCGGCGGCGGCCTGGGCCTCGGCTCGTTCGCGGGTCAGGCGCTCTTGTTTGCCGCCCGTCAGGCCCGCCAGGAACCCTGAGAAGCCGCCCTCCAGTCGGGTCACGTCCCGCTGTTCCTTCTTGAGCTCGGCCTCCAGCCGGGTGACTGCTTCGGTGACCTCCCTGAGCTGGGTGTTGACGGTGGAGCGCCGGGCGGCGAGCTGGTCGAACCTGCGAACGGCTTCACGTGTTTCCCGCAGGCGACGGTCGAGGTCTTCGATTGGGTCCACGACTTTGTGGACGAATGGGGGGCGGTGGGTGTTCCTCGGAGGGTTCCCGTGCCGGGTGGTGTTTCTGCATGGGGGTGGGCGTTTCAGGCTGCCAGGGCGGGGGTGGGGTGGGGGGCGCAGAGCCAGTCGTTGAGGGAGCCGGTGAAGCCGGAGGGTGGGCCGACGCGCAGGCAGGTGATCTGGTCGCCGCCGGTCGTGGGGGCGATCTTGAGGCGTCTGATGCTGCCTGTGCGGCCCAGGTCGGCCGGGGTGGTCGAGCAGGGGGTGAGGCGGACGCTCAAGGATGATGGCGGGCCGATGCGCAGGTGGTCGTCGATGAGGCGGAGGCGGGCGTCCGGGTGGGCGGCGAGGAAGGCCAGTTGGTCGGCCACCAGGCGGTGGGCGACCGTGCGGAGGAGGTCGGTGGCGCACAGGCGGTGGGCGCAGGCCGCGCCGTCGAGGGTGATCTCCGGCAGGGCGAAGCGGCTCAGCCCTCGGGAGGTGACGCTGAGCGCGTCGCAGGTGCCCGTGTCGGCGGGGTTCCACGGTGGGCAGGTGGCGTCGTCGTGGACGCGGACGTCCCAGCCGAGCCAGCCGTCGCCGAGATGGAACTTGGCGGGTTCCGCCACGGGGTGGGTGGGAGTGGGCCGAACGGGGTGGGGCTGGGTGGTGCCGGTCAGGGGGTCGATGAGGAGGCCGGCGCTGGCGTGGGCGAGGGTGCGGGCTGTGGCTCGGGCGAGCTGGGCGGCGGCCGGGAGGGCGGTGGGCGGGGTGGTGGCGGAGATGACGACGTGCTCGGTGGAGCGGCGCAGGAGGCGGCGTTCGGCGTCGGTGAAGGTGGTGGTGCCGGGCTGTCTCCAGGGGGTCGGGTGGTGGGTGAGGAGGAGGGACCGGGTGCCCGCCTGGGCGATGGCGGCCCGGCGGTAGGGGGTGCCGACGCGCCACGGCAGGGCGGTGAGCTCGAACGGCAGCCGTTCGACGGCGACGACGAACAGTGAGGTCAGCAGGGCTGGCAGGGCAAGGGCGATCTGCATGGCGGCCTCCCGGGGGATGGGTGCGGTGAGGCAGCCAGGATCGGGCAGCGGGGCGGCGGGGCGTGGAGGAGAACGGCGTTCTGTGGACGGTGGAGGAGGGAGGCCGCCGTGCCTGTGGACGACGGGCGCGCGGGCCCTCTCCTATGGACGACGGGCGCCCCGGCCCTCTCCCCTGTGGACGACGGGCGCCCCGGCTCTCCCCTGTGGATAACGGGTGGAGGGGCTAGGGCGGGGGGCGGTGGATGACCAAGGATTGGCCGGGGAGGCGGATGCCGTCCTCACCTGCCTCGATCGGCTCGTCGGAGGCCAGGAGCACCGTGCCCAGCGTGCCCGGCAGGGTGCGGGTCTCGGTGCTGAGGTTGACGCTGACCGCCAGCGAACCGCGCCGCACCACGAGCCAGTCGCCCGCCGGGTCCGTCTCGACGCGCACCCGGTCCAGGCGCGGGTCCGACAGTTCGGGCAGCGCCTTGCGCAGCGCGATGAGGTCGCGGTACCAGCACAGCAGCGACCAGTGCTCCTCCCCCTTGAGCTCGTCCCAGTCGAGTTTGGAGCGCAGGAACGTCTCCTCGTCCGACGGGTCGGGCGCCTCCCAGGCGTAGCCGAAGCCTTCGAACTCCTTCTGCCTCCGCCCGCCCTCGCTCTCGCGCAGGTGGGGCTCGACGTGGTCGGAGAAGAACAGGAACGGCGTCCCGGCCCCCCACTCCTCCCCCATGAACAGCATCGGCGTGAACGGTGAGGTGAGCAGCAGCCCGGCGCCGAGTTTGAGCGCGGGCACCGGCAGCCGGTCGCCGGCGGGCCGGTTGCCGATCTGGTCGTGGTTCTGCAGGCAGGCGACGAGCCGGTGGCCGGGGACTCCGGTGAAGGGGGCGCCGTGGGCGCGTTCGCGGAAGCTGGAGTAGCCGCCGTCGTGCAGGACGCCGCGGGTCAGCACCTTGGCCAGGGCGGGCAGGCCGGCGAAGTCGGCGTAGTAGCCGTGGGTCTCGCCGCTGACGGCGGTGTGGAGGGCGTGGTGGACGTCGTCGTCCCATTGGGCGGTCATGCCGAGCCCGCCGGCGTCGCGGGACCGTACCATGCGGGGGTCGTTGAGGTCGGATTCGGCGATGAGCGTGAGGGGCCGGCCGAGGGAGCAGGCGAGGGCGTCGGTCTCGTCGGCGAGTTCGGCGAGCAGGTGGGTGGCCCGGCGGTCGTGCAGCGCGTGGACGGCGTCGAGCCGGAGCCCGTCGAGGTGGTAGTCGCGCAGCCATTGGAGCGCGTTGTCGATGAAGTAGCGTCGCACCACGTCGGAGCCGGGCCCGTCGAGGTTGACCGCTTCGCCCCAGTAGCTACCGGCGAAGCCGGAGAAGTACGGGCCGAAGGGGTGCAGGAAGTTGCCCGACGGTCCGAGATGGTTGTAGACGACGTCGAGGAGGACGCCGAGGCCGGCCCGGTGGCAGGCGTCGACGAAGGTCTTGAGTCCGTCGGGGCCGCCGTAGGTCTCGTTGACGGCGTAGAGGTCGACGCCGTCGTAGCCCCAGTTGCGGGTGCCGGGCACGGGCGCGACCGGCATGATCTCGACGAGGTCGACGCCGAGCTCCACCAGGTGCTGGAGCCTGTCGGCGGCCGCCTCGAAGGTGCCCTCGGGGGTGAAGGTGCCGATGTGCAGCTCGTAGATCACGCTGCCGCGCAGGTCGCGGCCCTTCCAGTCGTGGTCGGCCCAGGTGAAGCGGTCGTGCTCGTAGACGGCGCTGGGGCCGAAGACGCCTTCGGGCTGGCGGCGCGAGCGCGGGTCGGGGTAGGGCCCGTCGCCGTCGAGCACGAACCCGTAGCGGCTGCCGTGGCCGGCCTCGGCCACCTCGGCGGACCACCAGCCGCCCGCGCCGGCGGTGAGGGGGTGCCGCCGGCCGTCCACGTCCACGTCGACGGCCGTGGCTCTGGGTGCCCACACCTCAAAGATCATGTCTCTCCAGGAGTGCGACGGGATACGTACCGAGCAGGTGGGCGAGCGGGACGCGGCCGGTGTGCCGGCCGCCGGCGAGCAGGTCGCGCCAGTGGCCGGGCGGCAGCGTCAGCGTGGTGGCCCCCCAGCCGCGCCGGGCCAGGCGCACGGGCAGGCGGGTGGCGACGGCGACGGCGGCGGGCCGGTCGCCGCGAGCGAAGGCGATCACGTGCTCGGCGGCGTCGCCTTCGGCGCTCATGGGGGTGTACGCGGCGGCGGGTTCGAGGCGGCGGCGCAGCCGCAGCGCCTGGGTGGTGACGAGGAGCTTGGCCGCGTCCCACTCGGTGGCGGGTTCGCGGGGGAAGCTGACGGGCCGCCGGTTGTCCGGGTCGACCAGGGAGAAGTCGGTCATCTCGTTGCCCTGGTAGACGTCAGGCACGCCGGGCATCATGAGCTGCACGAGCTTGGCGCCGAGCGAGTTGGACATCGCGTAGGGGTCGATGCGCCGGGTGAACGCGCCCACGTCGAGCCGCACCGCGGCCTCGGCGAAGGCGCGCAGGCGCTGCTCGTAGCCGGGGTCGGGGCGGATCCAGGAGATCGCCGTCTTGGCCTCGCGGGCGGCCTTGAGCAGGTAGTCGGTGAACCGCTCGGCGGAGATCGGCCAGGCGGCCATGAGATTCTGCCAGGCGAGGTAGTCGAGGTGGCGGTCGAAGCTCAGCTCGGCCGACCAGCCCGCGACGGCCTCCGCCCACTCCTCGGGCAGCTCCGACAGCACCGACAGCCTGGCCCGCACGTCCTCGGAGCGTTTGGTGTCGTGGGTGGACAGCGTGGTCATGGAGTGGGGCGGCATGCTCGCGCAGAACGCGTGGAACTCCTCGGCGGAGAGCCCGAACAGGTCGGGTTCGCCGCCGACCTCGTTCAGGCACGACAGCGGGAACCACCGGTAGAGCGCGGTGTCCTCGACGCCCTTGGCCATCACGGGCCCGCACGCCTGCTGGAAGCGGATGATCGCCTCGGGCGAGCCGTACAGGGCCTGCTGGACGAGCGGCCGGACGGCGGGTGAGCAGGCTGCGGCGGCCTGCTCGACGATCTCCACGGACCGGCGCGGCGGCGGCTCGCCGGGCACCACGTAGGCGCGGTAGACGGGCATGGCGGCGAGCAGTTCGGCGGCGGCCTCGGGGGTGCAGGAGGCGGCGCGGGCCAGGCGGCGCACCTCGGGGCCGAAGAACAGGTCGATGACCTCGCGTTTGGCCCTGGCCATGACCGCGCGGTAGTCCTCGGGCTCGCCGGTCAGGCGGGTGAACAGCTCGACCAGCGGCGCCTTGCCCTCGGGGTCGACGAACAGGCCGTTGACGCGGTTGAGCGCCTCGTAACCGGTGGTGCCGTCGCACGCCCAGTCGCCGGGCAGCCGTTCGGCGCCGATGAGGATCTTCTCCACGACCGTCCACACGCCGCCGGTCCTGGCGCGCAGCGCCTCCAGGTAGCCGCGCGGGTCGGCGAGCCCGTCGGGGTGGTCGATCCGCAGCCCGTCGACGAGCCCCTCGTCGAGCAGCCAGAAGATCACCTCGTGGGTGGCGAAGAACACCTCCGGGTCCTCGACGCGCAGCCCGATCAGCGTCGAGACGTCGAAGAAGCGCCGGTAGCCTGGGCCTTCCCGCCAGTCGACCAGCTTGTGGTAGCCGGGCTGGGGGTAGCCGCGCTCGGCCTCGGCCGGGTCGGTGTCGTCGCCGAGGACCGGCAGCGCCACCTTCCCGCCGTCCCACTCGATGTCGAACCAGCGGGCGTACGGCGAGCCGGGCCCGTCGCGGAGCACGGCCATGAACCGCTCGTTCTCGGTGTTCATGTGGTTGGGGACCAGGTCGAGGACGATGCCCAGGTCGTGGGCGGCCAGCCGCTGGGCCATCTCCCTGAAGCCCTGCGCGCCGCCGAACTCCTCGCGGACGCGGGAGTGGTCGGTGACGTCGTAGCCGTGGCGGGAGCCGGGCACGGCCTGGAGGATCGGCGACAGGTAGACGTGGGTGACGCCGAGGTCGCGCAGGTAGCCGGCGAGGTCGGCGACCTGGGCGAAGCCGAAGTCGGGGGTCAGCTGGAGGCGGTAGGTCGAGATCGGCCTAGACACGGCGCAACACCCGCACGCTGCGTCCGGGCACGGCCACTCCCTCGCCCGCCCGGCACATCCGGACGTCCAGCCTGATCGGCATGGCGGTGTCGATCTCGGTCTGCCACATCTCTCCGTAGTCCTTGGGGATCGTGAACCTGATCGTGTCGTGGTGCGCGTTGAACAGCAGCAGGAACGAGTCGTCCCTGATGGGCCGGCCGCGGCGGTCGGGCTCGGTGATGGCGTCGCCGTTGAGGAAGACGGCCAGCGACTTGGCGTAGCCGACGTTCCAGTCGCTGTCGGTCATCTCCTCCCCGGACGGGGTGAGCCAGGCGATGTCGCTCAGGCCGCGCACCGGTTTGCCGTAGAAGAATCTCCTGCGGCGGAACACCGGATGCTTCTTGCGCAGCGCCGCCAGGCTCTGGGTGAACTCCAGCAGCAGCCAGTTCTCCCTGACGTCGGACCAGTCGACCCAGGTGATCTCGTTGTCCTGGCAGTAGCCGTTGTTGTTGCCCTGCTGGGTGCGGCCCAGCTCGTCGCCGTGGGAGAGCATCGGCACGCCCTGCGACAGGAACAGCGTGGTGAGGAAGTTGCGTTTCTGCTGCTCACGCAGGGATTCGACGGCCCAGTCGGCCGGGCCTTCCGCGCCGCAGTTCCAGGACCGGTTGTCGTCGGTGCCGTCGCGGTTGCCCTCCTTGTTGGCCTCGTTGTGCTTGTGGTCGTACGAGACGAGGTCCTGGAGGGTGAAGCCGTCGTGGCAGGTGACGAAGTTGATCGAGGCGGCGGGGCGGCGGGTGTCGGCCTGGTAGAGGTCGCTGGAGCCGGTGAAGCGGTAGCCGAACTCCGGCATGGTGGCCGGCTGCCCGCGCCACAGGTCGCGGATGGTGTCGCGGTAGCGGCCGTTCCACTCGGTCCAGCGTGAGGGGAAGTTGCCGACCTGGTAGCCGCCGGGGCCGACGTCCCAGGGCTCGGCGATGAGCTTGACCTGGGACAGCACGGGGTCCTGCTGGACCAGGTCGAAGAAGGCGCTCAGCCGGTCGACCTCGTGCAGCTCGCGGGCCAGCGTCGAGGCGAGGTCGAAGCGGAACCCGTCGACGTGCATCTCGATCACCCAGTAGCGCAGCGAGTCCATGATCATCTGGAGCACGTGCGGTGACCGCATGAGCAGGCTGTTGCCGGTGCCGGTGGTGTCGACGTAGTAGCGCTTGTCGGTGGGCACGAGCCGGTAGTAGTCGGGGTTGTCGATGCCCTTGAAGCTGAGCGTCGGCCCGAGGTGGTTGCCCTCGGCGGTGTGGTTGTAGACGACGTCGAGGATGACCTCGATGCCGGCCTCGTGCAGCGCCCGCACCATGGCCTTGAACTCCAGCACCTGCCCGCCGCGCTGGCCCTGGCTGGAGTAGCGGTTGTGCGGGGCGAAGAAGCCGATCGAGTTGTAGCCCCAGTAGTTGGACAGCCCGCGCTGCTCCAGGATGTGGTCGGTGACGAACTGGTGGACCGGCATGAGCTCCAGCGCGGTCACGCCGAGCTTGGTCAGGTGGTCGAGGATCTCGGGGTGGCCGAGGGCCGCGTAGGTGCCGCGCAGGTGCTTGGGGATCTTCGGATGCCCTATCGTCAGCCCGCGCACGTGCGCCTCGTAGATCACGGTGTCGTGGTACGGGGTCGCGGGCGGCCGGTCGTGGCCCCAGCCGAAGAACGGGTTGATGACGATCGAGCGCGGCACGTACCGGGCGGAGTCCTTGTCGTTGCGCGTGTCGGGCGAGCCGAAGCGGTAGCCGTAGACCGCCTCGTTCCACGTCACCCCGCCCTCGATCGCCATCGCGTACGGGTCGAGCAGCAGCTTGGCCGGGTTGCAGCGCAGGCCCCGCGCCGGGTCGTAGGGGCCGTGCACCCGGTAGCCGTAGCGCTGGCCGGGGCCGATGCCCGGCAGGTAGCCGTGCCAGATGAACCCGTCGACCTCGCTCAGCCGTACGCGGGACTCCTTGTTGTCGTCGTCGAACAGGCACAGCTCGACGGCGTCGGCGACCTCGGTGTAGAGCGAGAAGTTGGTGCCCGCGCCGTCGTAGGTGGCCCCGAGTGGATACGGATCTCCCGGCCAGACTTCGATCATCGAGGCTCCCTCACGGTCTCTCCCATGTTCCGTTCCCCCGCTCCCCCGGACAAGCCGTCGGGCATCACGTTCCTTCCCCGGCCCTCCGGACGATCACCTCAAGGCTGCGGCAAAACGGGTGGGCCGCCTCCCCTGGCGCGGCTGGGGAGGCGGCCCACGTACTCCAGCATGAGGGTTTGGTCCGCTTTTGCCCGGCTACATAGCCCTTCCATGGGCGGTTTCAAGAAATTTCTGTTACGCGGAAACATCGTGGAGCTGGCGGTCGCGGTGATCGTCGGGGCCACGTTCAGCGGGCTGGTGCAGGCGCTGGTCAGGGACCTGGTGACGCCGCTGATCGGGGCGGTCACCGGCGGGCGGCAGCCGAACTTCGCCGAGTACTCCTTCACCGTCAACGGCAGCGAGTTCAAGTACGGCGACTTCGTCAACCATCTGATCACGTTCCTGCTGATCGCGGCCATCGTGTACTGGCTGGTCGTGATGCCGATGACGCGGCTGATCAGCCTGTTCGACCGGAACGAGAAGGCGGCCACCAAGCAGTGCCCCGAGTGCGTCGGCGACATCCCGGCCGAGGCGCGCCGGTGCATGCACTGCACGGTGGAGCTGGTCCCGGCCTCCGAGAAGCCGGACCGATAACCGACATATCCGGAAAAGGTGCGACCCACCACGCCGACGCCACGCGGACGATGGGCGCGCTGGGCGTGGGTTTCGTGTTCTTACGGCCACTACCGCACCAAGTGCGGCGACAGTTCGACAAGATGGACGGGTGAGCGTTGAGTTGATGGTCTGGGACGAGCCCGCCCCTATCTCCAGAGACCGGGCGCGGGCCGCGTACCTGGAGGTCAAGAAGACCGAGCCCGTCAGCGGGGAGCTGCCGGAGATCTCCAAGGAGCTGCCCGGGATCGTCACCGCCTACGACGATCACGTGCTGGTGACGATGGACCTGGACACCATGGACGAGATGTCGGCCCAGGTGTTCGCGACCGCACGGGCGCACGGGCTGGTGTGCTACGACCCGCAGCGCGACCTGGTGCACAACGTCGCGCCGCTGGGCGTCTACGCGGGCATGCAGCTCCACACCGGCGACGGCCTGATCGTGCACGACCCGGACCTGGGCCTGGTGCACGACGTGCTCGCGACGATGTCGCCGCAGAACCCGTTCACGGCCCTGGTCACCTTCGGCCACCACTTCATCCAGGTGTCGCCGGGCTTCGAGCTGGAGTACAAGGAGGGCTCGCTGGTCCGCACCCTGGTGGAGGACCTGGAGGAAGTGCGGCGTGCCTTCCACGAGTACGCGACGGGCGAGCGGGGATTCCTGACCCGTCACGAGTGGTCGGCCTAGCGGGCGGCCAGGCGTAGCCGGGCCAGCTTGACGACCGGGGTGACGGCGCCCACCAGCAGCAGCGCGAACAGGGGCGCGAGCACCAGGCCGAGCACGAACCCGGCGGCCACGTCGTGCGGGTAGTGCACGCCGACGAACACCCGCGAGAACGCCATGACGGCCGCCAGCGGGACGACCGCCCAGGCGAGCGTGCGCCACGCCAGCACCAGCGCTCCCGCCGCGCCCGCGGCGATGACGGCGTGGTTGCTGGGGAACGACCAGTCGTCCACCGGCGGGCAGGCGGCGATCGTCGCGATCCCGCCCCGGCACGGCCGGTCCTCGCGCACCACGGTCTTGAGCACCTCGCTCACCACGTACGCGCACACCACTCCGGCCGGGCCGGCGATGGTGATCGCCAGGTCGCGGGCGGGGGCGTTGCGGGCCCGCCAGAAGCAGAGCAGGAACAGCGCGGCGAAGACGAACAGCCCGCCGTCGGTGCCGACCTCGGCGAAGGTGTGCAGCCAGGCGGGCGTGGAGAGTGCGAAGTCGACGATGTCGCGGTACAACTCGTGTCCGATCCATTAACAGGTGATGGACACGACATTATGAATGGATCTTGGGCTTCGCCTCAGCCGAAAGGACGACCTAGGCGAGGAACCTGCGATCGAGGTCCAGATACTGCTGGCGCAGCTCGCCCTCGGTGATGAGCCCGCGGTCGAACGCCTCCGTCGTGGCGTCGCGCTCCGCGACGTAACAGGCGGCCATGATCTCGCTGCGCAGCGGCGTGAAGCCGCGCTCGACGCAGTCGGCGAACACGCTGACCTTGCCCGCCACGGTTTCCGGGGCGACGGTGCAGGCGAGGTCCTGGGCCTTGAGCTGGGCTACGGCCTCACGCAGCGTGACCGGGCCGAGGGAGCCGTTGAACCTGGTGTCAAGAGTGATCTTCACTTTCTTACGCCTCCGCATGTTTGAAACGTCCTGAAAAGGCGGCGTATTCCCTGGTCACAGCGGGTAAGAGGGCATGCGTGATCGGAGAGCACGTGATCGTCGGCTACACCGACGACGCCGGCGGGCGTGACGCTCTCGCCCTGGGCGCCGCCATCACGCGGATCACCGGCGGGGAGCTCACGGTGGCGGCGATCTACCCCCCGGGCAGCCCGGGGCTGGCCGTCGAGGCGCAGGCCGCGCTGGCGCACGCCGCCGGGCTGCTGGAGGACACCCCGGCCGGGTTCATGGCGTTCGAGAGCAGGGGCGCGGGACGCGGCCTGGCCGTGCTGGCCAGCCGCATCAAGGCCGACCTGATCGTCGTCGGGTCGGCCGACGGCGGGCAGCACGGGCTCATCTCCCTCGGCAGCACCGCCTCCCACCTGCTGCACCTGTCGCCGGAGGCGGTGGTGGCGGTGCCCGCCGGTTACGCGCCGCCCGAGCGGCCCGCCCGGCTGACGCTGGCGTACGTGCACCGGCCGCAGTGCGACGCGGCGGTCCCCCGGGTGGCGGAGGCCGCGCTCCGGCTCGGCGTGCCGCTCCGGCTGATCACCTTCGACCTGCGCACGGACGACCCTGAGCGCATCCGCGACGACCTGGCCCTGGCCGTCCGCCTGGCCTGGGAGAGCACCGGCCTCGAAGCCGAGGCGGACGTCGCCGAAGGGCACGACGTGGCCGCCGCCGTGGCCGCGGCCGAATGGCTGCCGGGCGAGCTGCTGGTCTGCGCGGCCAGCGAGGACGCCCAGCCGCACCGGGTGTTCATCGGCGAGCTGGCGATGAAGCTGCTGCGTGCCTCGGCCTGCCCCGTCGCGGTGCTGCCCCGGGGTTTCGTCTAGCGGCGCCGGGCCCGCTCGTACAGCTCCAGGTAGCGATCGGCCATGACGGCCGGGGAGAAGCGGCGGCGGGCCTCACGCCGGCACTCCTCCGGGTCCAGCTCGTCCACCCGCAGCACCCACTCGGCCAGCTCCTCCTCGGTGTCGGCGAGGAAGCCGGTGCGGCCGTGCTCGATGATCTCGGGCAGGCAGCCGCGCCGCAGCCCGATGGGCGGGACGCCGAGCGCCAGCGCCTCGACGACGGCGGTGCCGCCCGGCTCGTCCCACTGGATGGGGAACAGCGACGCGCGGGCGGAGGCGTACAGCCCGTCCCGCTCGGCGCCGCCGACCGAGCCGACCCACCGGGTCAGGTCGCCGTCCAGGTACGGGGTGACGCGCTCGACGAAGTAGCGCACGTCGGGGTGGCCGTGCAGCGGATGGCCCGGGTCCTGGGCGACGGCCTCCAGCTCGGCGGGCGAGTTCAGCCCGCTGACCGGGCCGGCCAGCACCAGCGGCAGGCCGAGCTTCTGGCACACCCGGGCCGCGATGTGCTGGCCCTTGAGCCCGCAGACGCGCCCCATGACCACCAGGTGCTCGCCCCGTTCGACCCGGACGTCCTGGTCGGCGAGCGGCGTGGCGAGGTGGACGGCGCCGAGCGCGGCCTCGCGCAGCGCCTGCGGGGCGCGGGCGAGCTGCGACTGCGAGACGCCGTTGACGGCGATCGACTGCGGGAAGGCGGAGTAGAACTCGTGGTGCTTGCGCAGGTCCCAGTGCAGCGTGTGCAGGACGGGCGGGCCGCCCAGCGCGGACAGCACGGCGGGGCCGACGACCTCCAGGTGGTCGTGGACCAGGTCGATGTCGTCGCGCCCGCGCAGTTCGGCGGCCAGCCGCGTCTGGTGGGCGTGCGCGAGACCCATGACCTGGTTGTAGGGCTTCTGCAGGTGGGCGAACTGCCCTTCGGGGAAGACGCTGATGTGCTCGTCGGCCTCCAGCGTGCTCGATCCGACCGTCGCCAGCACGACCCGCACGCCGCGCTCGCGCAGCGCGGGGACGAGCGTGGCGACCACGTTCTCGATCCCGCCGTAGCCGGGGGGCGGCACCGCGAGCCACGGCCCCGCGTTCACCAGGACGTTCATGCCACATCCTCCTCCAGTACGAGCGAGGCCAGCGGTGGCCGCTCGGCCACGGCCACATCCACCACGTCGGCCTGTCCTTCGAGTCCGAACTGCAGCAGCGTGTGCGCGGGAGGTCGCGAGGCGAGCACCCGGCCCTGGCGCTCCAGCCGGGACCAGGCGGTGAGCATGATCTGCCCGGCCATGCGGCCCAGCGCGGTGACCGACTGGTGGCTGTGGGTGCGGCAGCCGAGGTCGACCTGGGCCATCGCGTCCAGCCCGGCCACCTGGAGGAGGTCGACGAGCAGCCCGAACTCGACGCCGTACTCGGTGACGAACGGCACCCGCTCCAGGATCGAGCGGCGGGCCGCGTACTCGCCGCCGAGCGGCTGGCAGAAGCCGGACAGCTCGGGCCAGAACATGTTGAGCAGCGGCCTGGCGACCAGCTCGGTGACGCGCCCGCCGCCGCCGCGCCTGGCGACGCCGTCCTCGCCGGTGTAAGGCCGCTCGTAGGCGCCCTTGACGAACTGAATCCTGCGGTCCACGAGCAGCGGCCCGACCAGGCCAGAGACGAAGTGGGAGCCGAAGTCGCGCAGGTCGGAGTCCACGAAGACGACGATGTCCCCGGTGGAGGCGGCCAGGCCCTTCCACAGCGCCTCGCCCTTGCCGGTCAGCGGGGGCAGGTGGGGCAGCACGGCGTCCTGGGCCACCACGCGGGCTCCGGCGGCTGCCGCGCGGACGGCGGTGGCGTCGGTGGAGTGCGAGTCGACGACGAGGATCTCGTCCACGAGCGGCGACCGCTCGACCAGGTCACGGCGGATCGTGGTGACGATGTCACCGACGGTCGATTCCTCGTCCCGCGCCGGGAGCACGACGCTCACGGTGGTCGTCCCCTTGGCGAGGAGGAGGGCGTCGACCGGCCAGTCGGCCGCGGTGCTCGAGTGCGGCCCGTACCATTCCTCGACCCTTGCCAAGGCTCGCAGATCTGTCTCCATACAGTCAGCCCCGATCTCTGAGGTCACGGTCGGCGACATCTGCCCGCTCTACGAGTCTTCGAACATGTCTGTTTGTTTTCTGCAATACGTGGGATATGCCGGGTTATGTTCCCCACAACCCGCGTCGGCATCATCGGTGCCGGTAATGTCGCCGCTCGACATGCGGAAGTGCTGTCCGGATTCCCCGACGTGAAGATCGCCGGAATCGCCGACACCGATCTCGGCAGGGCTGAAGCACTGGCGTCGCAGCATGGCGCCCCCGCTTATGGCGGCCACGCCGACCTGCTGGAGGCCGGCGAACTGGACGCCGTCTATGTCTGTGTGCCTCCTTTCGCGCACGGTAACCCCGAGTTCGACGTCCTGTCGTGCGATATCCCCATATTCGTAGAAAAGCCACTCTCGCTGGACCTGGCCACCGCCGAGAAGATCGCCGACGAGCTCGACCGCCGCGGCCTGCCCTCGGCCGTCGGCCATCACTGGCGCTATCTGGACATCCTGGACCGCGCCCGGCACCTGCTGGGCGAGCGCCCGGTACGCCTCGCCCTGGGCCACTGGATGGACAAGGTGCCCCCGGTCGGCTGGTGGCTGAACTCCGCCATGTCCGGCGGCCAGACCGTCGAGCAGGCCGTCCACGTCCTGGACCTGGCGAGGCTGCTGGTGGGCGAGGTGACGATGGTGCACGCGGTGCCCGTCGACGGCGCGATGGACGGCGAGGTCGACCGGGCCACGGCGGCGGTCATGCGGTTCGCGGGCGGCGCGGCCGGGCTGCTGGCCACCACCTGCCTGCTGCGCGGGAAGCATCGGGTGGGCCTGGAGGTGTGCGCCGACGGCATCTCGCTGGAGCTGAGCGAGACCCGGCTGATGGTCGACGGCCAGGAGCTGGTGCAGGACGGCGGCCGGGCCAAGGAACTGGTGGACCGCGCGTTCATCGACGCCGTACAGGGTAAGGAGGCCGACGTGCGGGCGCCGTACCGGGAGGCACTGAAGACCCACCGGCTGGCGCTCGCCCTGGCGCGGTCGGCGCGGGAACGGGAGCCGGTGATGGTCGATGGCTGACAACGGGAACGGCTGGGTGCTGAGCATCGAGGGCCCGGGCGAGGTGACGCTGGCCGAGGACAAGCTCGGCGAGGTGCCCGACGGCGGCTTCCGTGTGGAGACCACCCACAGCGGCATCTCCGCCGGCACCGAGCTCACCTATGTCAAGGGCGACAACCCGTACCTGACCTCCACCTGGGACCCGGCGCTCGGGCTGTTCCAGCGGGGCGCGCCGTCGGTGGCCTATCCGGTCCGCGGCATCGGCTACATGCAGGTCGGCATGGTGGTCGAGACCCGCACCCGGGCGGTCGAGGAGGGCGCGCTGGTCGCGATGGCGTACGGGCACCGCACCGGCTACGTGGCCGACCCGATGCAGGACCGGTTCGTCGAGCTGCCCGGCGACCTCGACGCGATGCTCGGCGTCTACGTCGCCCACATGGGCCCGATCTGCGCCAACGGCCTGCTGCACGCCGCCGCCGACCTTTACGGCCAGAACGTGCACCAGCTCGGCGACGGCGTGCGCGGCAGGCGCGTCGTGGTGGTGGGCGCGGGCGTCGTCGGCCTGCTGACGGCCTCGTTCGCGCTCGCGCACGGCGCGGCGGAGGTCGTGGTCGTGGACGAGACGCCGGCCCGGCTGGCGGTCGCCGAGGCGCTCGGCGCCGACGCGCTGTCGGTCGCCGACGACCCGGCGGTGGAGCTGAAACGCCGCTGGCGGCACGGCCCCAACGACCGGGGCGCGGACGTGGTCTTCCAGTGCCGCGGCCAGGCCAGGGCGCTGGCCCTGGCGCTCAAGCTGCTGCGGCCCCAGGGCACCGCGATCGACCTGGCCTTCTACACGCAGGGCGCGGACGAGGTGCGGCTCGGCGAGGAGTTCCACCACAACGGGCTGTCGCTGCGGTGCGCCCAGATCGGGCGGGTGCCGCGCGGGCTGGCCCACGCGTGGGACCGCGAACGGCTGTCCCACGAGACCGTGGACCTGCTCAGGCGGCGCGGCGACCTGCTACGCCGGCACGTGATCACCGATGTCGTCGGCTTTGCCGAGGCTCCCCAGCTGCTGGCCGACCTCGCGGGCCGCCGGCGGCATGCCGTGCAGGCCGTGCTCTGCGACCACGTCGAGGACGAGGGCCGCTGACCAGCTGAAGTCGCGCGACCCGTGGCCGTCGAGCGTGGCCGGGTCGAAGTACTCGCGGAACCCGGAGCGCGTCGCGGCGGCGATCATGCCGTCGGCCAGCGCGTCGGCCAGGTCGGCACGCCGCTCCCGCAGCCCCTGCCACACCAGCCAGGTGACGTTGAGCCAGCTCGGCCCGCGCCAGTAGCGGGCCGGGTCGTACTCCGGCGCGGTGGGCGAGAAGCTGGGCAGCACGCCGTCCTTGAGCATGAAGCGGTCCAGCCCGGTGCCGATCAGCGCATTGGCGATCTCGCGGGGCAGGCCGGGCAGCAGGAGCGGCGTCAGCCCGGCGGCGCTGGCGGAGCGGATCAGGCAGCCGGTGCGCACGTCGCGCGGCTGGAAGAGGCCGTCGTCGTAGAGGTGCTCGATCATGGCCGCGGTGACGCGGGCGGCCTCGGCGCGGTGCGGCCCGGGGTCGTGCCCGAGCTCGGCGGCGATCTCGGCCAGCGCCAGCTCGGCCACCCCGTAGGCGGCGTTGAACAGCGGGTCCTCGACCTGGAAGTCACCCGGGTCGCGGTAACCGGAGTCGCGGTAGGCGCGGGCGAGCGCGGTGTAGCGCTCGTAGTCGCGGTCGGTGGGCCGCTCGGCGGCGGCGACGTGCCCCAGGTCGCGGCGGACGAACCCGGTGGCCCCGGCGGGCACGGCGCTGAGCGGCCGGTCCCAGGCCGGGCTGTTGTCCATGCCCGACTCCCAGGGGTGGACGATGGAGATCAGCCCTTCGGGCGAGCGCCGGGCGGTGCGCAGGAACTCCTGCTGCGCGACCAGCCGGGGGTAGATGCGGCGCAGGAAGCCCGGGTCGGGCTCGGCCTGGTGCACCTTCCAGGCGGCCAGCGCGTGCACGGGCGGCTGCACGATGCCGGAGGTGGCGGAGCCGGAGGGCGAGCGCGCCTGCCAGAACTCCGGCCCCGGGAAGTAGGCGCCCTCGGGCACCTTGGGGTTGAACACGATGTGCGGCACCCTGCCGTCGGCCCACTGGGCGCCGAACAGCGACAGCAGCTCCGACCGGGCCCGCCGGGGCGACCAGCGGGCGTTGCCGATGGCCACGAAGGCGGAGTCCCAGCTCCACTGGTGGGGGTAGAGCCGCCGGGAGGGGACCGTGTAGCTGCCGTCCCAGTTGTCGACGAGGACACGTACCGCGTCGCGGAGGATCATAGGAATTTCCTGATGAAGGCGGCCGTCTCGGGCAGGACGACCTCGGGTTCGCCGCGCAGGCGGCATTCGAGGGCGAGGTAGCCGTCGTAGCCGACGGCGTCGAGGGTGGCGAGCTGCGCGCCCCAGTCGAGGTGCCCGGTGCCGGGCTGGTTGCGGTTGGACTCGCTGATCTGCATGTGCGCCAGGTAGGGGGCGGCCTCGGCCAGCGAGCGGCAGGGGTCGTCCTCCTCGATGTTCATGTGGTACGTGTCGCCGACGATCCTGATGGAGTCCATGGCGCAGTAGGACACCGCGTCGGCCAGCGTGTTGACCATGTGGTTCTCGTACCGGTTGAGCGGCTCCAGCATGATCAGCACGCCGTTGCGCTGGGCGTGCTCGCCGAGCACGGCCAGGGCCTCGGTGAGCACCTCGCGGTCCTGCTCGGGGCTGCGCGGCGGCTCGAACGGCGGCAGCCGGCGGGAGAACTGGCCCCAGGAGGCGGGGGTCATGACGCCGATGCCGCCCAGCTCGCCGATGACCGTGAGCTGCGACCTGAGCTGCTGGATCGCGTCGGTGCGCTTGGCCGCGTCGAAGTCGCCGATGAAGTGGGGCATGTCCACGCACACGGTCGGCATGACGACGCCGTCGGCCAGCGCCCGCTTGAGCTCGGTGAGGCGGCCGGCGAAGTGGAAGTCGCCCTTGCCGCGCAACTCGATGGCGTCGAACCCGGCGTCGACGGCGAAGGCGAACTTCTCCTGCAGGGACCGGCCGGGCAGGAGCTGCTCCTGGGCGGCGAGCTTCACTGTGACTCCTCGAAGGTGAAGACGAGCTGCAGCACCTCGGACTGGTGCTTGTCGATCAGGTCGAAGGCGTCGGCGGCGTCGTCGACCGGGACGACGTGGCTGATGAGGTCGTCGACCTCGACGTCGCCCCGGTGGACGGTCTCCATGAACGTGCGCTGCAGCCGCTCGACGTCCCACCGGTGCGCCAGCCAGGAGGCGACGCCGCCGATCTGCGAGGAGACGAGCTGCACCTGGTTGTGGTGGAACTCCTCGCCGAGCCGCAGGCCGATGCCGTCGCCCTGGTAGAAGCCGGCGGCCACGACCCGGCCGCCCTTGCGGACGGTGCGGATGGCCTCGTGCAGGCCGTGGTGGCTGCCGCTCAGCTCGATCGCGGTGTCGGCGCCCTCGATCCGCTTGCGGATGAGCTCGGCGACGGAGCCGGCCTGCACGTCGACGGTCTCGGCGGCGCCGTAGCGCCGGGCGAGCTCCAGCCGGGCCGGGATGGCGTCGGCGGCGACCACGCGGGCGCCGCTCAGCACGGCCAGGCGGGTGGCGAGCAGGCCGATGACGCCCTGGCCGAAGATCGCCACCTGGTCGCCGAAGTGGATGTCGGCGGCGTGCACGGCGTTGAGCGCGATGGCGCCGACGCGGGCGAAGACGCCGCTCAGCGGGGCCGCGCCGGGCGGCATGACGTGACCGACGAGCTTGTGGGCGGGCAGCACGGCCTCGGCCCGGTGGCCCCAGATGCCCCAGACGAGGCTGCCGACGGGCGGGTCGGCGACGTCGGGCGCCGCCTCCACCACTTCGCCGACCTCCTGGTAGCCCCAGCCGGTCAGCGGGTAGGCGTGGGTCTGGCCATCGAGGAAGAGACGCTGCTCGGTGTCCCACTTGTGATTGAGGTATGGATTGGTCCCGCGATAGGCGGTGAGCTCGGTGCCCGCGGAGACGCCCGAGTACATCGTACGAACCCGCACGCTGCCCGGAACGAGCTCGGCGGGCTGCTCCAGGCTTACGGAAACGTGACCTGGCTCTTGGAAGGTGATGACGCGCATTGCCCACACTTACGCTTTTTGATCAAACAAAAGTAAGAGATTTAGTGCTTGTTTGCACACCATAGTTGCGCTTGGAACACTCGTAAGTCTACGACTTCCGCCGAGGGCTCCGGATTACCTTGGGGTTTCTGATCGCCCGTCTTCAGGAAAGCGACCTTACCGGCATTGCACACCCCCTGGTCCAGCAGGGATATCAGGCGTGATCCAGGGCGGAAAAATCTTCGCCGAGATCAGACCGCCCCTTTGCCTCAGGGGTACAGGAGCCTTATCCCGAACCGGAGGAGCGTGCCATGCCGCAGAAGGTAACCGCCGTCCTCTCCGCCGCGCTGCTGGCAGCGACCTGCCTGGTGGCCTGCGGCGACGACGGCGAGCGGGCGGCCGACGAGATCACCGTCTGGACCGAGGAGAACCTCGAGGACCGGATGGCCGTCCAGCAGAAGATCATCGACGAGTTCACCCAGAAGACCGGCATCAAGGTCAAACTGGTCGGCGTGGCCGAGGACCAGTTCAGCCAGGTGGTCACCTCGGCGGCGGCGGCCGGCGACCTGCCCGACGTGATCGGCGCCCTGCCCCTGGCCTCCGTCCGCGAGCTGGAGTCCAACGAGCTGCTCGACACCGAGACCCCCGCGAAGATCGTCGACCAGCTCGGGCGCGACACGTTCTCGGCGCGCGCCCTGGAGCTCGACTCATCCGGCGGCAGGCTGCTGGCCGTGCCCAGCGACGGCTGGGCCCAGCTCATCCTCTACCGCAAGGACCTGTTCGAGAAGGCCGGGCTGCGGCCCCCCGACACCTACGAGGCGCTGCGGGCCGCCGCCGCCGAGCTCAACACCGGCGGCGTCGCCGGCATCACGCTGGCGGTCGCCCCCAAGGACTCCTTCACCGCGCAGAGCTTCGAGCACGTCGCCCTGGCCAACGGCTGCCAGCTCGTCGACGGCTCCGGCAAGGTGGCGCTCGACTCGCCGCAGTGCGTGCGCGCCTTCGAGTTCTACGGCGACCTGGCCAGGAACCACTCCGTCAAGGGCATGCAGGACGTCGACTCCACCCGGGCCACGTACTTCTCCGGCAAGGCCGCCATGATGATCTGGTCGTCGTTCATCCTGGACGAGCTGGCCGGGCTGCGGAAGGACGCGCTGCCGAGCTGCCCGCAGTGCCGCGAGGACCCGGAGTGGCTGGCCGCGAACACCGGCGTCGTCACCGCGCTCAAGGGCCCGGACGGGAGCGCCCCCGCCCAGTTCGGCGAGGTCGTGTCCTGGGTTGTCATGCGTGACGCCGCCACGGACCAGGCCGCGAAGTTCGTCGCGTACATGATGAACGAGGGCTACGAGCGATGGATCGGGATGGCCCCCGAGGGCAAGTTCCCCACCCGCGAGGGGTTCGCCGACAAGTGGCAGGCGCTGCCCGCCGGGGTCGACACCAAGAAGCCGCTGGCCGACGTCTACCCGGCCGAGGTGCTGGAGGCGCTGCGCACCAGCCCCGGCACGTTCGCCCGCTGGGGCATCCCGCAGGGGCAGGGCAAGCTGGTCGGCGCCACGATGGGCGAGCTGCCGGTGCCCAAGGCGCTGGCCGGCGTGGCCGACGGCTCGCTCACCCCGCAGGCCGCCGCCGCGCAGGCCAGGACCGAGGTCGAGACCATCAAGCGCGGGATCCGCGAATGAGCCGCGGACGCACGCTGCGCGAGCAGGAGGGGCGGGCCGGGCTGGCGCTGATCTCGCCGACGCTCGTGATCACGCTGGTCGTGGTGGTGCTGCCGCTCCTGTGGGCGATCATGCTGGCGTTCCAGGACGTCCGGCTGATCAACATCCGCCAGGCGGGGCTGTTCGGCAACTACACGCTGGAGAACTTCACGTACGTGATCTCCGAGCCGGGGTTCTGGTCCGCGCTGGTCAACACGCTCGTCTACACGGTCGCGGGCACCGCGCTGTCGATCGTGATCGGGCTGGTCGCGGCGCTGGCGCTGCGCGACAGGTTCCGGCTGCGGACGCTGGTCAGGGCCTCGATCCTGATCCCGTACGTGGCTCCGGTGGTGGCCGTCGCGTTCCTGTGGGAGACGATGCTCAATCCCCAGTACGGCATCGTCAACTCCTGGCTGGACGAGCCGATCGCCTTCCTCACCCAGGCCCGGGGCACGTTCCTGGGCCTGGAGGTGCCGGTGGCGCTGCTGACGGTGATCGCGTTCGAGGCGTGGCGCTACTTCCCGTTCGCGTTCCTGTTCCTGCTGGCCAGGCTCCAGGCGCTGCCGGCGGAGCTGGACGAGGCGGCGGTGGTCGACGGGGCCACGCCGACGCAGCGGTTCCGCTACGTGATCATGCCGCAGCTCTGGCGGATCATCGCGCTGCTGTCGGTGCTGCGGTTCGTCTTCACCTTCACCAAGTTCGACGACGTCTACCTGCTGACCGGCGGCGGGGCGGGCACGGAGGTGGTCAGCGTGCGGGTCTACAACTTCCTGACCGCGCGCGACGACATCGGGGCCTCGGCGGCGCAGGCGATCGCGCTCGCGGTCGTGCTGGTCGTGTTCCTGGTGCTCTACCTGCGCTTCTTCGGAGGTGGCGAACGTGAGCAGGGATAGGTTCGAGCGGGCGCTGCTCAAGGTGCTCAGGCCGCTGGTGATCCTCTTCCTCTTCGTGATCACCGCGTTCCCGTTCTACTACATGGTGATGCTGTCGTTCCGGGACATCCAGGAGCTCATCCTGGACCCGGGCTCGCTGTGGCCGGCGACGTTCACGCTCGACACGTACGCGAACGTGCTGGACCGGCAGGGGTTCCTGATCTTCATGCGCAACAGCGCGATCGTGGCCGTCGCCTCGGTGGCGGTCACGCTGCTGATCTCGATCCCGGGGGCGTACGCGGTGGCGCGGCTGCGCTTCTTCGGGCGGCGGCAGGTGCACTTCCTGTTCCTGGCCGTCTACCTGTTCCCGGCGATCGTGCTGGCCATCCCGCTGTTCGTGCTGTTCACGATGCTCGGGCTGCGGGGGTCGCTGGTCGGCCTGATTCTCGTCTATATCGCGCAAACCGTGCCAGTCACGGTATACATGCTCCGCAACTACTTCGAGACCGTGCCGCAGAGCGTCGAGGAGGCGGCGGCGATCGACGGCTGCACGCGCCTGTCGACCATCTGGCGGGTGGTGCTGCCGCTGTCCAAGCCGGCGCTCATGGCCACCGGTCTCTACGCGTTCATGATCGCTTGGAACGAGTTCCTGTTCGCCCTTCTCTTCCTGGTGGAGAGGCGGGAGAGCTGGACGGTCTCGCTGGGGCTCTCGCAGCTCGCGGGCAGCATCGAGATCCCGACCACGGTGCTCATGGCGGGATCGGTGGTGCTGACGCTGCCCATCGTGATCGTCTTCTTCGCCAGCGAGCGATTGCTGACGGAGGGGCTCACGGCAGGAGCGGAGAAGGGATAGACCATGCTGACGGCAGGGCAGGTCCTCCAGCTCATCCGCGACGGCTCCTGCCGCACCCGCAAGCAGCTCATCGAGTTCACCGGGCTGTCCCGGTCGACGATCACCGACCGGGTGGACCGGCTCATCGAGGCGGGCTACATCCACGAGTCGGGTGTGGCGTCCTCCGGGGGCGGGCGGCCGCCCTCGGTGCTCGACATCGACGCCGGCAGCCGGCTCGTGCTGGTGGCCGATCTCGGGGCCAGCCACGCCCGGGTGGCGCTGACCGACCTGGCGGCCCGGCCGCTGGCCGAGGAGCACACCGAGATGCGCATCGAGCGCGGCCCCGACGCGGTGCTGTCCTGGGTGCGGGAGGCGTTCCGGCGGCTGCTCGACCGCACCGGCCGCCCGGCCGCCCAGGTCTGCGGGATCGGCGTGGACCTGCCGGGCTCGGTCGACCACACCTCGGGCCGGGCCATCCGGTCGTTCCTCATGCCCGGCTGGGACGACCACCCGATCGGCCCGGCCGTCGGGGCGGACTTCGACGTGCCGATCCTGGTGGAGAACGACGCCAACGCGATGGCGCTGGGCGAGTGGTGGTCGTCGTGGCGGCACACCGACGCGCTCGTCCTGGTCAAGGTGTCCACCGGCATCGGCACCGGCATCGTGCTCAACGGCGGCATCTACCGGGGCGTGGAGGAGGCCGCGGGCAACATCGGCCACGTCCGGCTGCACGAGGCCGACGACCGGGTGTGCACGTGCGGCTCGCGCGGCTGCGTGGCGTCCCTGGCCAGCGGTCACGCGGTGGCCGCCGATTTGGGCATGGAGACCAGCCGCGACGTGGTCCGCCTGGTGCAGGCGGGTGACCCGGCGGCCATCGCGCGCACCCAGGAGGCCGGGCGGACGCTGGGCATCGTGCTGGCGACCGCGGTCAGCCTGCTCAACCCGGGCGTCCTGGTGCTGGCCGGCGACATGGCCGAGACCGGCGAGCACTACCTGACGGGCATCCGGGAGAGCGTCTACCGGCGCAGCCTGCCGTACACGACCCGCAACCTGGAGATCGTCACGAGCTCGCTGGGCGACCGGGCGGGCATCGTGGGCACGGCGGTGATCGTCATGGAGCACGTGCTGTCGCCGGAGGCGGTCGACGCGGCGCTGGCCGCCTCAGGCGGGCCGGCCCGCCCCGATCTGGCCGGCTAGCTCGGCCCTGGCGGTGAGCAGCGACGGCCCGTACCAGGTGAGCAGCCGCCCGCTGACCAGCGCGCACGGCAGGCCGGGGAAGCACTCGGGGCCGTCGTCCGCGCTGAAGGCGTACGGCTCGTCGGGGAGCACGACCAGGTCGGGCCGGGCCTCGACGAGCTCGGCGAGCGGGATCTTGGGGTAACGCTCGGGGTGGCCGGCGTACAGGTTGTCGACGCCCAGGCGGGCGAGCACGTCGCCGGTGAACGTGTCGCGCCCCGCCACCATCCACGGCCGCCGCCAGACGGGCACGATCGCGGTCCGGCGCGGCCCCCGGTGCGGCTCGCGCCAGGCCCGCTCGGCCCGGACGAGCCAGTCCGGGCGGGGCACCCGGCAGGCCAGCTCGAACATCCTGGCCAGCGAGGCGAACGCCTGGTCCACGGTCTCGATCCTGGTCACCCACACGGCCAGCCCGGCGGCGCGCATGGCCTCGAGGTCGGGGGGCCGGTTCTCCTCGGCGTTGGCCAGGACCACGTCGGGGCGCAGCGCGGTGATCGCGGCGAGGTCGGGGTTCTTGGTGCCCCTGATCCTGGTCACATCCAGGCCGGGCGGGTGCGAGCACCAGTCGGTGGCCCCGACCAGCGCTTCGGGGACGGTCGCGGCGACCGATTCGGTGAGCGACGGCACCAGTGACACGATCCGGCCCACGGCGGCGGGCACGGGGACGCGTACCCCGGTGTCATCGACAAATTCGACGGAATCGCTCACAACAACACCCTAAATCCCCCCACGAAGGGATACATATCCATACAATCTTGAAATGTGAATCTGGGGGATCACCAGCACGAACCTCGGGGCTTCGATCCGACCAAGCCCAACGTCGCCCGGCTGTACGACTATTACCTGGGCGGCAAGGATCATTTCCCGGCCGATCGCGAGGCGGCCGAGCGCATCCTGAAGGTGGCGCCCGAAGTGCGGGCCGCCGCCCGGGCCAACCGCGCCTTCCTCGGCCGGGCCGTGCGGTTCCTGGCCGGCGAGGGCATCAGCCAGTTCCTCGACATCGGCACCGGGCTGCCGTCGCAGGGCGCCGTGCACGAGGTGGCCAACTCCGTCTCGCCCGGCAACCGCGTCGTCTACGTGGACCGCGACCCGGTCGTCATGGTGCACGCGCGGGCCATGCTCGCCTCCGACACCGACACGGTCGCCGTCGAGGGCGACCTGCGCAAGCCCCGGCAGATCCTCGACGACCCGGTGGTGCTGGACACCATCGACTTCAACCGGCCCGTCGGCGTGCTGCTCGTGGCCGTCATGCACTTCATCGCCGAGTCCGACGACCCGGCCGGCATCCTGCGCACGCTGCGCGAGGCCATGGCGCCCGGCAGCTACCTGGTCCTGTCCCACGGCACCAGCGACGCCCGCCGCGCCGCCGTCCGCAAGGGCACCGAGGTCTACCGCAACGCCACCGCACCGCTGACCCTGCGCGACCGGGCCGGCATCGCCGCCATGTTCGACGGGTTCGACCTGGTGGACCCGGGACTGGTGTGGCTGCCCGAATGGCGTCCCGGCGAGACCGACGCGATCGACTTCACCGACGATCCCGCCTCGTCGCTCATCCTGTGCGGCGTGGGCAGAAGGGCCTGAGGCGATGCGGATCGGCCTGGCCGCGCCGCAGTACGGCAGGTTCGCCTCGCTGGAGAGCCTGCGCCTGGTGGCGCACGAGGCCGAGGAGATGGGCTTCGCGAGCCTGTGGGTGGGCGACCGGCTGCTGACGCCGCTGGAGCCCAAGGACCGCTATCCCGGCGGCGACGGCTCGATCCCCGAGGCGCACGGCGTGTTCCTCGACCCGTTCGCGGTGCTGTCGGTGGCCGCCGCGACGACCTCGCGCATCCGGCTCGGCACCAGCGCGCTCAACGCCTGCTGGTACGCTCCCCCGCTGCTCGCCCGCTCGCTGACGACGATCGACCAGCTCAGCGGCGGCCGGCTGGACGTGGGGCTGGGGCTCGGCTGGTCGTCGGACGAGTACGCCGCCGTCGGCGTGCCCTGGAAGTCGAGGGCCTCCAGGTACGAGGCCACGCTCGACGCGCTGGAGGCCATCTGGCACACCGACCCGGTCGCCTACAGCGGCGAGCTGTGGACGGTGGCGCCCAGCCGCATCCACCCCAAGCCGGTCGGCCGCCCGCCGCTGCTGCTGGGCGGGTTCGCCCCCGACGCGCTGCGGCGCATCGGCCGCCGGGCCGACGGCTGGCTGACCGCCTCGCTGCCGATCCGGATGCTGACCTCGATGTGGGGCACGGTGCTGCGGGCCGCCGAGGAGGCCGGCCGCGACCCGGCGGCGCTGCGCATGGTGCTGCGCGCCAACCCGGTCGTCGAGGCGGGCGGCGCGCCGCCCAGGAGCGGCACCGTGGCGCAGATCGCCGCCTATCTGGACGAGGCGGCGGCGGCCGGGGTCCACGAGTGCGTCCTGGACCTCCAGCACACCGCCGAGAACGCCCCGCACCTGCTGGAGCTGGCCGGGGAGTTCAGGTCCTACGTGAGCGCGGCCAGCGCGGCGTCGTAGTCGGGCTCCTGGGTGATCTCCGGGACGAGCTCGGAGTAGATCACGTTGTTGGCGCCGTCGAGCACGACCACCGCGCGGGCGGCGAGCCCGGCCAGCGGGCCGCTCTCCTGGGCCACCCCGTAGTCCTTGAGGAACGAGCGGCCGCGCATGAGCGACAGCGTGGTGACGTTGTCGAGGCCCTCGGCGCCGCAGAACCGCTTCTGGGCGAACGGCAGGTCGGCCGACACGCAGAGCACGGCCACGCCGGGGTGCTCGGCGGCGATCTGGTTGAAGCGGCGCACGGAGGCCGCGCACACGCCGGTGTCGACGCTCGGGAAGATGTTGAGCACCTTCACCGCGTCGCCGAAGTCAGCCAGCGTGCGGTCGGAGAGGTCGGCGCCGACCAGGCTGAACCCGGGCGCCGGGTCGCCCTGCTTGGGGAAGGAACCGCCCACGATGATGGGGTTTCCCTTGAACGTGACGTCGGACATGAAGCCTCCTGATGGCAGTGGAATCCCGCGTCCGGATCTTATCGTCCGCCGTCAGGCCCAGCCGTTGCGGGCGGCGTGCCAGCCGAGCTGCACCCGGGTGCGGGCGCCCGCGAGGTCCATCAGGGCGCGGACCCGGCGCTGGAGGGTGCGCAGCGACAGGTCGAGCTGGCCCGCGACCGCCTCGTCGGTCAGCCCGGCCAGCAGCAGGCCGAGGATGTTCCTGTCGAGCTCGCCGATCGCGGCCTCGCGCTCCTCGGCCAGCTCGCCGGAGGCGTCCACGCGCAGCGGGTAGGCGCGCTGCCAGATCGCCTCGAACAGCGCCTCGACCGCCGTGAGCAGGCCGCTGCGGTGCAGCAGCACGGCGGCCGGCTCGCCGCCGGGATCGGTGGTGAGCGGCACCAGGGCCAGCTCGCCGTCGGCCATCATGAGCTTGATCGGCAGCTTGTCGGACACCCTGACCTGGACGCCCTTGCGGATGGAGGCGATGATCCCGGCCGCCACGCGGGGCGTGGCCAGCACCTCGCGCTCGACCATCACCAGATACTCCACGCCGCGGTCGACGACCTCCTCCTCGGCCGTGTTGTCGTCCGGCGTCACGGCCACGAACGGCGCCGTGGAGAACGAGCGCACCCGCTTGTCCGCGGCCCACTGGATCTGCAGGAAGCGCTGGCGTACCGCTTCGACGCCGGTCACGACCTCGATGAGGTCGCCCACGGCGCGGTCGACGGCGGCCATGCGGTGCTGCTCGGCGAGCGCGACCAGGGCCAGTTCGGCGGTGCGCAGCTCCTCGCGGCGGGCGGTGAGCAGGCCGCCGAGCGCGACGGAGGGCGGCGCGGCGACGTGGCGGGCGGGGACGCCGGGCAGGCGCGAGACCAGGCCGCGCCGGACCAGGGCGGCCAGGTCCTCGGCGACGGCGGTGACCGGCCTGCCGAGGGCGGCGGCCAGCTCGGCGGCGGTGCGGGGGCCGTCGATCAGGCGGCGGTAGGCGAGCTCCTCACCGGCGGTGAGCCCCAGCGCCTCCAGCACGGCGTCCCCCTCCTTCTGATCGCCGATCAGTATGGGAGAGAAGACAGGGCCGAAGGCGACAAAGCCACCTTCGGCCCCGAATCGTGACAGCACGGTTATCCAGCCGGCGAGCGCCCCTAGACGTTGCGCCTGTACTGGCCTCCCGCCTCGAACAGCGCCTCGGTGATCTGACCCAGCGAGCACACCCGGGCCGCCTCCATCAGCACCTCGAACGCGTTCTCCTCCGACATCGCCGCCTCCCGCAGGCGGGCCAGCGCCGCCGGGGCCTCGGCCCGGTTGCGCTCGTGGAAGGCGTGCAGCCGGTCGAGCTGCGAGCGCTTCTCCTCCTCGGTGCCCCGGGCCAGCTCCAGCTTGTGCGGGCCCGGCTCGTCACCGCCCGGGTTGCGGAACGTGTTGACCCCGATGATCGGCAGCGACCCGTCGTGCTTGCGGGTCTCGTACAGCATGGACTCGTCCTGGATCCGGCCGCGCTGGTAGCCGGTCTCCATCGCGCCCAGCACGCCGCCCCGGTCCGACAGCCGCTCGAACTCGCGCAGCACCGCCTCCTCCACCAGGTCGGTGAGCTCGTCGATGATGTACGAGCCCTGCAGCGGGTTCTCGTTGCGCGCCAGGCCCCACTCCCGGTTGATGATCAGCTGGATGGCCATGGCCCGGCGCACCGAGTCGGCCGACGGGGTGGTGACCGCCTCGTCGAAGGCGTTGGTGTGCAGGCTGTTGCAGTTGTCGTAGACGGCGATCAGCGCCTGGAGGGTGGTGCGGATGTCGTTGAAGTTCATCTCCTGGGCGTGCAGCGAGCGGCCCGAGGTCTGGACGTGGTACTTGAGCTTCTGCGACCGCTCGCCCGCGCCGTAGCGCTCGCGCATGGCCACCGCCCAGATGCGCCGGGCCACCCGGCCGAGCACGCTGTACTCGGGGTCCATGCCGTTGGAGAAGAAGAACGACAGGTTCGGCGCGAAGTCGTCCACGTTCATGCCCCTGGCCAGGTACGCCTCCACGTAGGTGAAGCCGTTGGCCAGGGTGAAGGCGAGCTGGCTGATGGGATTGGCCCCGGCCTCGGCGATGTGGTAGCCGGAGATCGACACCGAGTAGAAGTTGCGCACCCCGTTGCGGATGAACCACTCCTGGATGTCGGCCATCATCCGCAGCGAGAACTCGGTGGAGAAGATGCAGGTGTTCTGGCCCTGGTCCTCCTTGAGGATGTCTGCCTGGACCGTGCCCCTGACCGTGGCCAGGGTCCGGGCCTTGAGCTCGGCGGACTCGGCCTCGTCGGGCTCGCGGCCGTGCTCGTCGCGGAAGCGCTGGAGCGCCTGGTCGACGGCGGCGTTGAGGAAGAAGGCGAGGATCGTCGGGGCCGGGCCGTTGATCGTCATCGAGACCGAGGTGTTGGGCGCCGACAGGTCGAAGCCGTCGTAGAGCACCTTCATGTCGTCGAGGGTGGCGATCGACACCCCCGAAGTGCCCACTTTTCCGTAAATGTCGGGCCGGAGGTTGGGGTCGTTCCCGTACAGCGTCACCGAGTCGAACGCCGTCGACAGCCGGGTGGCCGGCTGGCCCTCCGACAGCAGCTTGAAGCGCCGGTTCGTGCGGAACGGGTCGCCCTCGCCGGCGAACATCCGCGTCGGGTCCTCATCGTCCCGCTTGAACGCGAACACCCCGGCCGTGAACGGGAACCGGCCCGGCAGGTTCTCGCTCCGCAGGAACCTGAGCAGCTCCCCGTGGTCCTCGTAACGCGGCAGCGCCACGCGCGGGATGCGGTTGCCCGACAGGGTCTCGCGCCACAGCGGCGTGTGGATCTCCCGGTCACGCACCTTCACCACGAGCTCGTCGGCCGTGTACTGCTCCTTCGTGGCGGGCCAGCTCTCCAGCAGGGCGCGGCTCTCGTCGCTCAGCTCCGCCTCGGCCCGCGCCGACAGCTCGTCGAGGCGGTCGTCCTCCAGCAGCGCGCTCACGGCGGCGAGCTGCTGGCGGCGGCGGGCCACCTCCATCTGGGCCCGCGTCTCCTCGTGGTAGCCGCGCACGGTCTCGGCGATCTCCGCCAGGTAGCGGACCCTGGCCGGCGGCACGATCGCCGCCGACGCCTGCGACGTGCGCCCGCGCACCGGCGCGAGCAGCCCGGGACCGGCCGGCATGCCCTTGTCCACCAGCAGCTCCTTCAGGTGCTGGTAGAGCGCGGTCACGCCCGCGTCGTTGTAGCGGGCCGCGATCGTGCCGAAGACCGGCATCTCCTCCGGCGAGACACCGAACGCCTCCCGGTTGCGCACGAGCTGCCGCCGTACGTCACGCAGCGCGTCCTCGGCCCCGCGCCGCTCGTACTTGTTGATCACCACGGCCTCGGCGAAGTCGAGCATGTCGATCTTCTCCAGCTGCGAGGCCGCGCCGAACTCCGGCGTCATCACGTAGATCGGCACGTCCACGTGCGGCACGATGCCCGCGTCGCCCTGGCCGATGCCCGGCGTCTCCACCACCACCAGGTCGTAACCGGCGGCCCGGCAGGCGGCGATCACGTCGTCCAGGCAGGCCGGCACCTCGTTGGCGGCCCCCCGGGTGGCCAGGGAGCGGAAGTACGTCTGCGGGCTCAGGCTGTTCATCCTGATGCGGTCGCCGAGCAGCGCGCCGCCGCCCCGCCGCCGCGTCGGGTCGATGGCGATGACCGCGATGCGCAGCTTGTCGTCGTTGTCCACGCGGAGCCGGCGCACCAGCTCGTCGGTGAGCGACGACTTGCCCGACCCGCCGGTGCCCGTGATGCCCAGCACCGGAGCCGAACGGCCCGCCGCCCGCACCCCCTCGACCAGCCCGGCCGGCGCCCGGCCCGCCTCGATCAGCGTGATCGCCCTGGCCAGCGCCGCCTGGTCGCCCGACACCACCGCCTCGACCGACGGGGCCTCGTCCAGCTCGACGTCGCACTCCTCGATCAGCTTGTTGATCATCCCGGGCAGCCCGAGCCGCTGCCCGTCCTCCGGCGAGAAGATGCGCGTGACACCCCGCTCGTGCAGCAGGTCGATCTCGTCCTGCACGATCACCCCGCCACCGCCGCCGTACACCTTGACGTGCCCGGCGCCGCGCTCGCGCAGCAGGTCCACCAGGTAGGAGAAGAACTCCACATGCCCGCCCTGGTACGAGCTGATCGCCACCCCCTGGACGTCCTCCTGGATGGCGGCTGTGACGATCTCGTCCACCGATCGGTTGTGCCCAAGGTGGATCACCTCGGCGCCCTGGGTCTGCAGGATGCGCCGCATGATGTTGATGGCCGCGTCATGGCCGTCGAACAGCGCTGCCGCTGTCACGAATCGGACCGGGTTGACCGGAACGTGCACGCCTGATCACTCCTTCGTGGGGCCCTGATTCGAAGATACTAGGACGTCCTACTAATTCCCAAGGTGCCCTGGTGGGTAGGGGTGAAGCATGCGTGCGATCACATTCGTGCCGGGCAAGCAAGGCACGCTCGGCGTCACAGAGGTTCCCGAGCCGGAGCCGGGGGCAGGCGAACTGCTCGTCCAGGGCCTCGCACTCGGCATATGCGGCACCGACCGCGAGCTCATCTCCGGCGAGTACGGCTGGCCGCGCCAGGAGCCCATGATCCTCGGCCACGAATCACTCGGCCAGGTGCTCCAGGTTCCCGACGGCTCCGCCTACTCCCCCGGCGACCTCGTCGTCGGCGTCGTCCGCCGCCCCGACCCCGTACCCTGCGGCGCCTGCGCCCGCGGCGAGTTCGACATGTGCCGCAACGGCGAATACACCGAACGCGGCATCAAGGAACGCGACGGCTACGGCAGCGAACGCTGGACCGTCGAAGCCGCCTACGCCGTCAAGATCGACCCCGCGCTCGGCACCCTCGGCGTCCTCGTCGAGCCCGCCTCCGTCGTCGCCAAGGCCTGGGAGCACATCGAGGCCATCGGCTCCCGCGCCTGGTTCGAGCCCCGCACCGTCCTCGTCACCGGCGCCGGGCCCATCGGACTGCTCGGCGCCCTGCTCTCCCGCCAGCGCGGCCTGGAGGTCCACGTCCTCGACCGCGCCGCCGACGGCGTCAAACCCGCCCTTGTCGCCGACCTCGACGCCACCTACCACGCCGCCAGCGACCTCAAAGCCGTCGGCTTCAAACCGGACATCATCCTCGAATGCACCGGCGCCGGGCCGCTCGTCTTCGACGCCATGCTCAACACCGCCGAAGCCGGCATCGTCTGCCTCGCCGGCGTCTCCGCCGGCGGCCGGCCCATCAGCGCCGACGCCGGGCAGATCAACCGCGACATCGTCCTGGAGAACGACGTCGTCTTCGGCACCGTCAACGCCAACCTGCGCCACTACCGCGCCGCCGCCGACGCGCTCTCCCAGGCGGACCCCGCCTGGCTCGAACGCCTCATCACCCGCCGCCTCCCCCTGGACCGCGCCCCGGAAGCCCTCGAACGCGGCCAGGACGTCAAGGTGGTCATCGACCTGATCACCTGACCCACCCCGCCGTACGGCCGATCCCTCCCCCCAGAAGGGTCCACCCGCCCGAAGCCGAGGCAACCGGGTACGCACCCGGGCGCGCCCTCCCCCCGGAAGGGCCGCCCCGAAGACGCCGCACCGCCCAGCGGCCACCGCCCCAGCGGGCACCCGCACCCGGGCACGCCCCCGAAGGGGCCCCATCTCAGGATGCCGCGCCACCCACCGGTGCCGTACCCGGGCACTCCTGCCCCGGGAGGGTTCTACCGGGAAGTGGGTCAGGGGTTGGGGTTGTAGGGGTGGCGGCGGGTGGGGGTGGCGCCTACGGGGACGCGGGGGGCCGCGGGGTCCGCGGACGGCGGCTGGGTGGGCTCCGGAGGTGCGGGGGGCGTTGGCGCGTTCCAGGGGCCGGTGAGGCGGCGGTGGTGGCCCGCGCGGCGGCCGGCGACGCGGAAGGAGACCACGACGGTGGTGACGATGATGACGGCGAGCAGCGCCAGCGGCCCGCCGAGGGCGTCGAAGGGCGAGGCGGCGGGCGGGTCGGCGCGTTCGCGGAGGGGGAACGGCTGCTGGCTGGAGCGGATCTCGCTCAGCTCGGCGTTGGCCTTGACGACGCGCGGCAGCCCGTACCCGACGACCTTGTCGGTTTCGCGGACCTTGCGCTTGAGCCAGACGCGGTCCACGTTGGCCTCGATGGTGTGGATCTTCTTGCCGGCGACGCGTTCGACGATGCCGACGTGGTCGACGCCCTTGTAGCTGTCACCGCCGCGCCAGTCGAAGAAGACCAGGGCCCCCGGTTCGGGTTTGCGCGTCCAGGCGCCCTGCTTGATGAACCAGACCGCATGGGAGGGTGTCCAGGCGAACTGGCCGACGTATTCGCCGATGCCTGCCTTGTCGGCGGCCCAGGCGATGAACATGTCGCACCAGGCGGCGTTCTTGTACTGCGGATCCTGCACCCGGTCGGCATACCAGTGGCCGAACTTGGTGTGCTGGCCGGACTTCTCCCGGTAGCCGAGTTCCTTACGGACGGTGGCGAGTAACTCTTCCGCGATCGGGTCCAGCTCGACTCCCCCCAGAAATGTGGCAGATCATGATGGACTGTAATAGCGACATCACGACCACGCGCAGAGCATTCCGAAAGTGTCTAGCCATGAGGGGAAATAACGGTCTTGTGGCTGGTGGGACAGGAGTCCGGATTACGCCCCGGCGCCTACCCGGAAGACCTGCGTGTCGCCCGCGCCCGCCGCGACGACGTCGGCCACGATGACCGTCACGTTGTCGGGCGAACCGCCCTCGTTGGCAAGATCGATGAGCCTCTGGACGGCCGCCGCCGGGTCTGCCACCGTGGTCAGCACCTCGTGCAGGACCTCGGGCCCGAGCACGGTGGTGAGCCCGTCGGAGCAGAGGAGATAGCGATCGTCCGGGTCGGCCTCGCGCAGTGCCATGTCGGGCTCCGCCCTGCCCTCGCTGCCGAGGACGCGCAGCACCATCGAGCGGCGGGGGTGCACGGCGGCCTGGTCCTCCGTGATGCGCCCTTCGTCCACCATCGACTGCACAAGTGTGTGATCCTTGGTCATCTGGTAAAGAGCACCATCGCGAAGCAGGTATCCGCGGGAGTCGCCCAGATGAGCCAGAGCGAACCGGTAGCCGTCCCACAGCATGGCGGTGACCGTGGTGCCCATCCCCCTGCGCGCCGGGTCGATGTCGGCCAGCTCGACCAGCCTGCGCGCGGCCTCGTGCACGGCCCCTTCGAGCGCGGCCTCCAGGTCGGTGCCCGTCTCGGGAAGCGTGGCGTCCAGCTCGCGCATCACCGCGATCGCCGCCGAGCTCGCCAGCTCGCCCGCGGCGTGCCCGCCCATCCCGTCCGCCACCACGAGCAACCGGCCGCTCGCATAGCCAGAATCCTCGTTCTGCTCCCTGCGGCGGCCCACGTCTGATCCGGCGGCATAGCGGATGTTGTGCTTCATACCTGCAGTAAATCACTGGTTGAAAGACTTCACAAGCAGATGCGCTGAAGACTCGGTTGAACTAGTCTGACCCTCATGAGCCACGACCCGACCCTGAACGCCGGGGACATCGCCCGGCTCGCCGGTGTCGGGCGTGCCGCGGTGAGCAACTGGCGCCGCCGCCACGACGACTTCCCCGCCCCCATCGGCGGAACCGCCAACCAGCCCCTCTTTTCACTGCCTCAGGTCGAGGACTGGCTGCGCCGCTATGGGAAGTCCTACCAGGTCTCCCTGGCGGATCGGGCATGGCAACGCCTGAAAGCCGCGGGCGATTTGCGGCTCGGCGAGGTCGTCGCCCAGGCCGGGGCGCTGCTGACCACCGGTGAGAGCGAGCTGGAGCCCGAGTCGGCCTCGCTCGTGTCGGAGCTGGCCGAGCGACATGGGGCGCTGACGGCGTACGAGTTCCTGGTGGAGCGCTATCTGGAGGCCCACTCCCGGCAACTGTCGGTCACCCGCGACGACGTCGCGGAGCTGATGGTCCGCCTGGTGCCGCCGGGCGAGGACGTGCCGCGCGTGCTCGACCCCGCCTGCGGGGTCGGCACGCTGCTGCTGGCGGCCGGCGACGCGCGGGTGCTCGGGCAGGAGCTGAGCGAGACGTCCGCCGCCATCGCCACCGCGCGGCTGCGCCTGCGCGGGGCCGAGACGACGATCGTGGCGGGCGACGCGATGCGTCACGACGGCTTCCCCGGCGACCGGGCCGACGCCGTGCTGTGCGACCCGCCGTTCAACGAGCGGGCCTGGGGCTACGAGGAGCTGGTCGGCGACCCCCGCTGGGAGTACGGGCTGCCGCCACGCGGCGAGCCGGAGCTGGCCTGGGTCCAGCACTGCCTCACCCACGTCAGGCCGGGCGGCCTGGTCGCGATCCTCATGCCTCCGGCCGCCGCCAGCCGCAAGGCCGGCCGCCGCATCCGCGCCAACCTGCTCAGGGCGGGCGCGCTGCGCGCGGTCATCGCGCTGCCGGGCGCCGACCTGTGGCTGCTGCGCCGCCCGGCGGCCGGTGAGCGCCCGCCGTCCGACGTGCTGATCCTCGACGCGTCCGCCGACATGTCCGTCGTCGAGCCCGCCTGGCGCGCCTACCTGGCCGACGGCTCGGGCCAGGCGGTGCGGATCATCGACCTGCTGGCCGACGAGGTCGACATGACCCCGGCCCGCCACCAGCGCCGCGACGACGTGGGCCGGGCCTTCGCCGAGGCGCGCGACCGGTTCCTGGCCGCCGCCGCCGCGCCGCCCGACCTCAAGGTGCTCGACGAGCCGCTCGACCAGCCCGCCACCACGATCGGCGACCTGATCAAGGAGGGCCTGGTGAGCGTGTTCCAGGCGCCGCCTCGGATGGCCGCTGAGGGCGGCGACGTGCCCGTGCTCACGGCCGACGACGTGGCCGGCGACGCGCCGCCGTCGGGCCTGACCACGGCCCAGAAGGGGCTGGTGGCCGTCGAGCCGGGCGACGTCGTGGCCTCCTACTCCAGCGTGCGCGTCGTGGCGGGCGGTGGGATGGTGCTGGGCCCCCACCTGACGCTCTACCGGGTCGACGCGCGGCGGCTCGACGCCGACTTCCTGGCCGGGTTCCTGCGGGCGGCGGGCAGCCGGGCGACGACCGGTTCCAGCAGGTTCGACGTGCGGCGCACCCGCCTGCCGAGGCTCCCGCTCAAGGACCAGCGGGCCTACGGCGAGGCGTTCCGGCAGCTCGCCGTGCTGGAGGACGCGCTGCGGGAGACGTCCGCGCTGGGCCAGACGCTGATCCGGCTGGGCCTGGACGGGCTCACGGGCGGCCACCTGCACCCGCAGTCCTGACGGTGTAGTTTTTCCCGGAAGGATGCGGGAGGGGGGACTTGTGGTCATCGGCGACCGCTATGAGCTCGACGACCTCCCCCTCGGCCAGGGCGGCATGGGCGCCGTCTACGCGGGCCACGACCGTCACCTCGACCGGCGCGTGGCCGTCAAGCTCCTCCGCCTGCCCAGCGGCCCCGACCAGGAGCTGGAGCGCCGGTTCATCCGCGAGGCCCGCATCCTGGCCAGGCTGGAGCACCCCGGCGCGCCCGTCCTGTACGACTTCGGCACCCACGAGCAGCGGCTCTTCCAGGTGATGCAGTTCATCGAGGGCGTCACGGTGGCCGACGTGGTGAGCGAGCACGGGCCGCTGCCGGTGCCGTGGGCCGTCGCGATCGCCGCCCAGGCGTGCGCGGTGCTGTCGGCGGCGCACGCGCTGGCGATCTGCCACCGCGACCTGAAGCCGACGAACCTGATGCTCTGCCCCGACGGCAGCGTCAAGGTGCTGGACTTCGGCCTGGCCATGCTCCGCGACGCCGACGTGACGACGTTCACCCGCATCGGCCAGATCCTCGGCACGCCCGCCTACATGGCCCCCGAGCAGATCCAGCACGGCATCGCCGAGCCCCGCAGCGACCTCTACGCGCTGGGCTGCGTGCTGCACGAGATGCTGACCGGCAGGCAGCTGTTCACCGGGCCCACCGACTACGTGGTGTTCGAGAAGCAGGTCAAGGAGCGTCCGCCCGCCGTGCCCGGGGTGCCCGCCGGGCTGGGCGCGCTGCTCGGGCAGCTCCTGGAGAAGAACCCGGGCGACCGGCCCCGCGACGCCCACGAGCTCTACCGGCTGCTGGAGCCGTTCGCGGTGTCGCTCCCGATGCTGCCGGGCTTCCTCGCCCGGTCCCCGAGCCCGGGGCGCATGTACGCCCGGATGGTGGGGCGGGTGCTGAGCTGATGGAGGCGTTCGAGGAGCACCGTGACCACCTGTGGGCCGTTGCGTACCGGATTCTCGGCACCGTGGCCGACGCCGACGACGCCGTGCAGGAGACGTGGCTGCGCTGGCGGCAGGCCGACCGTCAGGCGGTGAGCGACGCGCGCGCGTACTTGACCACGGCCGTGAGCCGGGTCTGCTACGACCTGCTGACCTCCGCCCGCGCCCGCCGGGAGTCCTACGTCGGCGAGTGGCTGCCCGAGCCGGTCGTCGCCGAGCTCGGCCCCGAGGACCGGGTGACCCTGGACGATTCGGTCAGTCTCGCCCTGCTCGCCGTGCTGGAACGGCTCTCCCCGGCGGAGCGGACGGCGTTCGTGCTGCACGACGCGTTCGAGGTGCCGTTCGAGGAGATCGGCGAGATCCTCGGGCGCAGCCCCGGGGCCGTGCGGCAGCTCGCGTCGCAGGCCCGCGCGCGCGTGCAGGAGTACGCGCCGCGCGGCACCGCCGACCGCGCCGCGCACCTGAAGGTCGTGGAGGCGTTCGCGGCGGCGGCGACCTCGGGCGACCTGCCGGGGCTGGTCGCGGTGCTCGACCCAGGCGTGGTGTGGCGGGCCGACGGCGGCGGCGTGGTCACGGCCGCGGCGGTGCCGGTGGTGGGCTCCGATCGGGTCGCCAGGATGGTCCTGGGCATGGTCGAGCGCTGGTTCGACGGCATGACGGCCGAGTTCCTCGACGTCAACGGGGCTCCGGGCGTGGTCATCCGCGACGGCGACGGAGTCCCCGACAGCGTGATGGCCTTCGTGGTCTCCGGTGGCCGCGTCGTCCAGGTCGACGTCGTACGCAATCCCGCCAAGCTGCGCAACGTGTGACGCACCTCACTCAGACATCGGGTCCGCCGGCGCCGTCTCCCTTGCATGAACATCGTGGTCATCGGAGCGGGATACGCGGGTCTGACAGCGGCGCTGCGGCTGGACCGGACCCATCACATCACCCTGATCAGCGCCGAGGCGCACTTCACGCAGCGGATCCGGCTGCACGAGCTGGCCGCGGGCCGGCCGACCGTACGGGTCCCGCTGGCGGAGCTGACGCGCGGCACCGGCATCGAGACCGTCGTCGCCCGGGTCGCCGCGCTCGACCCCTCGGCACGCGTGGTGCGCACGGAGGACGGGCGGGAGTTCGGCTACGACACGCTGGTGTACGCGCTCGGCAGCCGGACCGACGTGCGCGTGCCCGGGGTGGCCGAGCACGCCTACACCGCCGAGTCGGCCGCCGCCCTGCGGACCCGGCTGGCCTCCGGCGGCGGTGACGTGGCGGTGGTCGGCGGCGGGCTGACCGGCGTCGAGATGGCGGCCGAGCTGGCCGAGACGTACCCGGCGTGGCGGGTCACGCTGGTGTCGGGGAACGAGCCGGTGCTGTCGGCGCGCGGCCGCCGGCACGTCGCGGGGGCGCTGTCTCGGCTCGGCGTCATCACCCGGTACGGGGTCCGCGCGTCGGGCGTGTCGGCGGGGACCGTCCACACCACCGACGGCGACATTTCCGCAGATGTCGTGGTCTGGGCGGGTTCGTTCACCGTCCCGACGCTCGCCGCCGAGGCCGGGCTGACCGTCGACGCCCGCGGCCGGGCCGTCGTGGACGCCACCATGCGGTCCGTGTCGCACCCGGACGTCTACGTCGTCGGCGACGCGGCGGCCGTCCGGATCCCCGGCGCCGGCGAGTCCCGCATGTCCTGCGCGGCCGGCATGCCCATCGCCGCCCACGCCGCCGACTCCGTCAACGCCCGCGCCGCCGGACGCCAGGCCAGGCCGTTCCGGTTCCGGTACCTCATCCAGTGCGTCAGCCTCGGCCGCCGCGACGGGCTCATCCAGTTCGTCCGGCACGACGACTCGCCCGTGGAGACGGTGCTGCGCGGGCGGGGTGCGGCGTTCGTGAAGGAGCTGATTTGCCGGTCCACGGTGGCATTCCTGCGCCTCGAACGTCGTCGGCCCGGGACGTACATGTGGGTGAAGGGCCCGAAGCCAGCACCTGCGGAAAGGTTGGCGGGGGCGCGCGCGTAGTTCGCCCCATCACTCGGCCGTCGACCTGGTTGCGGTCGACGGCCGAGTGCATGCAGGTTGCATGCTAAAATGCTTGCATGGGGACCATACAGATCAGGGATGTTCCTGACACGACCGAGCGGACACTGAAGGCGCGGGCGGAGCGCGAAGGCAAGTCCCTCACCGCGTTCGTACGCGACCTCCTGAACGAGGAGGCGGCCACGCCGACACTGGACGAGGTGATGGCCAGGATCGCCGCCGACGAGCCGGTGGCGTACGACCCCGACTTCGTCCGGGAGACCATGCGCGAGGGCGGCCGGTGAGCCTGGTCGTCGACGCCTCGATCGTCTTCCGCCTGCTGGCCAACGTCAAAGGCGACGACCTTCTCCGGCAGCGGCTGGCGCGGAAACTGCACGCACCGGCCCTGATCGACGTCGAGATCGCCTCCGTCGTGCGCGGGCATGTCATCACCAGCAAGCCCGAGGTGCGCATCTCCGAGGCGAGGGCCGAGATCATGCTGGAGCGCTACGCCCAGCTGAAGATCGTCCGCCATCCGATGCTGCCCCTGCAGCCGCGCGTGCTGGAGCTGCGCAACAACCTGACCGCCTATGACGGCATGTACGTGGCGCTCGCCGAACTGCTCGGGGTGCCGCTGCTCACCGACGACGCCAAATTCGCCGGCTCGACAGGCCACCGGGCCGAGATCCACCGCTACCCGCCACCGGCATAACCGCCTTCTCTTCAGGAAAGAAATGCTTTCCATCCTCATGCCTTCTGTGTAACCGGGTGACGGCCCGCAGTTCTGGATCAGCTCTTCGCGGGGTGCGAATCTTGGGGCGTCAACCGATGTTGTGAAGGAACGGTGGTCCGGTGTCGATCAGCTTCAGGAACCCCGAGGCGTTCGCCCGTACCGTGGGCATTTCCGCCGGCGCCGTGGCCACATTCAAGAGCATCGCCACTTGGGTCGCGGCGGCGTCGACCGTCGTGGGTGTCGTTGCCGTGGCCGCCGACATCATCAAGGCGATCATCGGCGGCAAAGACCCGATCCAGGAGGCACTCGACCAGATCCGCGAAGAAATCAAGAAGATCGGCGACCAGAATCACCGCACACTCATTTCCGATCGCCTGGAACGGGCTACCGGAACGCAGGGGCTCATCAAGGATGTCGCCGACGGAATTCGGTCCTTCGCGGCGGACCATTCCGCCCAGCACCGGCGCGAGCTGGTGAACGCCCTGAACGTGATGCGTCCCAAGCTTCTGGGGCATGCCATGCCCGAGGCCAATCTGCTGCCGTTCCATCCCGAGACCTACACGATGCTGTCCGGGAACCCGGCGCCGCACTGGATGATGGGCGGCGACCAGGTCTACGCCGGGGCCCATTTGATGGGCCAACCGGAAAGTGTGTTCGCGAGTTCCCTACCTCCCTCGGAGAGGTCGTGGCCGAACGAGACAAGAGTGGTTCCGGCGACCGTGTGGCCGGTCCAGGTCATGCGTCCGCTCTCCGCCTCCTACCATGATTGGCAGACACCGGACAGCCTCAATGCCAGCCATCTCCGCTGGGACGGGCGATTCCATGCACCGGTTCTGATGGCGGGAGCGCTCTGCTATCTCAATGGAATTCGCTTCGTCGAGCCCTATTTCCGTTCGACGGGACATGAGCGGGAGCGTCTGCTGGGCTTGATCGAGGCGCTTTCCCAGTTCGCCGCCGACTGGTACGCGCAGATTCTGGTCAGCGCGCCGATGCCCGCTCCGCATTTCGACCATGTTCCGGCGACCCCGTTCAGCGAGGAGCGGTATCTGCCCCGCTTCACGTTCTCCAGCTGGCCGTGCGGGGCGGCCGACCCGGCTTTCGGCACCAGTGCGTACCAGCCGGGGTGGTGGGTGCCCGATCCGGCGGGGTTCTCGACGGGGCTGATGGGCCAGGATCAGATGGGCGGGTTCTTCCGTGACCGTCAGGCATCGCTCAAATGGGTGTGCCGGAACAACGGGCTCAGCGACCTCTGGTCAGTGATCAACAGCTTGGGGCAGCTTCTCTTCCCTCCCCCTCAGTCGGAAACGCTGGGCATCTACGCGGACCGCGCCCAGACGGAGACCTTGAGCGCCCTCTCCACCGCACAGACCAGCGCGGAGACGTTCAACATCCTGGTCCCGCCCACCACGTTCGACGGCGTACGTGAAGCCCGCGCGGTGAAGGTACGGGTGCCGATCGCGATCCAGGCGAACCCCGGCCTGGACGGCGTACCGAATCTTCGCCGGCTCGCCTCCAGCGACGTCACGTTCGGCTACAAGGTCGAGTTGGTCGGCAACGACGGCACCCGGATCTCCGTGTTCGAGTCCCAGGTCCGCCGTCTGGAAGGCGAGGAGGGGCTGTGGCACACCGGCGACCCGGGACCGGCCGGTCTCAAGCCGGTGCCCCGCTTCGGCCCGGACCATGACGTCGAGCTGGAGACGGCGACCTACCTGCGTTTCGTCGATTCGTCCGGCGCGACCTACTGGACCGAGGAGGAAGGCGAAGGGCGGGTGCTCTTCAGCTGCCGGGTCCAGGTCAGCGACCCGGCGCACGACCCCATCCCGGGATTGGAGAAGGAGTGGCCGCCTCGCGGCGTGCTCTGGCTGGAGGTGACCAGCGAGAACGCGGCCAACCCGTCGTTCAGCGTGTCATTCGCCGTGACCGAGACGATCAGGGTTTCAGGGGACGGAACCCCCAGCGACGACGAACTCGTGACTTACACCGCGGAGGACTCCGTCTCCGTGGACGCCCAGGTCGCCGTGTTCCCCACGCAGTACTTCGAGCAGTACGAGGCGGAGCGGGAGATGTTCTACGCGAAGATGCAGGAGACCAACAGGAAGTATCGCCCGGTCAAGCAGATCTTCGACGTCGGACCGCCGGAGGAACTCATCGATCCCCTTGGTCCGCTGTACGGCCCCGACCACCTTGCGGGCATCACGCATCTCCTCGACGACCACGCCTCATCCTCCGCCGTCGTCGAGGAGATCCGCCGCGCCACGTCCGACGGGATCGAGGTCAACGCGTCGACGATCCGACACGGGATCGCGAAGGCCGTACACAGTCAGGCGAAGGCACACGTGAAGTCCGTACAGGTCGGGCGTTGGACCGCCGGGCCCGGCTGAGCCGCCCGGCGGGGCCTTCGCGTGGCGTGCGGACCGCGCCCCTCCTACGGGTTCGGCGAGGCCGGTCGACATGGAACTCACTCCGACCAGGTGACTGTCAGGTTGTCTCGGGTGCCGAAGCGTTCGAGGTGGTCGGTGACGACGTAGCGGACTCGGCCCAGGCTCTCCTCGTCCGGGGCCTCGATGGTCAGATGGAGGGCGTCGGGCTCGGCCAGCAAGGCGCAGGTGCCCCAGTCGAAGGTGGCCGTGCCCTTCTCGTCCGTCCATTCGGCGGGCACCTTGCGGGCGAAGTGCTTGCAGAGCTGGACGAGGTAGCGGGTGGCGCGGTCGGTCTCCACCCGGGACGTGCTGGTCAGCATGGGGTTCCTTTCGCGGGCAGGAGGCCGGTCGCCCGGCAGTGGGCGAGGTAGCGGCGCATGGTGCCGCGGTCGATGGGCGGGCACGGGATGCCGGCGGATCGGCCGGCGTGGACGTGGCCCATCGGCGGCGGCGGTCCGGTGGCCAGGTCGAAGAAGGCGGCGGTGGCCGCGGATTCGGCGTCGCCGTTCCTGAGCCGTCGCACCCATGCGTCCAGGGGGACGACCGGCAGGTCGTAGCCGTCGTCGGCGACCCATTCCAGGGCTTCGGCGAGGTGGACGGGCGGGAGGGGGGCGAGGTTGTGGACACCGGTGGCGCCCGCGTGGGAGAGGGTGACGACGGCGCGGGCGGCGTAGTCGACGGGGGTCCAAGGTTCGGCGAGGTCCAGGTCGGGGCGGGCGCCCGCGAGGACGCCGGCGCGGACGATGCGCCAGAACAGGTCGCCCGGGTTGACGTGGCCGTCGGCTCCGGCGACGCGGCCGAGGCGGTAGACGGCGGTGTGCAGGCCGCGTTCCCCCGCCTGGCGGACGAGCTCTTCCGACGCCCATTTGGACTGGGTGTAGCCGTCGCGCAGGCCGGGGTGCGGGGGGACGTACTCCTCGGGCACGGACGGGCCGGGGGCGGCGACGGCCAGGGTGGAGATGTAGTGGAAGGGGGCTCCGAGGCGGAGCAGGTCGAGGGTGGCGGTGACGTTGGCGGCGCGCATGCTGCTGTACGGGCGCGTCACGCTGACGACGGCGGCGTTGTGGTACACGGCCTGGTAGTCGCCGGTCAGCTCGGCTTTCGTGAGGTCGGCGGGGATGGGGAGGACCCGGCCCCGGGGGAGCTCCGGCAGTCCTTGGGCGGCCAGGGCGTCGGCCAGGCGTTGGAGTGCGGCGGGCTCGTCGGCGGCGCGGACGGGGCAGGCGATGCGGGCGTCGGTGGACGTGAGCAGCTCCGACAGCAGGTGGGCGCCGACGAAGCCGGTCGCGCCCGTGAGCAGGTACGTGGGCGGCCGGGTGGCGGGGACGGCCCGGGGCAGGACGTCCGGGGGTAGCACGGCGTCGGCGACGTGGGAGGGCGCCTCGGCCGTGGCCCGCGCGCCCGGGGGGAGGGCGGCGGCGAGGGCCGCCGCCGTCGGGTGGCGGAACAGGAGGGTCGCCGGGACGTCGCGGCCCAGTTCGGCGGCGAGCCTGTTGACGACCTGGATGGTCTGCAGCGACTGCCCGCCGAGCTGGAAGAAGTCGTCGGCCGGGGTGATCCCGGTGGCGCCCAGGACCTCCTCCCACACGCGCAGGACCACGCCCACCAGCCCGTCGTCGCCCCGGGGCGCGGTCTCGACGGCGGCCTCCTTGAGGGCGGAGCGGTCGATCTTGCCCGAGGTGGTCCTGGGGAGGGTGGCGGTGAAGACGTAGGCGGAGGGGATCACGGCGGCGGGCAGCAGCCCGGCCAGGTGCTCCCTGAGGCCGGACGGTTCCTCGCCGGCGGGGACGACGTGGGCGACCAGGCGCCTGGCTCCGCTGTCGAGCACCTGTCCGACCACCGCGGCCTCCCGCACGCCGGGGTGCAGCAGCAGCGCGGACTCGACCTCTGCGGGGTCCACCCGGTGCCCGCTGATCTTGAACTCGTCGTCGATGCGCCCCAGGTGCAGCAGTGCACCGTCGGCCCGCACCCGGACCCGGTCGCCGGTGCGGTACGCGGGCTCGCCCGCGTGGCTGCCGAACGGCGCGTCCAGGTAGCCGCGGGCCAGCCCGCCGCCCATCAGCACCAGCTCGCCGTCCACGACCGCGGCCCGCACCCCGGGCAGCGGTCTTCCGATGGGCACGTCGGGGTCCCCCGGCACCAGCTCGGCGACCGTCGCCACGACCGTGGCCTCGGTGGGCCCGTACGTGTTGAGCAGGCGGGCGGAGCCGCGCACGGCGGCGTGCCAGCGGGCGACCCGTTCGGGCAGCGCCGCCTCTCCGCCGATGATCACCGTGCGGACGCGGGGCGGCAGCGCGGCGGTCCCGGTGGACAGCGCGTAGACGACCTCGTGCCAGAACGCGGTCGGCAGGTCGAGCACGGTGACGCCGAGGTCGGCGCACGCCTGGAGGAGCCGGCCGACGGACTGCAGCATCTCGTCGGTGCGCAGCACCAGCGTCGCCCCGGCGCACAGGGTCAGGAAGATCTCCTCCACCGAGGCGTCGAAGTGCAGCGGCGCGAACTGCAGCACCCGGTCGTCGGCGCGGAGCCCGTACACGCCGGTGGCTCCGGCGACGAAGTGGGCCAGCGCCTCCTGGCCGACCGCCACGCCCTTGGGGCGGCCGGTGGAGCCGGAGGTGTACATGACGTACGCGAGCCCGGGGTCGCGCGGGGCGCCGGGGCGGCGCTCCACCCCGCCGGCGGTGACGAGGACGTCGGGGCGGGCGGCGGCGAGGATGCCGTCGACGCGCGCCCTCGGCCAGGCGGGGTCGAGCGGCAGGTAGGCGGCGCCGGCCAGGACCGTCCCGACGATCGCGGTGACGGCGTCGAAGCCCCTCGGCAGCATGATCGCCACGAGGGACGCGCCGGCGACCCGGTCGGCGAAGGCCCGCGCCGACGTCAGCAGCTCCCGGTACGTGAGCCGCCGCCCTTCCTGCTCGACGGCGACGGCGTGGGGGCCGGCGGCGGCCTGGGCGGCGATCAGGTGGGCGACCGGCACGGCGGGCACGGACAGCGGCCCCCCGTCGAGCACGACTCCCCCGGTCAAAGGCTTCCAGACGCGCGACAGCGGCTGGTCAGGGTCGGCGGTCAGCTCCTGGAGCAGGGACAGCCAGCCGTCGGCGTGGGCGTCCAGCTCGTCCCGGGAGTAGGCGGCGGCGTTGGCGTCGAAGTCCGCGCACGGCCCGCCCCGGTCCGACACGGCGATCGACAGGTCCTCCACCGGCCCGGCCGACACGTTGTGCACGGTGCCGCGCGCCTCCCCGAACCGCAGGTCGTAGCCGAACGGCAGCACGTTCACCACCGGCCCGAACAGCCTCCGGTCACCGCCCACGAGCCCCAGGTCACGCCGCAGCCATTCGTAGCGGTAGCGGTGGTGGGGGCGCCCGTGCCGGATCTCGGCGGCCACGTGCCCGGCCAGCGACGACAGCGTGTCCGACGGGGAGACGGGCACCCGGAGCGGCACGATGTTCATGGCCATGCACGGCACCTTGAGCGAGGCGGACCCGAGCCGGTTCATGACCGGCAGCCCGAGCACCACCTCGGCCGCGCCGGTCCGGGCGTGCAGGTAGGCGGCGGTGGCGGCGACGGCGACCTCCGGCGGCACCCGATCGGGCAGTTTCGCGGTGCGCCGGTGGACCTCGCCGCTGACGGGCGCGGCGGGGGCGAGCAGCGGCGGCGCGGGCATCCCGGCGCACCGGCCGACCCAGTAGGCCCGGTCGCGAGCCCTGGTGCCATCGCCGCCTTCGTAACGGGCCGCCTCCTCCAGCACGGCCGCGTACGACCCGAAGGAGCCCGGCCGCCCCGAGTATGCGTCGGCCACCCGCCTGGCCAGCAGCGAGAACGCGTATCCGTCGGCCGCGATGTGGTGGATGCGCTGGTACCAGAGGTGCCGGTCCTCGTCGATCCGGATCAGCGCCTGCGCGAACAGCGGCCCGGCGGCCAGGTCGGCGTAGACCCGCAGGTCCTCGCGCATCCACGCCTCGGCCTCCTCCACGGAGGACGCCGAAAGCCGGTGCAGCGGCCACCCGTCCGTCTCGCGGACGACCTGCCCGGCGTCCGAGAACACCGCGTGCAGGGCCGGGGCCGCGCCGATCACCTCCCGCAGCGCCGCCTCGAAGCGCCGCTCGTCCAGGGCGCCCCGGATGTCCACGTACTCCCCCGCGTTGTAGACGGGGCTGCCCGGCGACAGCGCCTGCCCCGTCCAGATGCCGAGCTGCGCGGCCGTCAGCGGCTCAGCCACGGATCAGCTCTCCCCAGGCGCGCAGGGTGGGCCGCTCGGCCAGGTCGGCGAAGTCGGCGCCGAGCCGGTCGGCGACGGCCATCAGCCTGATCGAGTCCATGCCCAGCTCCAGCAGGTCGTCGTCCGCGCCGGGCTGCTCGCCGAGCAGCTCGCCCACGTACGACCGCAACTCCTCGTCGCTCACGCGCCCTCCACGATCTGTCCGGTGGTCACCACGCGCGCGCAGCGCGAGGCGGCGTAGTCCAGCGCCGACTCGTGGTGGCCGAGGGAGAAGTCGGCCACGGCGTCGGCCACGACGAACGCCTGGATGTCGCGCATGAACGCGTCCAGGGCGGTGGCCAGCACCCCGATGTGGGCGTAGACGCCGACCAGGATGAGCTGGTCGCGTCCCTCCAGCCGGTCGGCCAGGTCGGTGCGGACGAAGGCGCTGTAGCGCCACTTGGTGAGCACCGCGCCGGGGTCCTCCGGCTTCAGCTCGTCCACGATCGCCGCCGCGAACGGCTCGGCGCCGAGTCCCGGCCCCCAGAAGTCGGTCAGCAGCCCGCGCTGCCGGGGCGGCTGGGCGCCCGGCTGGGCCGAGTACAGCACCGGGATGCCGGCGTCGGCGCAGTGCTCGCGCAGCCGCTGGATGTTGCCGATCACCTCGGGGATGGGCGCGGCCTGGAACGGGGCGAGGAAGTGGTTCTGCATGTCGTGGACGAGCAGCGCGGCCCGGCCGGGGTCGAGCTCCCAGCCCACCCGGCCCTCGGGCGGCGACGACGGCAGCGGGTACGGCTCGATGACGGGCAGTCCCATGGTCAGGAGTCTCCTTCCGCACGCGCGCGCAGCGCGGCTCGCAGGTCCTTCTTGCTGGTCTTGCCGACCCCGGTGACGGGGAACTCGCCGGCGAACTCGATCCGGTCGGGGATCTTGTACGCGGCCAGCCCGCGTTCGCGCAGGAACGCCCTGACCTCCGCCACGGTGACGGGCTCGCGGTTGAGCACGAAGGCGTGGCTGCGCTCCCCCAGGTACGGGTCGGCCACGGCGACCACGGCGGCGTCGCGGATGCGGGGGTGGGCCAGCAGGTGGCTCTCCACCTCCTCGGGCGAGACCTTCTCGCCGCCCCGGTTGATGACCTCCTTGGCCCGCCCCTCGACCACGAGGTGCCCGGTGGGCGTCACCCGGACCAGGTCGCCGGTGCGGTAGAAGCCGTCGGCGGTGAACGCGCCGGGGTCGGAGTCGCCGTAGTAGCGGCGGATCGTGTACGGGCCGCGCGTGAGCAGGTGGCCGACCTCGCCGGGCGGCACGGGCCGGTCGTCGTCGTTCACCACGAGGATCTCGTCGTCCGGTGAGATGGGTCGGCCCTGGGTGGTCTCCACGATCTCGTCGGGGTCGTCGGAGCGCGTGTAGTTGACCAGCCCCTCGGCCATCCCGAAGACCTGCTGGAGCCGGCAGCCGAGCTCGGGGCGTACCCGGCGGGCGGTCTCGGCGGCCAGCTTGGCGCCGCCCACCTGCAGCACCTCCAGGCTGGACAGGTCGCGGCCGGTGCGCCGGGCGGCGTCCAGCCAGAGCAGCGCCAGCGGCGGCACCACAGCGGTCATCGTCACCCGCTCCCGCTCGATCAGCCCGAACGCGACCTCGGCCGACGGCTGCGGCGCCAGCACGACGCGCCCGCCGGCGTGCATCACGCCGAGGACGCCGGGCGAGGACATCGGGAAGTTGTGCGCCACGGGCAGCGCGCACAGGTACACGGTGGACGGCGACAGCTCGCAGATCTCCGCGCTGGCCCGCACGCTGTAGAGGTAGTCGTCGTGGGTGCGCGGGATCAGCTTCGGCAGCCCGGTGCTCCCGCCGGAGAGCTGCAGGAACGCCACGTCCTCCGGGCGCGGCCCGTCGAGGTCGATCGGGTCCTCGTACGGCAGCGCGTCGGCGTGCAGGACGCGCGGCACCGGGGCCGGCACCTCCAGCGCGCGGGTCGTCACGTAGGCGGCGGCGCCGCTGTGGGTGACCAGGTGGGTGATCTCGTTGAGCCGGTGGGCCGGGAGCGCGAAGACGGGCAGCGCGCCGAGCCGGAACAGCGCGAAGATCACCTCGAAGTACACCGGCTCGTTGGGGAGCTGCACCACCACGCGGTCGCCGCGCCGCAGCCCCAGTCCATGTAACCCGGCGGCCAGCCGGTCCGCGCGGGCGTCCAGCGCGGCGTACGTCAGCCTGTCGACCGCCTCCCGGTCCCCGTGCTCCTTGGCCAGCTCCCTCAGCCAGTCCCCGAAGGTCTGGCCGGTCCAGTAGCCGGCGGCCCGGTAGCGGGCGGCGTAGTCATCGGGCCACATGCAGCGCTCCCAGCGTCGTGCGGAATTTGGCGGAGGTCTCGGCGAGTTCGGCGTCGGGGTCGGAGTCGGCCACGATGCCGGCGCCGGCGTACAGGGTCAGGGCGGTGCCGTCGGCGACCGCGCAGCGGATGGCGACCACCCATTCGCCGTCGCCGGCGGCGTCCTGCCAGCCGACGAGGCCGGTGTAGAAGCCCCGGTCGAACGGCTCCAGCTCGGCGATGAGCTGCCGGGCGGCGTCGGTGGGGGTGCCGCAGACGGCGGGGGTGGGGTGCAGGGCGGCGGCCAGCTCCAGCGACGTGGTGGCGGGGTCGGCCAGCTCGCCGGAGATGCGGGTGGACAGGTGCCACATCGAGGCGGTCGGCACCAGCGACGGCTGCTCGGGCACCGACAGCGTGCTGCAGTGGGGCCGCAGCGCGGCGGCGACGGCCTCGACCACGAGGGCGTGCTCGCGCCGGTCCTTGGCCGAGGTCATCAGGTGGCCCGGGTCGGCGCCGCGCGGCGCGGACCCGGCCAGCGGGTTGGCCACGACGGTCCGGCCGGAGCGGGAGACGAGCAGCTCGGGGCTGGCGCCCAGCAGGGTCCGGCCGCCGGGCAGCGCGGCGGCGAACGTGTAGCCGGTGGGGTCGCGTTCGGCCAGCGCCTCGACCAGCGGCGTCAGGTCGCCCTCGTACGGGATCGTGAGGGAGCGGGCCAGCACCACCTTGTCCAGGTCGCCGGCGCGCAGCCGTTTCACGGCCCGGCGCACCGCCTCGGCGTACTCCAGGGGCGGCGGGACCTGCTCGGAGTCGCCCGGGTCTGCGGCGAGCGGCGCGGCCGGGGCGCCCGGCCCCGGCGGCGGCCCGTGGCGTACCCAGCGGGGGACGTACAGGCAGGCGTCGGCGTCGGGCGCGAACGGGATCGCGCCCACGACGACCGGGGCGGTGTGCCCGGCCGCCAGCGCCACCCCGAGCGCGCCGGCCGCCCGCGCGGGCAGGTCGGCCAGCGCGTTCTTGCGCGCCGACGGCGGCACCGCGAAGTACGGCCCGCCGGCCAGCAGGGTGCCGCGCGGCGAGGCGAGGAAGAACTCGTCCATCGGTGTGTCCTTCACAGTGAGGCCCCGCCGTCCACGTACAGGTCGTGCAGGGTGATGTGGCGCGCCCTGTCGGAGGCGAGGAAGACGACCGCGTCGGCCACGTCGGCGGGGTCGGCGATGCGGCCGAGCGGGATGCCGAGCCGGTACATCTCGGGCGCGCCCTTGACCGGGTCGGCGGTCATGGCGCGCTGCATGGCGGTGTCGGTGGAGCCGGGCGCGACGACGTTGCAGCGGATGCCGTGCGGGGCCAGCTCCAGCCCCAGGCACTTGGTGAACATGGTGGCGGCGGCCTTGGAGGCGGCGTAGCCGGCCATGTGGGCGCGGGGCACGCCTGCCGCGTTGGAGCCGACGGTGATGATGACGCCGTCGCCGCGGGCGACCATCCGGCGGGCGACGGCACGGCTGGTGTGGAAGACGCCGTCGGCGTTGACGGCGAACAGGCGCTGCCAGTCGGCGTCGCCGAACTCCAGCACCGGGCCGAGCGCGAGCACCCCGGCGACGTTGACGAGGATGCCCGGCGGCCCGAACTCGGCCTCGGCCTCGGCGACCGCCCGCTCGACGGCGGCCGCGTCGCTGACGTCGGCGGGCCGGGCGGTGGCCAGGTGGCCGGCCTCGCGCAGCCGGGCGGCGACGCGTCCGGCCAGGCCGGCGTCCACGTCGACGACGGTGACGGCGGCGCCGAGCCCGGCGAGCTGGGACGCGACCGCTTCACCGATGCCCCGGCCCGCGCCGGTCACGAGAGCATGACTCCCCCGAAACTCCATCTCACTCCTTAGGTAAGGCTTGCCTAATCTAGAGCGAGACGGCCCGGCGTTCAAGATAAGGTAAGCCTTGCCTAAAGAGAGGGATTTCATGCGCTTGACGGGACTTGTGGTCTTGAGTGCGGTTTTCCTGTGTATGAGCGTTTTGAGCCTCGCGGTCGGCGCGCAGGACATCCCGCTCGGCGAGGTGTGGCAGCAGTTCTGGCAGCCCGACGGAGGCGAGATCGCCGCCGTCGTCCACGACCTGCGGGTCCCGCGCACGCTGCTCGGCATCTGCGTCGGCGCCGCCCTCGGCCTGGCCGGCGCCCTCATGCAGGCGCTGACCCGCAACCCGCTGGCCGACCCCGGGCTGCTCGGCGTCAACTCCGGGGCGTCGCTGGCCGTCGTGTGCTCGATCCTCTTCTTCGGCGCCTCCGACATGTCGACGTGGGTGTGGTTCTCGATGGCCGGGGCGCTGATCGCCTCCGTCGTCGTCTACGCGCTGGGCGCCCACCATCCGACCCGGCTGGTGCTGGCCGGGGCAGCCGTCAGCGCGTCGCTGATCGCCGCCATCAACGGCGTGCTGTCGCTGGACGCCGGGGTGTTCGACCAGTGGCGCTTCTGGGACGTCGGGGCGCTGGCCGGGCGCTCGCTCGACGTGGTGCAGCAGGTCGCGCCGTTCGTCCTGGCCGGCACGCTGCTGGCGCTGGGCCTCGGGCGCGGGCTCAACGCGCTCGCCCTCGGCGAGCAGACCGGCCAGGCGCTCGGCGTACGGCTGGGCCGCATCCGGCTGCTGACCGGCATCGCGATCACGCTGCTGTGCGGCGCGGCCACGGCGGCGGCGGGGCCGATCGGCTTCATCGGGCTGATGGCGCCGCACGCGGTGCGCGCCTTCACCGGGCCCGACCACCGGTGGGTGATCGGCTACTCGGCGGTGTTCGCGCCCGCGCTGCTGCTGGCCGCCGACGTGCTCGGCCGGGTGGTCGTCCGGCCGGCCGAGCTGGAGAGCGGCATCGTGACGGCGTTCCTCGGAGCGCCGATCTTCATCTATCTCCTGCGCAGGCGGAAGGCGATCCCGGCGTGAAGACGGTACGGATGCCCGGAATCGCGGTGCGGGTCCACCCGCGCGCGTCCGCGGTGGTTCTCTGCCTGGCCGCGGCCGGGATGGCGGTGGGGCTGTTCGGGCTGAGCACCGGCTCGGCCGTGGGCGTCGGCGAGGCGCTGCGCACGCTGTTCGGCCAGGGCGACGCCACCAGCGAGATGGTCGTCTACTCGCTGCGTGCGCCCCGGGTGCTGCTCGCCCTGCTGGTCGGCGCGGCGCTCGGCGTGGGCGGCGCGGTCGTGCAGAGCCTGTCGCGCAACCCGCTCGGCAGTCCCGACATCATCGGCGTCAACGCCGGAGCCGCCGCCGGGGCCGTGCTCATGCTCCTGGTGTTCGGCGCGGCGAGCGCGCAGGCGATCTCGCTGGGAGCGCTGGCGTGCGGGCTCGGGGCCGGGCTGCTGGTGTACGTGCTGTCGTTCCAGCGCGGCGTCAAGGGGACGCGGCTCGTGCTCGTCGGCATCGGCGTCACCGCGATGCTCCAGTCGCTCATCGCCTACCTGCTGACCAGGGCCGACCTGTACGAGTCGCAGGGGGCCAAGGTGTGGCTGATCGGCAGCCTGTCCGGGACCGGCTGGGAGAAGGTGTGGCCGGTCGCGCTGGCCGTGGCGATCGGGCTGCCGGTCACGCTGGGGCTCAGCCGGGCGCTGGCGCTGATCGAGATGGGCGACGCGGCGGCCGGGGCGCTCGGGGTCCGGGTCGAGCGGCTGCGCCTGGTGCTGCTGCTGGTCGCGGTCGGGCTGTCCGGGGTGGCGGTGTCGAGCGCCGGGCCGATCGGGTTCGTCGCGCTGGCCGCGCCGCAGCTCGCCCGGCGCGTCACGCGGGCCCCCGGGCCGGGGGTGGGCTCGTCGGCCGCGATGGGCGCGCTGCTCCTGGCCGCCGCGGACCTGCTCGTCCAACGGCTGCCCACCCCCGGACAGCTCCCGGTCGGCGTCCTGACGGGCGGCCTCGGCGGGATCTACCTGGCCTGGCTCATCTACCGCGAATGGCGCAAATAGCGGCGGCCCCGATCAGCCGTAGAGGGCGATCAGGCCGTCCGCCAGCTCGTTGCGCCAGCAGTAGCGGTCGTGGCCGCCCTCGAACGCGGCGTGGGTGCCCGCGTCGCCGAGCGCCTGCCGCAGCCGCTCGGTGGGGCCGTGCAGCGCCCACTCCAGCGTGCCGGTCTGCAGGTGCACCCGGGGCGGCCGGGCAGCGATCTGCCCGGTGAGCCGTTCGGGCTCCGGGCCGTTGGGCCACCAGAACGACCCGGACTGCGACAGCGCCGCCGCGAACCGGTCAGGGTGCCGGTGCGCGGCGTGCACGGCGGCCAGGCCGCCGAAGCTCTGCCCGGCGATCACGGTACGGCCCTCGTACGGCAGGGCGTCGGCGAAGGCGGCGTCGCAGGTGAGGCGGGCGGCCCGGTCCGGCCCCGACTCGACGAGCCAGGCGGTGACCGGCGGGATCGCGCCCGCGCCGATCAGGTTGTCGAGGATGACGGGCAGGTCGTCCACCCAGTGCTCGCCGTCGAGCATGACCAGGCTGCCCTCGGCGGGCCGTACCGGGTCGTAGCGCCAGCCGAGGGGCAGGCGGGACAGGCGGTGGCGCGGCTCGCCGGAGGTGAGCCAGGGGGACGGCGGGGCCGTCTCGGCGATCGAGAAGCCCCGCCAGCGGCGCGGGTTGAGCGGGTCGGGCACGTCCTGGCCGTCGACCGTCAGCAGGTAGGACGAGCGCCAGCCGGGCCGCACCAGGTAGGTGCGGTGCCACAGGTCGCCGTCGCGTTCCATGAGGGCGGCGTCGCTCTGGTGGGTGAGTTTGTTGGCCCGTACCCGCACCTCCCCGGCCCGGCCGCGCCACAGGAACGTGACGGCGCGGCGGTCCGGGGCGGGCGCGGAGATCACCGGCGAGGTCGTGCCGTCCACCGGCGGGGTGGGCACGACCTGCGGCGGCGCGGGTCTGGGCACCTGGGGAGGCAGATCGCGCATCAGGAGAACTGCTGCTCGATCCGGTCCACGATGTTGGAGGCGCTGTAGTAGTCGATACGGAAGGAGTCGAGGCCGAGGTCGTGCACGCGCTTGCCGGCGACGGCGGGCAGGTCCTTCCACAGCGGCTTGGCGCTGGTCGCGGCGATCTGCTCGGGGCTGTGCGAGACGAAGAAGAGCGAGCTGTCGCCGAACGCCTTGACCACGTTCTCCTGGGCGACGTTGACGATGTCGGTGCGGCCGCCGCCCTCCTTGCTGGACTCGGCCGCCATGGAGGCGTCGATGGGGTGGATGGCGAAGCCGAGGGAGGCGAGCAGCCCGCCCTGCGCGGACTTGTCGGTGAAGACGGGGATGTCGGTGTTGTTGTCGCGCAGCAGCACCGCCTCCTGCTCCGGCACCTTGATCTTGGCCTTGACCTCGGCGATCCTGGCGTCGTACGTCTCGACCAGCTTGGTGGCGTTGGCCTCCAGGCCGAGGGCCTTGCCGAGCTTGGCGCTGAGGTCCTGCCAGGTCAGGTTGTCGTGGCGGAACAGCACGGTGGGCGCGATGGCCTGGAGCTTGTCGTAGACCTTGGCGGCGCTGTCGGCGCCGGTGGCCGCGCCGACGATCAGGTCGGGCTTGGCCGCGATGACCTTCTCCAGGTCGGGCTCGAAGCCCTGGTAGAGGACCTGGACGCCGCGCTGGGCGGCCACGTCGGCCCACTGCTTGAAGAAGCCGTTGCCGTCGGTGATGGGGCCGGGCGCGGTGGCCTGCGACGCGACGACCGGCGCCTCCAGGGCGAGCAGGTGACCGGTGATGGTCACGCTGACCGAGACGACGCGCTTGGGCGCGACGGGCACCTCGGCGGTGCCCGCGTCGTGCTGGACGGTGCGTGTCTGCGCCTTCGCCGCCGCCTGACCGCCCTCGGCGGTCGTCCCGCCCGACCCGCAGGCCGCCAGGCCGGCGGCGGCCAGGAGCGCGATCAGGCTCGCGCGGATGGAGGATGCCACAGTCGACTCCCATGTTAGGTAAGCAAAGCCTAAGCAATATTAGGGCAGCCTTACCTAATAGGCACTACCGGGCGGTCCTCTCCTTCACGGCCAGCGCGGCGGCCACCAGCCACGGGCCCAGCGCCACGGCGGCGCAGCCGATCGCCCACCAGAACCCCCAGGCGCCCGGCCCGGCGGCGACCTCGCCGACCGTCCACGCCAGCAGCCCGGTGACCACCGGCAGCACGAAGTAGGCCAGCCACACCGCCACCACCAGCAGGCCGCCCAGCCACACCCAGCGGAACCAGCGCCCGGCCCGCACGTCGTTCGGGTCGGCGGCCGCCAGCTCCGCCTCCTGCTCGGCGCTCAGCCGGCCGAACGCCCGGCGCAGCATCAGCGACTTGACCCGCCACAGGTCCTTGCAGCCCAGCCGGGTGGCCAGCACCGCGTACAGGTCGGTGCGCAGGAACACCATGCACTGCCAGGCGATCTGGAACAGCAGCACGAACGCCCACGCCGCGAGCAGCGGCGAGGTCACCACGAGCTGCCCCGCCAGCAGCACGGCCAGCATCACCGCGTCGATCGCCAGCCCGGCCAGCAGCGGGCCGTAACGCTGCCGCCTCGGCACCGACCACAGCTGCGACAGATCGGTCTCGAACACCAGGAACGCCATCCGCCGGTCCAGCCCGAACCGCGCCGGGATGTCCAGCGACCGGGCCGCCAGCCAGTGCCAGCACTCGTGCACGGCGACCAGGCCGAGCTGGAAGGCGTACAGCAGCACCGCGCTCAGCCCCACGTCGTCCAGGACGAACGCGTCCTGCGCGGGCGCCGGGCGCAACGACGGCACCAGGACCAGGACGGCCAGGTCGAACACCGCCGCCAGCGCGTACACCGTCCACGCCACGCGGCCGAACAGCGGCCTGGCCACCCACGCGGGCACCCCGCGCAGCCACCGGCGGCCCTGCACGGGCGCGGTCGCGACCGGCGCCCGCTCGCCCTCGTCGAGGAAGCCCAGCTCACGCAGCGTCTCCACGAACGACGGCACGTCCACCGGCTCGCCTGCGAACTCCTCGGCGCGCCGGGCGGCCTCCTCGACGCTCGCGCCGTCACGCAGCGCGGTGATCACCACGCCGCCGACCGCCGGGATCGCCACGAACGTGCCGGTCTCCGGATCGCCGACGAGGACCTCGTCACCCTCCTCGACCAGGCTGAGCGGGCGCAGCGCGACAGTCCCGCCGCTCATCGCGGGCACACCGGGCAGGCGTCGTCACGGGTGAACGGGTGCCGCGACGGCGCCAGGCCCTCACGCAGGTCCAGGCGGATGTACGCGCCCGCCGCCCGCGGCTCCTCGAACCCGGTCAGGTAGCGCAGCGCCTCGTAGGCGACCAGCGAGCCGATCTGCATCGCCAGCGGCCCGATCAGGGTGTTGCTCAGCGCCAGCCGGTCCCGGTTGCGCTCGACGAAACCGCCGCTGCTCGCCTCGTCCGCCGGCGGCCGGTCGCTCCAGTCGCACCGGACGCACGCACTGCGGCCCGGCGACACCGAGTAGTAGACGACCTCCGAGCGGGTGATCCCGCCCACCACCAGCGGCACCCCCGCGCCCACGGCGGCGTCGCTGATCCACAGGTTGGCGTCCGGGTGCCCGTCGAGGCCGCCCGCGACCAGGTCCACACCGTCCAGCAGGTCCTTCAGGTCGTCGGGGCCGGAGATCCAGCGCTCCACCGGGCGCACCTCGATCTCCGGGTCGAACGCGCGCACCCACTCGGCCGCGCACTCGACCTTGGACCGGCCGATGTCGGCGTGATGGTAGAGGAACTGCCTGGCGAAGTTGCGCGGCTCGACCTCGTCCCTGTCGACCAGCGTCAGCCGGCCCACGCCGAGCCCGGCCAGGGCCTGCACGACCGAGGAGCCGCCGCCGCCGACGCCCAGCACGAGCACGTGCGAGCGGCGCAACCGCGAGACGAACTCGGCGCGCGGCCTGTCGAGCCGGGAGTGCGTGCCGAAGAAGGCCAGGTTGGAGAAGTGGCGTGCGTCCAGGGCCGGGTCGCCGAGCGTGCGGTCGGCCTCGTACTCGACCAGGCCGAGCGAGTCCAGCGCCGCCACGGCGCCGTGCACGTCGTCCTCGCCCAGCGCGACGCCGCCCTCCGCGAGCCGCTCGCGCAGCTCGGGCACCGTGCACGGGCCCCGGTCCAGCGCGGCGAAGAGCGCGGCCACCTGGCCCTCCTCGTCGGCCAGCGTCACCACCTCGCGCGGATCGGTGATGACGAACAGATCACCGCCGAGCGACTCCCAGACGCATTCCTTCAGCGCAATCCGCACAGCTCCTCCTCGCATCCCCCTCGAAGACAGACAAAAAAGCGGGTGGGAACGGGACCCCGTTCCCACCCGGCAGAGCACTCGGCTCAGACGGCGAAGCCGGTGGCCTTGACCGCCTCGACCTTGCGGACCTCGATCTTCATGGGGACCTCCTTCCGTTGCGCTCGTTCGCGACCGATCATCGCCGCCGCCGCCACACAATCGCCACAGCCGGGCCACACGCCCGGGGCCAGACCCGAGAGATCGCTCTCTTGATAACAGCGATCGTTACCGACGAGCCGTTGACAGGGCCGCATGATGCCCACGAATCTGACGAGAGAGCGCTCTCTCGTCCACCCCCCTAGTACGAACCCGAGGAGGGTTCCATGACCCCTCGCGCCCGGCGGATCGTTCCGTTGGTCACCGCGTCGCTGCTCGCCCTCGCGGCCTGCGGGAGCGGCGGCGACACCGCCACGCCGGCGGCCGCGCCGACCGAGAAGATCAAGCTGACCATCGGCCTCTTCGGCGACTTCGGCTTCAAGCCCCTCTACGAGGAATACAAGAAGACCCACCCGAACATCGAGATCGCCGAGAACGTCACCCAGTTCAACGACCACCACAACAACCTGGTCAAGCGCCTGGCCACGAACGCCGGCGCGGAGGACGTGGTGGCGGTCGAGGTGGGCTACGTCAGCACCTTCACCGCCCAGCCGCAGAAGTTCACCGACCTCAAGCAGTACGGCCTCGACCAGCGGCAGGGCGACTACCTGGACTGGAAGTGGCAGCAGGGCCTGAGCAAGGACGGCGGCCAGGTGCTGGGCCTCGGCACCGACGTGGGCGGGCTGGCCATGTGCTACCGCAAGGACCTGTTCAAGAAGGCCGGGCTGCCCGAGGACCGCGACGAGGTGTCGGCGCTCTGGCCCACCTGGGAGGACTACATCGCGACCGGCAAGAAGTTCGCCGCGGCGGACGTGGCCGGCGCCAAGTTCGTCGACTCCCCCGGTGAGATCTTCCGCGCCATGGTCAACCAGGCGCCGGTCGGCCTCTACGACGCCCAGGACACGATCATCGTGGACTCCAACCCGGACGTGAAGAAGGCCTGGGACCTGTCCAACCAGCTCACGGCCGAGGGCCTGACGGCAAAGCTGGCCGCCTTCTCGCCGCCGTGGAACACCGGCTTCGCCAAGGGCTCGTTCGCCACGATCATCTGCCCGGCCTGGATGACCGGCTTCATCCAGGAGCAGGCCAAGGACTCGGCCGGCAAGTGGGACATCGCCACCGTGCCGGGCGGTTCGGGCAACAGCGGCGGCTCCCACCTGATGGTGCCCAAGCAGAGCAAGCACCCGAAGGAGGCCGCCGAGCTGATCGACTTCCTGACCTCCAAGGAGAACCAGGCCAAGGTCTTCAAGGAGGAGGGCACGTTCCCGTCGATCCCCTCGCTCTACGACGACCCGTCGATCCAGAACTTCACCAAGCCGTTCTTCGGTGACGCCCCCATCGGCAAGATCTACTCCAACGCCGCCAAGGCGCTCAAGCCGCAGCACCTCGGCCCGAAGGAGGCCGACGTCCGCGTCGCCATCGGCAACGGCCTGGGCCGGGTCGAGCAGGGCAAGCAGACCCCGGACGAGGCGTGGGCGCAGGTGCTCGAGGACGTCAAGAAGATCAAATGAGCACGCTCCCCCTCGCGGTCACGCGACGGCGTAGGCGCGGTGTGCGGCACACCCTCGACACGAGGGTGTCGCCGTACGCCTACGTCGCCCCGTTCTTCCTGCTGTTCTGCGCGTTCGGGCTGTTCCCGCTGATCTACACGGCCTGGGTCAGCCTGCACGAGTGGACGCTGCTGTCGGAGACGCAGACGTTCATCGGGCTGGGCAACTACGGGACGCTGCTGGCCGACGGCTACTTCTGGAACGCCACGTTCAACACGCTGTCGATCGGCGTGCTGTCGACGGTCCCGCAGCTCGTGCTGGCGATCTGGCTGGCGCACCTGCTGAACAAGCGGCTGCGTTTCGCCACGCTGTTCCGGATCTCGCTGCTGCTGCCGAACGTGACGAGCGTGGTGGCGGTGGTGGTGATCTTCAGCCAGCTCTTCGGCCGGGACTTCGGGCTGATCAACTGGGTGCTGGGCGGGCTGGGCGCCGGTCACATCGACTGGGCGGCCGGCACCGCGACCTCGCACCTGGCGCTCTCGGTGATGATCATGTGGCGGTGGACGGGCTACAACGCGCTCATCTTCCTGGCCGCCATGCAGGCGGTGCCGCGCGAGCTGTACGAGGCCGCCACGCTGGACGGGGCGAGCAACCTCAAGCAGCTCCGCAGCATCACCATCCCGATGATCCGGCCGACGATCATCTTCGTGGTGATCGTCTCGACGATCGGCGCGATGCAGATCATCGCCGAGCCCATGCTGTTCGGGCAGAGCACCGGCGGCGGGGGCGGGCTGGCGACCGGCGGGCCGGACCGGCAGTTCCAGACCCTGGCGCTGTTCGTCTACGAGCAGGGCTTCGCGAACTCGACCTTCGACTTCGGCTACGCCTCGGCCGCGTCCTGGCTGATGTTCCTGGCGGTGGTGATCGTGGCGGGGATCAACTTCCTGCTGACCCGCAAGGTGAAGGGCGGGCTGGTATGAGACTGCGTTACCTGACGCTGACCGGGGTCGCCTTCTTCTCGGCGTTCCCGCTCTACTACAGCGTCGTGGTCGCCTCCCGGCACAACTCGGCGCTGGCCCAGGTGCCGCCGCCGCTGCTGCCGGGCGGCAACTTCTTCGCGAACGTGGCGCGGGTCTTCGACACGGTGCCGTTCGGGCTGGCCCTGCTGAACTCGCTCATCGTGGCCGGGTCGATCTCGGTCGCGGTGATGTTCTTCTCGACGCTGGCCGGGTTCGCCTTCGCCAAGCTGCGCTTCCGGGGCAAGAACGCCATGCTCGTCATCACGGTGGCGACGATGATGGTGCCGGCCCAGCTCGGCATCATCCCGCTCTACATGCTCATGGTGAAGCTGGAGTGGACCGGCACCAACTACGCCCTGATCGTCCCGGCGCTGGTCAACGCGTTCGGCGTGTTCTTCATGACGCAGTATCTGTCCCGGGCGCTGCCGACCGAGCTGCTGGAGGCGGGGCGGGTCGACGGGTGCACCACGTGGGGGCTGTTCTGGCACGTCGTGCTGCCCACGGCCCGCCCGGCGGCGGCGGTGCTCGGCATGCTGACGTTCATGTCGGCCTGGAACGACTACTTCTGGCCGCTCGTCGTGCTCAGCCCGGACAACCCCACGGTCCAGGTGGCGCTCTCGACGCTGGCGAGCGGTTACGTCAACGACTACGTGCTGGGCCTGGCGGGCACGGCGGTGGGCACGCTGCCGCTCGTCCTCGTCTTCGCCCTGTTCGGCAAGCAAATCATCGGTGGAATCATGCAAGGAGCGGTCAAGGGATGATCTTCCCGGAAAATTTCGTCTGGGGTGCCGCAACGGCTTCCTATCAGATCGAGGGGGCGGTCAAGGAGGACGGGCGGGGCCAGTCGATCTGGGACACCTTCTCCCACACCCCCGGCAAGGTGGCCGACGGCGACACCGGCGACGTGGCGTGCGACCACTACCACCGCTATCCCGACGACATCGCGCTGATGCGCGAGCTGGGCCTGGGCGCCTACCGGTTCTCGGTGGCCTGGCCGCGCATCCAGCCCGACGGCGCGGGCGCGGCCAACCCGCGCGGGCTGGCCTTCTACGACAGGCTCGTGGACGGGCTGCTGGAGGCCGGGATCACCCCCTACGTCACGCTCTACCACTGGGACCTGCCCCAGGCGCTGGAGGACCGGGGCGGCTGGGCCGACCGCGACACCGCCTACCGGTTCGCCGAGTACGCCGAGCTCGTCCACGACCGGCTCGGCGACCGGGTCGGCGACTGGGCGACGCTGAACGAGCCGTGGGTGTCGGCCTTCCTCGGCTACGGCAACGGCGTGCACGCCCCCGGCCGCCGCGACCCGGGCGACGCCCTGCGCTCGGCCCACCACCTGCTGCTCGGCCACGGCCTGGCGGCGGCCCGGCTGCGCGAGCTCGGCGCGCAGCGGCTCATGCTGGTCGTCAACTCCTCCCCGGTGCTCACCCCGGCCCAGGTCAACGACCCGCAGGCGGTGCCCTCCGAGGCGGACCAGGCGGCCGTGGACCGCATCCACGCGCTGCTGACCCGGCAGTTCCTCGACCCGGCGATCCACGGCCGCTACCCGGAGGAGGTGCTGGCCGCCGCCGCCCGCAACGGCGGCACCGGCCACATCCTGGACGGCGACCTGACGCTCATCAACGCCCCCGTCGACGTCGTCGGCGTCAACTACTACAACCCGTGCGTGGTGGAGGCCGGTCCCGGCCTGCCCGCCGACGCGGCCTGGCCGGGCTCGGAGGACGTCCGGTTCGCCCCCGCCGACGCGCCCACCACGGCCATGGGCTGGCCGATCGTCCCCGACGGCCTGTCCCGGCTCCTCGTCCGGCTGTCGCAGGACTACCCGCAGGTCGGGCTCATGGTGACGGAGAACGGCGCGGCCTTCGACGACGTCGTGGAGAACGGCCGGGTGCACGACGCCGACCGCGTCTCCTACCTGGACGGCCACCTGCGCGAGGTCGGCAGGGCCATCGAGGCGGGCGCCGACCTGCGCGGCTACCTCGTCTGGTCGCTGCTGGACAACTTCGAGTGGGCCGAGGGCTACCGGCGCAGGTTCGGCATCGTGCACGTCGACTACGCGACGCAGACCCGGGTGCTCAAGGACAGCGCGCTCTGGTACCGGGACGTGATCGCCGCCAACCGGTTGTAGATTTCGTTGCGTGCTCTCCCACATGGTGAAGTCATGAGACGTCCCACTCTGGAGGCGGTCGCCGCCCGCGCCGGAGTCTCCCGGGCCACGGCGTCGCGCGTGGTCAACGGGCAGACGACGGTGGCCCCGCACATCCGCGACGCGGTGCAGCAGGCCATCGACGAGCTGGGCTACGTGCCCAACTCGGCGGCGCGCAGTCTGGTCACCCAGCGCACCGACTCGATCGCCCTGGTCGTCTCCGAGCCGCCGACCAGGGTGTTCTCCGAGGACCCGCTGTTCTCGACGGTGATCCGGATGGCCAGCGTGGAGCTGGAGGCGGTCAACAAGCAGGTCGTGCTGATGCTGGCCTCCTCCGCCAAGAGCCACGCCAGGGTGGAGCGCTACATCGCGGGAGGGCACGTCGACGGCGCGATGCTCATCTCGATGCACGGCGCCGACCCGCTCCCGCCGGCGATCGCCCGCCTGCGCGTGCCGGTCGTCTCCTACGGCCGCCCGGCCGTGCCCGTCGACATCCCGTACGTGGACAACGACAACGTGGGCGGGGCCGAGGCGGCGGTCCGGCACCTGGTGGAGTCGGGGCGGCGGCGGATCGCCACGATCGCCGGGCCGCAGGACATGATCGGCGGCCAGGACCGGCTCACCGGCTACCGCAACGTGCTGCGCGACTCCGACCGGCGCTCGATCGTGGCGGTGGGCGACTTCACCCGCGAGTCGGGCGCGGTGGCGATGCGCCAGCTCCTGGGCGACGATCCCGGGCTGGACGCGGTGTTCGTGGCCAACGACCTGATGGCGGTGGGCGCGCTGCAGTCGCTGCGGCAGGCGGGGCGCCGGGTGCCGGACGACGTGGCCGTGGTGGGCTTCGACGACATCGAGGCGGCCAAGTACACCGAGCCGCCGCTGACCACGATCCGCCACCCGATCGCCGAGCAGACGGCGGCGATGGTGCGGCTGCTGCTCGACCTGTTCGAGGGCGGGCCGGGCGATCCGGTCATCCTGCCCACCGAGCTGGTGGTGCGCGAGTCGGCCTGACAGGCTTCTTGACAGCCGATCTACGTCGGCGGATCGTCCGTCCATGATGTCGAAACGGGCCGCCGTCCTGGCGGCGCTGTGCCTGGCCCTGCCCCTCACCCTGTCGCTCCCCTCCCCCGCCTCGGCCGACGTCACGGGTCCGCCCGTGATCGGCGGGCCGGTGTTCAACGACCCGGTGGCCGGCTCGGGCGTCCCCGGCACCCCCAGCGCCGCCCAGTCGGCGGTGATGGACCAGCTCATCAGGCTGATCCGGGCGGCGCGGCCCGGCAGCGACATCCGGTTCGTCATGTTCGAGTTCGGCGAGGGCCAGCGGTCGAGCGAGGTGGCCGACGCGCTGATCGACGCGCACGCCCGGGGCGTACGGGTCAAGGTGATCCTCGACAGCACCGACGACGGCAAGAACGACTCCGTCCTGGCGCGGCTCGGCGCGGCCCTCGGGAGCGCGGAGGGCGCCGCCTCCTTCGTCGTGCAGTGCGAGTACCCGGACCCGGCGGCGGTGGACCGGGGCTGCATCGCGCGCAACTACCTGCACAGCAAGTTCGCCACGTTCTCCGAGCTCCAGGTGGGCGGGGTCACGCGCGCCGACGTGGTGTTCCAGACGTCGTCGAACCTGTCGGACTGGTATCTGTACAACTCCTACAACGACGCCTACACCTTCCAGGACGCGGTCGTGCACGACGCGTACGTGCGCTACTTCGACGACCTGCGGGCGGGCCGGCACCGGCCGGTGAACCCGGGCTATTTCTGGACGACGCCGACCGGGACCAAGCACCGGGGTCACTTCCTGCCGCGCGACTCGGCGACCGGCGACCACATCGCGAACGTGCTCAAGCTCGTCGAGTGCTCCTACCGCGACACCGACGGCGTCACCCGGCAGACGGACGTCCGCCTGGTGCTCACGGCGTTCAACTGGTCGCGGGTGGAGATCGCCAGGGAGCTGCTGCGGCTGCGCGGCGAGAACTGCTGGGTGGACGTCGTCTACAACGACGGCAGCGCGGTCACCACGGCGATCCGCGAGGAGCTGGCCAAGACCGTCAACGGCAGGCGCATCCAGCTCACGCCCTGCCGCTTCACCGTGGGCGGCCGTTCCGTAGTGCCGCACGCCAAGCTGATGATGATCGACGGCTTCTACGACGACGACATCACGCCGCGCGTCTACACGGGCAGCGCCAACTTCACCACGCTGGAGAACGCCGACGACAGCCTGCTGCGAATCTCCGGCCGGGACGTGCACACGCCGTACCTGTCGTGGTTCTACAAGATCCGTGATACGTGCCGCGCCTAGAGACACCGTTGTGACCAAATACTGCGATTGTGGGTCGGCTACGACAAACCGCTCCGATGAGGGGGATGGACGGTGCCGTCCTCGCGTTCCGCCTTAGGCGTGCTGCTCGTCCTGACCGCGGCGCTGGCGGGCCTGGCCCCGCCCGCGCTGGCCGCGGACAAGACCCTGACCGTGTCCTACACCTGCTCGGGCGGGCCGTTCAGCAACGCCTCGCTGAGCGTGCCGGTCGTCGTGCCCGACTCGGCGACCGGGACGTTCGACGCGGAGTGGGCGATCCCCCCGCTGACGCTCCGCACCGCCGCGACGGCCGCCACGCAGGTCCAGGTGAACGGCAAGCTCGTCGTCAACGGCGGCACCCACGCGGACCTGGTGGCGACGGGCGCGAGCGTGGCCGCCGGAGCCACGTCCGCCACCGCGAGCACCGTGACCAGCCAGGTCACGGTGACCTCCACGACCGAGGTGACGGTCAAGCCGTCGACGGAGACCGGCAGCCTCAAGCTGTCGCTGGCGAGCGCCCCCAACGACGTCACCTCCTGCACGACCAGCAGCACCCAGGGGGTGACCGTCACCGTCGGCCCCGGCGGCGGCGACACCACCGGCGGCGACATCGTCCTCTACACCTGCAAGCCCACCTCGGGCGCCGAGCAGGAGGTCGACGTCAAGGTCACGCTCACCCTGCCGACGACGAACCCAGCGCCCGGCCAGCAGTTCACGATCGGCTGGAAGGGCGTCTACGAGAGCGGCGCCGAGCTGGAGGCCCCCAACGGCCTGCCCACGACCGGGCTCAAGATGTACGCCTACGCGTCGATCTCCGGCCTGACCGGGCTCACCTCGGCGACGGGCGTGGGCGAGCTGAGCGGCGTCACCGTCGGCCAGCCGATCCCGCTGCCCGCGTCGGTGGACATGAAGACGACCTCGCAGCAGGCGGGCACCGCGACCGTCAAGCCGGCCTCCATCAACTTCGGCCTGCAGCCGACGAGCCCGCTCATCGAGTGCGAGCCGGACAACTCCGACCTGCTGAAGACGTACACGCTGACCATCGGCGCGGGCGGCTCGACCTCCACCCCGACCCCGACGACCACCACCACGCCCACCCCGACCCCCACCCCGACGCCCACGGACGACGACCCGGCCGACGAGCCCTCGGCGGATGAGTCCAGGACGCCCAAGGACGGCGTGGCGACGGGCGCCGGCGGCACGGCGGGGCCGGACGGGCGGCTGTTCGTGCTGACCGGGTCGGCCCTGGTGCTCGCGGCCGGCGTCGGCGGGCTGCTCCTGCGCCGCCGCACCGCACGGCCCTAGCTTGCGCGGAAGACGCGGAGCTGGAGCGCCAGGGTGGCGTAGTAGCCGGTCAGCGTCGTCAGCTCGAACAGCATCGGCTCCGGCAGCAGGGCGTACTCGTCGTCGTCCACGTCGCCCCTGGCCACGAGCGCGCGGGTGACCCGCAGGACGGCCGCCTCCTGCGGGTCGGCCAGGTCCAGGGGCTCGCCCACGCGGATCGCGGCGAGCTCGGCGGCGGTGAAGCCGAGCCCGGCGGCGAGCCCCTCGTGCACCCGCCGCTCGAAGGCGCTGTCCCAGTGCGCGGCCACCACCAGGATCGCCAGCTCCCGGCACCGGCCCGGCAACGCCGAGCGGTAGCGGACGGCCGCGCCCAGCTCCTGGAGCGGATCGCCCAGGGCCGGGCTGAGCAGCATGGCGTTGAACGGCCCGGCGAGCGCGCCCCCGTCGCCGACCATCGACAGGCCGCGCGGGCCGGCGACGATGCGGTCGTAGAGGGTGCGGGCGTCGGGGTCGAGCCCGGCGGGCGGCATCGGGCGAAGGCGCGTCACCGCACCGATGCTAGCCCGCCCCGATCGGCCCGGCCCTCTGGTCAGCGCACCCAGGCCGTGGTGTCCGGGGGCAGCGCGCCGTCCTCCAGGCCCCCGCTGGCCAGCAGGACGACGCCGTCGGGGAGCGGCACCGTCTCGGTCCCGAGGTTGGTGACGCAGGTGACGCCGGTGTCGCGGGTGAAGGCCAGCACCCGGTCCGCCGCCGGGAGCCAGGTCAGCGTGCCGTCGCCGAGGTGCTCGCGGCGCAGCCGCAGCCCGTGGCGGTACAGGTTCAGCATCGAGTCCAGGTCGGCGAGCTGCGACTCGGCGGTGAGCTTGCGCCAGCTCTCCGGCTGCGGCAGCCACGGGCGCGAGCCGCCGAAGCCGAACGGCGGCTCGTCGCCGGACCAGGGCAGCGGCACGCGGCAGCCGTCGCGGCCCGGGTTCGCGCCGCCGGAGCGGGCGTACATGGGATCCTGGCGCAGCTCGTCCGGCAGGTCCTCGACCTCGGGCAGGCCCAGCTCCTCCCCCTGGTAGACGTACAGCCCGCCGGGCAGCGCCATCGCCAGCAGCGCGGCCGCCCTGGCACGGCGGTAGCCCAGCTCGGGGTCCGACGGGACGCCGTGCAGCGCGCCGCCGTGCGCGAACGACGTGTCGGACCGGCCGTACCTGGTCACCGGGCGGGTGACGTCGTGGTTGGACAGCACCCACGTCGGCGGCGCGCCGACGGGGGCGTGCGTGGCGAGCGTGAGGTCGATGACCCGGCGCAGCTCGTCCGGGTCCCACGGGCACGCCAGGAAGTCGAAGTTGAACGCCGTGTGCAGCTCGTCGGGCCGCAGGTAGCGGGCGAACCGCTCCTGGTCGGCCAGCCACAGCTCACCGATCAGCACGCGGTCGTCGTACTCCTCGGCCACCTGCCGCCAGCGCCGGTAGACGTCGTGCACGGGGTCGAGGTCCTCGTACGCGGTGTCGGACTTGACGAGGAGCGCGGCCGAGTCGATGCGGACGCCGTCGACGCCCCGGTCCAGCCAGAAGCGCAGCACGTCCTCGAACTCGCGGTGCACCTCCGGGTTGTCCCAGTTGAAGTCGGGCTGCTCGGGGGCGAACAGGTGCAGGTACCACTGGCCGTCGGGGACCTGGGTCCAGGCGGGGCCGCCGAAGATCGACTGCCAGTCGTTGGGCTCGTCGCGGAACCAGAACCGGTCGCGGGCCGCCGGGTTCGCCAGCGCCTCCTTGAACCAGTCGCTCTCCGTGGAGCTGTGGTTGGGCACGACGTCGATGATGACCTTGATGTCCAGCTCGTGCGCCTCGGCGATGAACCGCTCGGCCTCGCCCAGCGTGCCGAACACCGGCTCGATGCCGCGGTAGTCGGCCACGTCGTAGCCGCCGTCGGCCATCGGCGACGGATACCACGGGTTCAGCCAGACGGCGTCGACGCCCAGGTCCTTGAGGTAGGGCAGGCGGGATCGGAGCCCGGCCAGGTCGCCGACGCCGTCGCCGTTGCCGTCGGCGAAACTGCGCAGGTAGACCTGGTAGATCGCGGCCCCCCGCCACCACGTGTGCGACATGCTCATCCCTTGATAGATCCGGCGGTGAGACCCGCCATGATGTGACGTTGGAAGATGAAGAAGACGATGATCGTCGGAATGCTCGCCACGACCAGGCCGCCCATGATGGCGTTCTGGCTGACCATGCCGGCGGTCTGCGACAGGCCCACGCTGAGCGTCATCTTGTCGCTGTCGGTCATGACCAGCAGCGGCCAGGTGAAGTCCTTGAACGAGGTGACGATCGTGAAGATCGACACGACGCCGAGGATCGGCCTGGAGATCGGCAGGATGACCGACCACAGCACCCGCACCGGGCCGGCGCCGTCGATCTGCGCCGCCTCGACGAGCTCCTTCGGGATCGAGTCGAAGAAGCGCTTGAGCAGGAAGACGTTGAACCCGTTGGCCGCCGCCGGGAACCACAGGCCCCACGGGTTGTTGAGCAGCCCCAGGTCGACGACCGTGACGTAGAGCGGGATCAGCACGACCATGGCCGGGATCATCAGCGTGGCCAGCATGGCGCCGAGGATCACGGTGCCGAACATCGGCCGCAGCTTCGACAGCGCGTAGGCGGCCGACACGTCCACGAGCATGCAGAAGATCCAGCCGCCCAGCGAGTAGTAGGCGGTGTTGCCGAGCAGCGTGCCGAGGTCGAACAGGCTCCACGCCTCGGCGTAGGCGTCGAGCGTGGGGTCGGCGGGGAAGAGCGTGGGCGGCATCTGGGCGATCTCCTCGCCCGTCTTCATCGCCCCGGTGATCATCCAGTAGAGCGGGAAGACGAAGGCGAGCGTGAAGGTGATCACGACCGTGACGAGCACGGTCCAGTAGATGCGCCGTCCCCACGGGCTGTTGAGCTGGAGCGGGGAGATGATCGTACGGAACTGGCCGGAATGGATGGTCATGCCTTGTCCTCCCGGGTGAGCCGGAGCTGGAACGCGGCGAAGACCAGCAACACGATCATGAGCATCATGCCGAGCGCGCCCGCCACGCCGTAGTTCTGGTTCGTGAAGGCGAACTGGAACATCATGTAGGCGACGGTGACGGTGGAGCCCGCGGGCCCGCCGCCGGTCAGCATGTACGGCTCGATGAACACCTGCATGGTGGCCACGATCTGCAGCATCAGCATGAGCAGCAGGATCAGCTTCGTCTGCGGGATCGTGACGTGCCGGATCCGCTTGAGGATGCCGGCGCCGTCCAGCTCGGCCGCCTCGTACAGCTCCGGCGGGATGTTCTGCAGCGCCGCCAGGTAGATCAGGGTCGCGCTGCCCATGTTCATCCAGGTCGAGACGATGACCAGGGAGATCAGCGCGGTGTGCGGGGAGTCCAGCCAGGCCAGGCCGGGCAGGTTGACGAGTCCGAGGATCTGGTTGAACAGCCCGGGCCCCGGGTCGAAGAACCACCTGAACAGCAGCACCGCGACGATCGGCGGCAGCATGACCGGCAGGTAGACCACGAACCTGAGATAGGCCCGGGCGTGGCGCAGCTCGTTGAGCACGAGCGCGACGACGAACGGGACGACGAAGCCGCACACCAGCGCGAGGAACGTGAACTGCAGGGTGGCGATCCAGGCTTCGGTGAAGCCCGGGTACTTCACGGCGTACTCGAAGTTGTCCAGCCCGACCCAGGTGGGCGGATCGATCAGGTTCGTCTCCTGGAAGCTCAGGATGAACTCTCTGATCATCGGATACCAGGCGAACACCGCGAAGCAGAACAGCGCCGCGCACAGGAACCCGTAGGCCGTCAGATTGCGCCTGAGAACACCCATGCGTCAGCCCTTGGCCGCCAGCACGGCGTTGACCTTGGTCTCGGCGTCGGCGAGCAGCCGGTCGATGTCGGCGTCCTTGTCGGATAGCACGCCGGACATGGCCACGTCGAGGATCGCGTAGATCTCCTGGGCGTGGACCGGCTCGGCCTTGGGCGGGATCGTGGCGGAGGCCTTGACGTACGGGTCGTAGTTCTCGACCGGCAGGGAGGCGTTCTTCACCCGGTCGGCCTGGATGGCCTGGCCGGTGGGCGAGTCGCCGTAGACGGCGTTGTCGGGGACGCCGACCGGGTTGCCGTTGGCCTTGCCGCGGGCGTAGTCGAAGCGGCCCTTGCCGGGGGTGTTGAAGCGGAAGTCGAGCCACTGCATGCCCGCCTTCGCCTCCTCGGGCGTGGCCTTCGGGTTGATCATGAAGGCTTCGCCGCCGCTCAGCGACGCCTTGGCCTCGGGGAAGCCGGTGATGCCGTAGTCGGCGACGTTGCCCTTGAACTTGCCGACCACGTCGGTGACCACGTCGGGGGCGCCGAGCATCATGCCGACCTTGCCGCTGCCCATCGCCACCATGAGCGACTCCCAGCCGACCAGGAGCTTGCTGCCCATGCTGTTGTCGATCCAGCGCATGTCGTGCAGCGTCTGGAGCACGGCCTTGCCCTCGGGCGAGTTGAAGGCGGCCTTCTTGCCGTCCTCGGTGAGGATGCTGCCGCCGCGGCCGTAGATGGCCTGGGTGAAGTGCCAGCCGCCGGTGTTGCCGCCGGAGTACTCGCCGTAGCCGACGTGGCCGGGGCCGAGCGCGGCGATCTTCTTGGCTGCCTCGCGGATCTCCGCCCAGGTCGCCGGCGGCGTGTCGGGGTCGAGCCCGGCCTCGGTGAAGAGCTTGCGGTTGTAGACGAGGCCGACGCCGTAGTGGACGTTGGGGACGCCGTAGACCTTGCCGTCCTTGGTCACCAGGTCGCGCACGTCCTGGCGCAGGTCGTTCCAGTTCTTGATCTCGCCGGTGAGCTGGGTGATGTCCTTGGCCTGGCCCTGGGCGATCACGTCGTCGTAGTTGGTCACGGGGACGACGAAGACGGTCTCCATCTGGCCGCCGGCGAGCTTGGGGCCGAACGTCTTGGGGTCGAAGCACGGCTGCTGGTCGGTGCTCTTGACCGTCACGTTCGGGTGCGCCTTCATGAAGGCGGCCACGTCGTCGTCCCAGGCCTGGCGCTCCTTGGGGGCGGACTTGGCCGGCTGGCAGGCCACGGTGATCGTCACCTTGGCCGCTCCGCCGGCCGCGGGCTCGGCCGGCTCGCCGGAACCACAGGCGGTGGCGGCGAGGCCGAGCGCGGTTGCAACTAAGAGTCCCGTGGATCTCTTCATGGGCTGACCCTTCTGATGCGAGGTGCCCACACCATAGGATCGCCAACGAAAGTCCGCAAGATTTCGACGGACTATTGCAAGATAACGACTGTGTTACGCCCTCGGGCGCGCGGTCGACGCCCGGACCACCAGCTCCGGCTCGAACAGCAGCTCGTCGGCCGGGACGACGGCCTTGTCGATCTGGGCCACCAGCAGGTCGACCACAGCCCGGCCCATCGCGTCGATCGGCTGGCGCACCGTGGTGAGCGGCGGCTCGGTGCAGTTCATCAGCGCCGAGTCGTCGAAGCCGACCACCGACACGTCACCCGGCACGCTCAGCCCGGCCCGCCTGGCCGCCCGCACGGTGCCGAGCGCGAGCAGGTCGCTGGCGCAGATCACCGCCGTCACACCGCGCCTGACCAGCCTCGCGGCGGCCGCGTGCCCGCCTTCCAGCGAGAACATCGTGTGCTCGACCAGCTCCGGGTCGCCGCCCTCCGCCTGGAACGTCTCCAGCTTGCGCCGCGACGGCACGTGGTCCTTGGGGCCCAGCACCAGGCCGATCCGCTCGTGGCCGAGCGCCCGCACATGACCCAGCGCCATCTCGGCGGCCACCACGTCGTCGCACGACACCTGCGGGAAGTCCAGCCGCTCCACGGCGGCGTTGACCAGCACCGTGGGCAGCTTGCGCTCGTGCAACAGCTCGTAGTGCCCGTGCGAGGCGTCGGCCTGGGCGTAGAGCCCGCCGGCGAACACCACGCCGCTGACCTGCTGCTGGAGCAGCAGATCCACGTAGTCGGCCTCGGACACCCCGCCGACGGTCCTGGTGCACAGCACGGAGGTGAACCCCTGCTGGGCCAGCGCGCCGCCGACCACCTCGGCGAAGGCGGGGAAGATCGGGTTCTGCAGCTCGGGGAGGACGAGGCCGACCAGGCGGGCCCGGTCGCCGCGCAGCTGGGTGGGGCGCTCGTAGCCGAGCACGTCGAGCGCCGTCAGCACGGCCTCGCGCGTGGCGTCGGACACCCCAGGCTTGCCGTTGAGCACGCGGCTCACGGTCGCCTCGCTCACCCCGACCTTCTTGGCCACCTCTGCCAGTCGTCGCGTCATGCGCAAACTATACGGCTATCCACGCAAGCCCTTGCAACCGCTTACGCTCGGCCTTGCGGGGCGCTCACGCCTTGCCTCCAGGGCCCTTTCGCGGCTTGACCAGCGCCTTGGCCGTCGACGACCCGGCACCAGTCAGTCAATTGTTTGCGAAATCTCGTCGGAATATTGCTGACATCTGCTGAACAACCTATGGTTCGGCCAACCGACTTCTTCGAAGGGCCACCCCCCATGAGAGCACTGTTAGCCGCCCTCGCCCTGGTCATCGGAATCCTCGCCGCACCCGCCTCCCCCGCCCATGCGGCGGCCGACGTCAACCTCGCGGCCGGCCGCCCGGCCACCGCCAGCAGCCACACCCAGACGTACGCGGCGGCGCACGTCACCGACGGCAACCAGGCCACCTACTGGGAGTCCGCCAACAACGCCTTCCCCCAGTGGGTCCAGGTCGACCTGGGCGCCACCGCCACCGTCAACAGCCTCACGCTCAAGCTGCCCTCCGGCTGGCCGAGCCGCACCCAGACGCTGACCGTCCAGGGCAGCGCCGACGGGTCCGCCTTCACCACGATCAAGGCCCAGGCCGCCTACGCCTTCGCCCCCACCGCCACCGTCCCGGTCAGCGCGAGCACCCGCTACGTGCGGCTGCAGTTCAGCGCCAACACCGGCTGGCCCGCCGGGCAGCTCGCCGAGTTCGAGGTGTGGGGCGCCGGCGGCGGACCCGGCCCCGACCCGGGCGCGAACCTGGCGGCGGGCAAGCCGGTCACCGGCTCCGCCCACACGCACACATACGTGCCGGCCAACGCCAACGACGGCGACCTGACCACCTACTACGAGGGCGCCGGCCACCCCAGCACGCTGACCGTCAAGCTCGGCGCCGACCACGACCTCACCTCGGTCGCGGTCAAGCTGAACCCCGACGGCGCGTGGGGCCCGCGCACCCAGGCCATCCAGGTGCTCGGCCGCGGCCAGAACGCCACCTCCTTCACCAGCCTGGCCGCCCAGGCCACCTACGGCTTCAGCCCGGCCACCGGCAACACGGTGACGATCCCGGTCACCGGCAAGGCCGCCGACGTGCAGCTCCGCTTCACCGCCAACTCCGGCGCGCCGGGCGGGCAGGTCGCCGAGTTCCAGGTGTTCGGCACCGCCTCGGCCAACCCCGACCTGACCGTCACCGCGCCCGCGGCCTCCCCCGCCGCACCGGTCGAGACCGACACGATCACGCTGTCCGCCCAGGTCAGGAACGCGGGCACGGCCCCGTCCGCCGCCACGTCGGTCACGTTCTCCCTGGGAGACGCCGAGGCCGGCAGCGCGGACGTCGGCCCGCTGGCCCCCGGCGCCACCGCCACCGTGACCGCCGCGATCGGCGCCCGCGACGCCGGGACGTACGCCGTCACCGCCGAGGTCGACCCCGGCGGCGAGATCATCGAGCGGGACGAGACCAACAACACCGCCACCGCGAACCTGACCGTCAAACCGGTCGACACCGCCGACCTGGTCGCCGCCCCCGTCGCCTGGACCCCGGGCAACCCCGCGCAGGGCGACACCGTGACGTTCTCCGTCGCGATCAGGAACCAGGGCACGATCGCGTCCAGCGGCGGCTCGCACGGCATCACGCTCACCGTCGCCGACGCCTCCGGCGCCGTCGTCCGCACGCTGACCGGCTCCGCCTCCGGCGTGATCGCGCCCGGCGCCACCACCGCCCCGGTCAACCTCGGCGCCTGGACCGCCGCCGACGGCCGCCACACGGTCAAGGTGGTGCTCGCGGCCGACGCCGCCGAGCTCCCGGTCAAGCGCGCCAACAACACCAGCACCCACCAGCTCGCCGTCGGCCGCGGCGCGAGCATGCCGTACGACACCTACGAGGCCGAGGACGCGGCCGTCGGCGGCGGCGCCACCCGGCTGGGCCCCAGCAGGGAGGTTGGCCACCTGGCCGGCGAGGCGTCCGGCCGCCGCGCGGTCACGCTCGGCAGCACCGGCTCCTACGTCGAGTTCACCGCCCGGGCCCGCACCAACACGCTCGTGACCCGGTTCTCCATCCCCGACGCGCCGGGCGGCGGCGGCATCGACTCCACGCTGAACGTCTACGTCGACGGCACGTTCCTCAAGGCCATCCCGCTGACCTCGCGCTACGCCTGGCTGTACGGGCCGGAGGCGAGCCCGAACAACTCCCCCGGATCCGGGCCGCCCCGGCACATCTACGACGAGGCCAACCTGATGCTCGGCACCACAGTCGAGGCCGGCAGCAAGATCAGGCTGCAGAAGGACGCGGCCAACACCTCTACCTACACGATCGACTTCGTCGACCTGGAGCACGTCTCCCCCGCCGCCAACCCCGACCCGGCGCGCTACGCCGTGCCCGCCGGTCTCGGGCACCAGGACGTGCAGAACGCGCTCGACCGCGCCCGCCAGGAGCCCGGCCTGGAGGGCGTCTACCTGCCCCCGGGCGACTACCGGACCTCCGGCAAGTTCCAGGTGTACGGCAAGCCCGTCAAGATCGTCGGCGCCGGGCCCTGGTACACCCGCTTCCACGCCCCCGCCGGGCAGGAGAACACCGACATCGGCTTCCGCGCCGACGCCACCGCCAACGGCTCCACGTTCGCCGGATTCGCCTACTTCGGCAACTACACCAGCCGCATCGACGGCCCCGGCAAGGTGTTCGACCTCAGCAACGTCGCCGGCATGACGATCGACAACCTGTGGGTCGAGCACCAGATCTGCATGTACTGGGGCTCCAACACCGACGACATGACGCTGAAGAACTCGCGCATCCGCAACGTGTTCGCCGACGGGCTCAACATGACCAACGGCAGCACCGGCAACCACGTGACGAACATCGAGACCCGCTCCACGGGCGACGACAGCTTCGCGCTGTTCTCGGCCATCGACAACAACAGCGGCCAGCAGCACGGCAACGTGTACGAGAACCTGACGTCGCTGCTCACCTGGCGGGCGGCCGGGGTCGCGGTCTACGGCGGCTACGACAACGTGTTCCGCAACATCTACGTGGCCGACACGCTCGTCTACTCGGGCGTCACGATCAGCTCGCTCGACTTCGGCATCCCGATGCACGGCTTCGGGGCCAGCCCGCCCACGCGGTTCGAGAACATCTCGCTGGTCCGGGCCGGCGGGCACTTCTGGGGGCAGCAGACGTTCCCGGCGATGTGGCTGTTCTCGGCCTCGAAGGTGTTCCAGGGCATCCGGGTCAGCAACCTGGAGATCGTGGATCCCACGTACTCGGGGATCATGTTCCAGACCGGGTACGCGGGCAACCAGCCGCTGAACCCGGTCACGGACACCGTGTTCGAGAACGTCTCCATCACCGGGGCGCGCAAGAGCGGCGACGCCTTCGACGCCAAGTCCGGGTTCGGCATCTGGGTGAACGAGATGCCCGAGCCGGGGCAGGGCCCGGCGGTCGGCTCGGCGACGTTCCGGGGGCTGCGCTTCGGCGGCAACCATCAGGACGTCAGGAACACCACCTCGACGTTCACCCTGAACATCCAGTAACCGGAGCCCGGGCGGTCAGAGTTCGCCCCGGTGCGGCAGGCCCTGCCAGTCGCTCGCGCTGGACACCGCGGCGGCGCTCAGCAGCGTCCCGCGGTGCAGCCGTTCGGGCGGGGTCAGCCCGTCCAGGGCGGCGCTGACGTACCCGGCCACGAACGCGTCGGCCGCGCCCGAGGTGTCGACGATCGGCACCTGCGGGCCGGGCGCGTCGTAGCGCATCCGGTCGGCCCGCACGCTCGCGCCCTTCGCGCCCCGGTCGACGACGACCTCGCGCTCGGGCGTGAGCGCGGGCTTGACCAGGTCCAGCTCGTCCTGGTGGACGAAGAGCAGGTGCGCGTCGCAGGCGAGCTCGCTCAGCACGTCCTCGGCCTCGCGCACCGACGGCCACAGCTCGGGCCGGTACTCGACGGCGAACGAGACGACCACTTCGGCGCGTTTCGCGGCGGCCACGGCGGCGCGTACCGCCTCCAGCGCGTCCCTGCCGAGCGCGGCGGTGACGCCGGAGACGTGCAGCATCTTGGCCGCGCCGACGCGGTCGATGGGCACGTTGCCCGGGGTCAGCCGCGACCCGGCGGAGCCCGTGCGGTAGTGGCTCACGTGGGGCGCGCGGCCCACCCGGGTCTCGCGCAGCAGCAGCCCGGTGGCGGCGCCCTCCGTGACGCGCACGTCGGCCACGTCGACGCCCTCGCCGCGCAGCGCGGTCAGCACCCGCGCGCCCAGCTCGTCGGCGCCCACCTTGCCGGCGAACGCGCACCGGTGACCGAGCCGCGCCAGGCCCACGGCCAGCGTGAACTCCGGCCCGCAGACGTCCAGCCTGGCTTCGCTCTCGTGCCGGACCCGGCCGCTGGACACGACCCCCAGCGCCTCGCCGAGGGTGTAGACGTCAATCATGAAGACCGACTGTAGTCGGTCATCTGTCCCAAAACGGATTTTCTATCAATGCCCCAGGTAAACACCGTGATCATATTTTTCTCGTAACTTTTGCGAACCTTTTCCTCCTACTGTGACTCAAAGGAGTAGACGGAGCTGGTCATCCCGGACCGGCTCCAGCGATACGGGGAGAGGAATCAGCACCCTCATGCAGAAAATCGCTGTAGGAATCATCTCCGCCCTGGTGGGCGGCACCATGTTGGTGTCCGGTGGCGCCGCGAGCGCGACCGCCAAGGCGTCCGAGGTCGAGATCCTCGACATCTCGCCCAACCCGGTGGTCGTGCGGGGCGACGGCGAGACCACCGCCAAGTTCAAGGTCGGCGCCAGCTCCGACGTCGAGCGCGTCGAGCTCAGCGTCGAGCCCGACGGCCGCGCGGCCCGCACCCTCGTCGCCCGCGACGTGCGCGAGCTGGAGAAGTGGCTCTTCTCGGTGCCCTTCAACAAGAACGACGTCGAGGGCAAGTGGAAGGCCACCGCGGTCGCCTTCGACGACGACGGTGACAAGGTCGCCACCGACACCATCCGCTTCTACGTGGACATCCGCGCGGGCAAGGCCGACACCCGGATCACCCGGTTCTCCGCCGACCCGTACAAGGTCCGCAAGGGCCGCACCATCCACTTCTCCGGCCGCCTCCAGGCCGACGACCGTGGCTGGGAGCCCCTGCGCAACCAGAAGGTGCACATCTACTACCGCGCCAACGGCCACAGCGGCTGGAAGTGGGTCGACTCCGACCGCACCAACTGGCGCGGCGACTTCCACGCGAGCACCAAGGCCTACAAGAGCGGCACGTTCAAGGCCGTCTACAAGGGCGACTGGAAGCGTGACGGCGCCGAGAGCCGTCACGACTACGTGCGCGTCTCCTCCTGGGGCTGGCACCGCTAAGCCCTGACGACTGACGACTGACGGCCCGGCCCCCCACGTGGAGGGCCGGGCCTTCGCCGTTTGGCGGCCCCGGTGAGAGGTGCGGTCCTGGGGGTAGCGACGCAGGTATGGCTGAAGATCTGCTCCGCGACTTCGACCCGTTCGACATCTTCGACACCGAGGCGGCCCGGCTGGACCGGTTCTTCTCGGGGCTGGACGAGGAAGGCTGGCGGCGTCCCTCACGGGCGGCCGGGTGGACGGTCCGCGACGTGCTCGGCCATCTGGCAGGCGAGGAGCTCTACAACCAGGCGTGCCTCGACGGCACCCTGCCCGAGCTGCGCGAGCTGATGGAGTCGCAGGGCATCTCCGGCTATGACGAGTTCAACGAGTGGTGCGTGCGGGAGCGGCGCGGCGTGCCGGTCGCCGAGGTGCTGGAGGAGTGGCGTACCAAGAACGGCGACACCCGGGCCCGCATGCGCGAGCTCGGCCCGTACGCGACGCTGGAGACCATGGCCGGGCCGTACCCGGTGGGCAAGCAGACCTTCCACTACGACTCCGAGTACGCCACCCACGCCGACGACGTCGGCGTGCCCGTCTCCGACGAGGAGGCGGAGGGCCGGACGCTCTGGCGGGCCGCCGTCGGCCGCTTCGCGCTGGCCGAGCGGGGCGCTGACGTCCAGGTCGAGCCGACTGCCGAGCAGATCTGGGCGCACGCCGGCGGGGCGAGCGCCAGCCTGTCCTATCCGGAGTTCGTCGCGGCCACCGTGGGGCGGCTGCCCGAGACGCACCCGCTCGACCAGCGGCTCGTCTCGGCGCTGCGCTGCCTGGCCTGAGAGGAGACCCGTCATGTGGCTGCGGAACCGCGAAGGCACCGAGCCGCTGACCGCGCGCAGCCCGCTGGGCGCGCGCCGGGTGCTGTCGGTGGTCGCGCTGGTGCTCGGCGCGGCGGCGGCCGTGTTCTTCGTCGTGCGGGCCATGAGCACCGGCGAGGCGGTGTGGGCGTGGGAGGCGGCGATCGCGGCCGCCGTGGCGCTCATCGCCGCCCTCGACCTGCTGGTGCTCAGGCACCGGCGGGCGCGATCAGGCGGTCGCGACCGCCACCGCCAGTAGGAACACCATCAGCGTCACGGCCAGGACGACCATCCAGCGGCGCACCACCGGCCTGCCGCGCGCCCGGGTGACCCGCAGCGCGGGCGGATCGGCGGCGCGCGTCATCGCCGCGTCGCCGCCGGACTCGATCCTGTTGATGGCCGCCACCCGCCTGGCCAGCTCCGGATCGTCCCTCTCCAGAGCCAGCTCGATGTCCGCGAGGATGCGGCGCTCCCTTCCAGACAGACCCATCGTGCGCTCACCATCGTTCTCACGCCGGTGAGAAGCATTTACCCGTCGTTGACCGGGGCATGCTTGACGATGGGTCACGCCTTCCCGTAGCGCTGGCGGAAGCGCTCGACCCGGCCCGCGCTGTCGACGATGCGGCCGCGTCCGGTGTAGAAGGGGTGGCTCGCGGACGACACGTCGACGTCGACGACCGGGTAGGTGCGGCCGTCCCCCCACTCGACGCGCTCGCGGCTGGTCACCGTGGAGCGGGTGAGGAAGGCGAACCCGGCGCTGGGGTCGCGGAAGACGACGGGGCGGTATTCGGGGTGCAGGTTCTTCTTCATGGCCCGTGCAACCATGTGGCAATGGTTTTCATTCCCGCGCCTCCGGGTCGAGCCCGAGCACCGTCCGGCCGCCGTCCACGGGCAGCGTGACGCCGGTGACGAAGGAGGCCGACAGCAGGTACGCCACCGCGTCGGCCACCTCGGCCGGGGTGGCGACCCGGCCCAGCGGGTGCAACACCGCCATCTCCTCCTCCGTTCCCGGCCGCTCGGCCAGCAGCCGCTCGTACCGCTCGGTCGCCACCGAACCGGGCGCCACCGCGTTCGCCCGGATGCCGTGCCTGCCGTACTCGACCGCGACCGCCCTCGTCAGGCCCTCGACGGCGGCCTTGGCCGTCGCGTACGGGAGGCTGCCGGGGACCGGGCGGCGGGCCTGGTGGGAGGTGACGTTGACGATCGCGCCCCCGGCCCCGGCGGCCAGGAAGCGGCGCACGGCGACGGCGCAGCCCGTGACCGCCAGGTCCAGGTTGGCGGCGATCAGCGCGCGGATCTCGCCGGCCGGGGACGTGTGGAGCGCGGCGTCGCGGAAGACCGCCGCGTTGTTCACCCATCCGGTCAGCGCGCCGGCCTCCTCGGCGAGCCCGGCGGCACGCACGAGGACGGCCTCGTCGGCCGCGTCACCGATCACCGGGATGACGCCGGGGCCCGCCCAGGCGAGGGCGTCGGGATCGCGCTCCACGGCCACCACGGTGGCGGGGCCGAGCCGCTCCACGACGGCCCTGCCGATCCCACGTCCGGCTCCGGTGACGACATAGCTGTGATTCATAACGGGGGCTCATGCCCGGCGCGTGAGGATTATCACTGTATGCCTGGCCTGGGAGCCGTATGCCGGGCCGGGGAACCGGGAAGGGCTCCGGGCGTGACCATGCGGGCGGCACGGATGGTGGGGGCGCTGGCCATCACGCAAACCGCCGGGTACGGCGTCCTTTATTACGCTTTTTCGGTTTTTATCACGCCGATGTCCCGCGAACTGGGTGCCGGGGTGGCGGAGCTCACCGGGGCGATCACGGTCTCGGTGCTCGTGTCGGCGCTCGTCGCGCCCGTCGTCGGGCGCGGCCTGGACCGCTACGGCGGGCGAGGCATCATGACGGCCGGCTCGGCGCTGGGCGCCGCCGCCGTGCTGGCCTGGTCGCAGGTCCGCACCGTCGCGCAGCTCTACCTCGCGTGCGCGGCGCTCGGCGTCGCCTCCGCGATGGTCCTGTACGAGGCCGCGTTCGCGGTGCTCGTGGCCTGGTTCGACGCCGCCCGGCGGGCGCGGGCGCTGCTGGCCGTCACGGTGGTCGCCGGGTTCGCCTCCAGCGTCTTCCTGCCGCTGACCGGGTTCCTCGTCGACCGCTACGGCTGGCGGCAGGCCCTGGTCGTGCTGGCCGCCGGGTACGGGCTGGCCGCCGTCCCGCTGCACGCGCTCGCCGTACGGAGCCGCCCACGGGCCCGGGCGCCCGGCCGGCCGGTGGGGGCGGCGCTGCGCGACCGGGCGTTCTGGCTGCTGGCGGCCGCGTTCCTGACGCAGACCGGGGCGGTGGCCGTCATGGGCGTGCTGCTGGTCACGTACCTGATCACGCTGGGGCACTCGCCGCTGTTCGCCGCGACGGCGGCCGGGCTGCTCGGGGTGCTGTCGGTGACCGGGCGGATCGTGACCACCGGGCTCCAGGCGCGCTGGCGCGTGTCGCTGATCACGGCGGCGATGTTCGCCCTCCAGGGGGCGGCCGCGATGCTGCTGCCCGCGATCGGGCGCGACCCGGCGGGGGCGGTGGCCGCGGTCGTCCTGTTCGGGCTGGGGTTCGGCGTCGGCACCATCGCCCGGCCCGCCCTGCTGGCCGACCGCTACGGCACGGACTCGTACGGGAGCATCAGCGGGGCCCTGGCGCTGCCCATCACCGTGGCCAAGGCGCTCGCCCCGCTGCTCGCCGCCGGGGTGGCCCAGGTCGCCGGCTACCCGGCCGTGATGGCGGCCGTCGCGGCCTGCTGCGTGCTCGGGGCGCTCGCCCTGATGGCCTACGATCGCCGTGGGCGAACTGGGCCTGCGACCGACCCCGAACACGTAAGGTAGCCGCATGGATACCCCCATCGAGGTTCTGCACCGCGTGTTCGGCTACGACTCGTTCCGGGCGGGCCAGCAGGAGATCATCGATCAGGTGGTGGGCGGCGGCGACGCGCTCGTGCTCATGCCGACCGGCGGCGGCAAGTCGCTGTGCTACCAGATCCCCGCGCTGGTGCGGCCCGGCACCGGCGTGGTCGTCTCGCCGCTGATCGCGCTCATGCAGGACCAGGTCGACGCGCTGAGAGCGCTCGGCGTGCGGGCGGGGTTCCTCAACTCGACCCAGGATCACGACGAGAGACAGCTCGTCGAGGCGGAGTTCCTGGCCGGCGAGCTCGACCTCCTCTATCTCGCGCCCGAGCGGCTGCGGGTCGAGTCCACGGTGCGGCTGCTGTCCAAGGGGCGGATCTCACTGTTCGCCATCGACGAGGCGCACTGCGTCTCCCAGTGGGGCCACGACTTCCGGCCCGACTACCTCGCGCTGTCGGAGCTGCCCGCGCTCTGGCCGGACGTGCCGCGCGTCGCGCTCACCGCGACCGCCACGCCCGCCACCCACGCCGAGATCGCCGAACGGCTCGGCCTGCAGCAGGCCCGCCACTTCGTGGCCGGCTTCGACCGCCCCAACATCCACTACCGGATCACCGCCAAGAGCGAGCCCAAGCGGCAGCTCCTCGACTTCCTGCGCGAGGAGCACCCCGGCGACGCCGGCATCGTCTACTGCCTGTCCCGCTCGTCCGTGGAGAAGATCGCCGCGTTCCTGGTGGAGCACGGCATCGCCGCCGTCCCCTACCACGCCGGGCTCGACGCCCGCACCCGCGCCGCCCACCAGGCCCGCTTCCTGCGCGAGGACGGCCTCGTCGTGGTCGCGACCATCGCGTTCGGCATGGGCATCGACAAGCCCGACGTGCGCTTCGTCGCCCACCTCGACCTGCCCAAGTCCGTCGAGGGCTACTACCAGGAGACCGGCCGGGCCGGCCGCGACGGCCTGCCCGCGACCGCCTGGATGGCCTACGGGCTGCAGGACGTCGTCCAGCACCGGCGCCTCGCGCTGGAGGGCGACGAGCAGCACCGCCGCCGCCAGGCGCTCCACCTCGACGCCATGCTCGCCCTCTGCGAGACCGTGAGCTGCCGCCGCGCGATGCTGCTCGACTACTTCGGCCAGCCCGGCAGCCCCCCGTGCGGCAACTGCGACACCTGTCAGGCCCCGCCCGAGTCCTGGGACGGCACGGTCGCCGCCCAGAAGGTGCTCTCCACCGTCCTGCGCCTCAAGCGCGAGCGCGGCCAGAAGTTCGGCGTCGGCCAGATCGTCGACATCCTCCTCGGCAAGACCACCGCCAAGGTCCTGCAACACGGCCATGACTCGCTCACCGTCTTCGGCGTCGGCTCCGAGCTGGGCAACGCCGAGTGGCACGGCGTCGTCCGCCAGCTCCTCGCCCACGGCCTGCTCGCCGTCGAGCCCGCCCACGGCACCCTCGTCCTCACCGACGCCAGCGCCGACGTCCTGCGCGGGCAGCGCGAGGTCCCGCTGCGCCGCGACGCCAAACGCCCGCCGCGCCCGGCCCGCTCCTCCTCGTCCGGCGGCTCCGCCCGCCCCGCCGCCGACCTCGACCCCGACGCCGCCGCCCGCTTCGAGCTCCTGCGCGCCTGGCGCGCCGCCACGGCCAAGGAGCAGGGCGTCCCGGCGTACGTCATCTTCCACGACGCCACCCTGCGCGAGATCGCCACCCTCTGCCCGACCTCCCTGTCCCAGCTCGGCACGGTCACGGGAGTCGGCGAGAACAAACTGGCCAAATACGGGCAACAGGTCCTGGAAACCCTCGGCACCGACCCCACCGACGACCCCCAGGGCACCCTCCTCCCCTGACGGGTCGGCACGCCGGACCCGCGGCCCGTCACACCGCGGGCCGGGCCGCCGCAGTCGGGCTGTACGGGTACATCTCGCAGGCGTTCGCCGCGTGCCCCGGGGCTGGCAGGCAAGGCGACCTGGTTCGCGCTCCCCCGTACGGCTGACCAGCGATGGCAGGGGACCTGTCACGGCCTCCACCGGCGCCTCTGCGGGACGATCACGAGCGGCCCTCGATGAGCCCGGTCGCTCGGTGCGCGTGGTCCGGGTGCGTGCGGCCCGGCGAATTCACTTGTCCCGTATCGCTGAGCGACTTTACAGTCACGTTAGGCAACACATGGAGGTCGCTATGGGTGGTAAGCACGAGGGCGACAAGAAGCACGGCTACGAGGAGTTCAAGCCCGGTAAGGACCAATCGAAAGACGGGGCGGGACAGGGAGGCGGATCCCGGGAGAAGCCAGCCGACGGCGGCAAGAAGTGACCGAACTCGGCCTCCTGCTGGACGCCATGATCGCCCGCATCGAAGAGGTGCGGGCACCGGTCGACAGCCGGATCGAACGCGCGCTGCGGTCGGTGCCCCGCCACAGGTACGTCCCACCCATAGCGCTCATCGCCGACGGCGACCGGCCGCCGTTCCTGATCGACCGGGACAAGGACCCCGAGCTGTGGATGACCAGCGTCTACACCGAGACGGCGATCGTCACCCAGCTCGATGACGGCGCGACCGACCTCGCCACCTTGGACGGCAACTACAGCTCGTCGTCATCCGCGCCGGCGACGGTCGCCGACCTGCTCGAACTCCTCGATCCTCAGCCCGGCGATCGTGTCCTGGAGATCGGCACCGGCACGGGCTGGACGGCCGCGCTGCTCTGCCACCTGGCCGGAGAGCAGAACATCACCTCGTTGGAGGTCGACCCGGTTCTCGCGGAGGCAGCGGCGAAGAACCTCGCCGAGGCGGGCCTGCGACCGCACCTGGTCGTCGGTGACGGCGCGGAAGGGGCCCCCGATCGCGGGCCGTTCGACCGCGTGCACGCCACCTGTGCGGTGCGGACGGTGCCGTACGTCTGGATCGATCAGTGCCGGCCCGGGGCGGTGATCGTCACCCCCATCCACACGGGGGTCGGGGACGGGCATGTGCTGCGCCTGGTCGTGCTGGATGATGGCACCGCGCAGGGCCGCTTTCGCGAGTACGCCGACTACATGGCCATGCGGTCGCAGCGCCCCGTCTATTTGCCGGACCCGGCAGGGGTTCAGCCGCGGGAGAGCACCACACGCGTCGACCCTCGCATGGTCGTCCGGGCGCCGCCCGGCGCGAGGCTGGCCATCGCCGCGCTGACGGGGCTGCGGCTGGACACACGCACCGAACCCGGGCGCTTCCTGGTCTGGGTGTCGAGCACCACCGAGGCGCGGGAGAAGGCCTTGGTCATCTGGGAGGAAGGGAAGGCTGAGTACAAGCTGTACGAGCTGAGCGACCGGCCGGTGTGGGACGAGGTCGTGGCCGCCTACTTCCAGTGGGTGCGGTGGGGCGAGCCCCGCCGCGACCGGTTCGGCATGACGGTCGGCCCGCAGGGGCAGTGCTACTGGCTCGACACGCCGAGCCAGGTGATCAGTTGAGGTGCGCCCCCGACCGACATGCGCCGACTCATCGACTCAAGGGGCATGGTCCCACCGCGTCACCGAGGAACGCCGCCTCCTCCATGTGCCCTGTTACAACGGGCTGATCATTCTTCAGGTCCGGTAAGTCCAGTCGAACGGGCCGGAGTGGGTGGTCATGAGGCATTCGGGTCGCGGCCGAGGCAGGCGAGGAGGCGGGCTTCGGCCGTGGCGTTCGAGGGGACGTCGCGGGGTGGGGCGAAGCGGGCGGGGCGGTCGGCGGGGGTGACGAAGAGGGCGGCCAGTTCCAGCAGTTCACCGGCCAGCGTGGCCGGGATCGGCCGGGGGTGCCCGCAAGCCTGGGCGACGTCCCAGCCGTGCACGGTGATCTCGACGGCGCCGACCCCGGCGACCAGCTCCGCCGCCAGCGGGAGCCCGCCGACGGAGACCACGGCGCTTCTGACCGCCCCGGACCACGCGCCGAGCGTCGCGCAGGCCGCTCCGCGCAACTCGCCGGCCTCCGTCTGCACGTTCTGAGGGAAGGGGCACTCCGGGGCGCTGGGGGGAGGCACCGGGGCCGGGATGCCGTACGGGACGGCTGTGGGGGCGTCACGTGCGAGGGGGACGGCGGGGCGGGGTGCGACGGTTTCCGGGGTGGGGGCGTCGCGGGCCGGGGGTGGGATGTGGCCGTGGGTGGCGGCTTCGTACAGGGTCTGGAAGGAGTCGTTCATGTGGGCGAGGAGGTCGGCCAGGGTCCAGGCGGCGCACGGGGTGGGGCGGTGGAGGGCGGCGGGGGTGACGAGGTGCAGGGAGCCGGTGGTGTAGGCGATGGCCCGGTCCAGGAGGGCCGCGGTGGACGGCGTCGGGACCGTGGGCGTCTGCGGTTGGGCCATGGTTGCGCCTCCTCCTGTACGGAACGCGTACTCGGAAGGGTTGACGCCGGGGGCGGGTGAAAGTCATCGGTCGTTGAGGCGGTTGTCCGGGAACCTGCCGGGGGTTCGGGCTGTAGGGGTGGTATGCGGCTGATGGTGGTGGGTGCGGTGTTCGTCGTACTGGTGGCTGGGTGTGCGGCGGAGTCCGCGGGGGCGGGCAGGGCCGAGGAGGCGGGGGCGTCCACGCCCGTGGCCACGCCCGCGGCCTCTCCTGTGGCCACGCCCGCCACCTCTCCCGTGGCGTCTCCCGGGGATGCGCGCAGGACCTGCGGGGGGACGGTCATGAGCGCGTCGGAGGCGGGGTTTCCCGAGGTGAAGGGCGCGGGGCGGGGCGCGGAGCTGTGGGGGTTGCTGTTCGCCGAGGTGCCGTTCGAGGCGGGGGCGGAGGTGAAGATCGTGTGGCGGATGACCGGGGAGGGTCCGTTGCGGGCGGCGGCGTCGCTGGATGGGCGGCGGGCCAGGCTGGTGTGGCTGGAGGAGCACAGCGGGTCGAGCTGGCGGCGGCCCGGTCGTGAGTGGGGCACGGGTTGGGTGTTCCCGGAGCCGGGGTGCTGGAAGGTGGAGCTGTCCAGGACCCGGGGCTCCGGGTACGTGTGGTTAGACGTCCGGTGAAGTGAGGGTGCGGTCGATGAAGGCGGTGACGTCGGCGAGCACTTCGTCGTGGTTCGTCTCGTTGAACACCTCGTGCCGGGCTTCCGGGTAGATGCGCTCGGTGAGGTCGTCGCCCCGGACGGCGTCGATGCCGGTGCGGCTGCCGGCGAGGGGGACGAGCTGGTCGTCGGCGCCGTGGATCCACAGGGTGGGGAGCGGGCCGAGGCTGCCGGCCTTGGTGATCGTCTCCAGGGTGGTCGCGAGGGCCCGGAGCGTGGGGCGTTTGAACGGGCCGTGCCAGACGAGCGGGTCGGCGGCGTAGGCGGCGCCGACGGCCGGGTCGCGGGAGAGCGTGGCCGGGTCGAGCGGCGTGTCGGGGAGTTCGTCGAGCGGGAGGAGCGTGTCGACGACCTCCCAGACGCCGATCACCGGCCCCGACAGGACGAGCGCGGCCAGGCCGGCGCCGTGGCGCTGGGCGTAGCGGGCGGCGATGAGGCCGCCCATCGAGTGGCCGATGAGCACGACGGGCACGCCGGGGTGGTCGGCGCGGGCCTGCTGCTCCACGGTGTGCACGTCGGTGACGACGTCCTCGAAGTCCTCGATGAGCACCCGTTCGCCGGCGGACCTGCCGTGGCCCATGTGGTCGGGGCCGTAGACGGCGGCGCCGTGGCGGACGAGGGTGTCGGCGACGTGCTCGTAGCGGCCGATGTGCTCGCCGTAGCCGTGGACGAGGAGCGCGACGTAGCGGGGGTCGGGGTGTGGCCACTCGCGGACGACGTTGACGCCGCGCGTGCCGTTGAACTGGTGCTCCCGGGATTCCGCCATGACTACACTCCTCGTTCGGCCGTACGCCGATCGTACGCAGGTGTTCAGAGGTCCGAAAACTGCCGACTTCCCGGGCGGCGGCGGTGTTTATCTGGTTATGAACCTGGACGAACTCGACGCCTACGGCTTCACGCTGACGGAGCCGCTGCTCACGCCCGCGCAGTGCGCGGAGATCGCCGGACTGTACGACGAGGCCGGGCGGTTCCGGTCTACGGTGGACATGGAACGTCACCGGTTCGGCCGCGGACAGTACCGATATTTCCGGCACCCGTTCCCGCCCGCGGTCGCCGAGCTGCGCGAAGCCCTCTACCCGCGGCTGCTGCCGATCGCCCGCGACTGGGCGGCGCGCCTGGGCCGCCCAGCGCCCTGGCCCGACAACCTCGGCGCCTGGCTGGAGCTGTGCCACGAGGCCGGGCAGACCCGGCCGACGCCCATCCTGCTGCGCTACCGCGAAGGCGACTGGAACGCGCTGCACCGCGACCTGTACGGGGACCTGGTGTTCCCGCTCCAGGTGGTGATCGGCCTGGACCGGCCCGGCGAGGACTACACGGGCGGCGAGTTCATGCTGGTCGAGCAGCGGCCCCGGGCGCAGTCGCGCGGCACGGCGACGCTGCTGCCGCAGGGTCGCGGGCTGGTGTTCACCACCCGCGACCGGCCGGTGCGCTCCTCGCGCGGCTGGTCGGCCGCGCCGGTGCGGCACGGCGTCAGCGTCGTACGGTCCGGGCTGCGGCACACGCTGGGCCTCGTCTTCCACGACGCCGCGTGAGCACGCCGACGGCGGCGGAGCTGGACGCCGTGCTACGGCTGCTGGCGCAGGCCCGGGCGGAGACGGTCGTCGTGGGGCACGGCCGGGGCGCCTCGGTGGACGCCTTCCTCGCGGTCTGGCCGGGCACCGTGCTCGCGGTGGTCGACTGGCCGGAGGAGGCGGCGTCGTGGCTGCGTCAGGCCAGGCGGTTCGCCGCCGGGCCGCCGGACGCCTGGGTGGTGGCCGGGCCGCCGCTCGGCTGGGCGCGGATGGCCGCCCGGCTGCGGCAGAGCACCGGCTGGGACCCGGCGCGCACGATCGGCTTCGCCTCGACGGCCGGGGCCGTGGCGCTGGCGCCGCCCGGCACGCTGGAGGGCATGCGCGGAGCCTGCCGGGGCGGCGGCACCTGGCGGCTGGGCCGCAACCTGATCATCCGCGGGCCGGAGCGGGAGTCAGAGCGCGGGTGACTTGTCGGTCACGTAGTCGAACTCGTCGTCGGACAGGGTGCGCCGCAGCACGCGGACGACCTTGCCCGGGTCGTCGACGGGACCCGGCTGGTAGAACGGCCTGCCGTCACGCCCGAACGTGATCGCCGACGGCCCCTCCCACGTGCCGAGCAGCGGCGACACGGACGCGAAGTCCTCGTGCGGCTCGAAGCCGAGCGTGCGCGCGTACTGCTCCGAGCCGAACACCAGCGTCTGCGCCAGCTCCAGCGGCACCTCCTGCCAGCTCTTGTAGTCGCTGAAGAAGTAGTCGCGGAAGCGGCGCAGGTCGCGCTCGCTGAGCACATCGGGACCGGCCACGTACTTGATGCCCAGGCAGTAGACGTCGGCGAGGAAGCCGCCGACCGTCATCTTGTCCCAGCCGTGGCGGCGGGCGACGAGCACCGACACCATGCCGCCGCCCGTGCCGGGCTCGTCGTCGGTCCAGCCGCGCGCCGGGTCGACGCCGAGGCCGTCACTCCAGCCGGCGTTGGTCCAGCAGCCGATGAGCTCGGCCTCGCCGCCGGAGCCTGCGCCCTCGGCCGCGATCTCGCGCACCAGCGGCGCGACGACCGACGGCGACACGCCCAGGGCGCGGGCGATCTCCTTGGGCGAGCGGCCCTCGGCTCGCAGCTCGCGTACGCGGTCCTTCAGTTCTGCGCTGTCCACTCGCGCAGCCTAGCGGCCCGGCCGTGGACCGCGTGCGACCGCCGTGCCGCGGTTCGGGGGGCCGTAAGGGCGGCTGAAGGCGATCGTAAGCGCAGCCCGGCACCGTAGGAGCGTGGGAGCGTCAACCCCTGGGAAAGGCGGCACGTTGAGCCAGTACGAGATCATCCGCGTCTTCGACGCGCCCCGGGAGCGGGTCTTCCGGGCGTGGACCGAGGAGGGGCGGTTCGCCCGGTGGTTCGGGCCGCCGGACATGAGCACGGAGGCGGTGCTGGACGTGCGTCCCGGCGGGGCGTGGCGGGCGAGGTTCCGTGACGGCGACGGGTTCGAGGTGCTGCTGGACGGCGTCTACCGGGAGGTGGCGGCGCCGGGACGGCTGGTGTTCACCACCGGCGATCCGGACGATCCGGGCGACGGGCCGGCGTCGGTGGTGACGGTCGAGCTGACCGAGGCGGCCGGCGGCACGCTCATGCGCTTCCGCCAGCGCGGCGTCAACACCGGCGGCGGCTCGGGCTGGGCGGGCTTCCTCGACCGGCTCGGGGAGACCCTCGCATAGCCGCCGGACGGCGCCCGGTCAGCCGCCGGACGGCGTCGCGGCCAGGTCGGCGGCGTCCTCCAGCTTGAGGCGGGCCCCGTCCTCGTACGCCTCCGCGAACCCCGGCTCGCCGAGGCCGGCGCGGGCGGCGGCGGTGACGCGGGCGATCTCCTCCTGCTCGGACGGCCCGGCCGGGGTGTTGTGGTGGTCGCGGACGGCGGCGGCCAGCCCGAGCAGGCGGGCGGCGGCGCGGTGCGAGCCCGCCGCCGCGAGCGCCGCGGCCAGGCCCTCCGCCGCCCCGGACGACGAGCGCGGGTCGCCGATCCGCTGCGCGGCCTCCAGCGCCTCCAGGTGCAGGCGCGCCGCGCCCGCCGGGTCGCCGCGCAGCTCGGTGAGGAAGCCCAGCTCCGTGAGCGTGACCGGCAGGTGCAGCGCGGGCTCGACGCCCGGCCCGCGCGGCACGCCGTCGAGCAGCCGGTGCAGGTGCCGGTCGGCCAGGTCCAGCTCGCCCGTGCGGCGTGCGGCGAGCGCCAGGCCCATCTCGGCCATCAGCCCGATGTCCCGGTGGCCCTGGGAGGCGGCCTGGCGCAGCGCCTTGCCGCACAGCTCCAGCGCCCTGCCGTACTCGGCGCTCTGCAGGGCGATCCAGCCGAGCCAGGCGGTGTGGCGGGCCGCCTCCGACCACAGCTCCAGCTCCTCGGCCATGCGCAGGCCCTCGGTGAACAGCTCGACGGCCCGCTCGACGTCGCCCGTCATCTCGGCGTGCCCGGCCAGCCACTCGGTGGCCTGCAACAGGCCCCACCGGTCGCCCAGCTCCCGGAACAGCCGGGCGCCCTCCTCGCCGTCACGCGCCAGCGCGTCGTGGTCGCGGCGGGTGAACGCGGACATGGCCTGCTTGCTCAGCGCCGCCGCCACGCCCCAGGTGTCGCCGTTGCGGCGGAACACGGTCAGCGCCCGGCCGATCAGCTCGTCGCACGTCGGCAGGTCGGGCGCGTTCATGCCGAGGAACAGCTCCGCCCGCGCCCGTACCCCGGGGTCGGCGATGTCGCGCAGCGGCCCCTCCCTGTCGGTCTCCTCGCCCAGCACCAGCGCGAACCCGGCCCGCCAGGCGGCGGCCCGCGCCGCCGCCTGGTCGCCCGCCGGGGCTCCGGCCAGCGCCACGTCGAACGCGCGGCGGGCCTCGGCGGGCCTGCCCCGCAGGTACCAGTACCAGCCGAGCGCGTTCACCAGGCGCAGCGCGGTCGCGGGCGTGCCCTGGTCGGCGGCGGTGGCCAGGGCGGCGCGCAGGTTGGCGGACTCGGCGTCGAGCCGTTGCAGCCAGGCGTGCTGCTCGTGCCCGTACAGGTGCGGCTCGGCCGCCTCGGCGAGCTCCGCGTAGTAGCCGGCGTGCGCACGGCGTACGGCGTCGAGCTCGCCCGCGTCGGCGAGCCTGGCCAGGCAGTATTCGGTCACCGACTCCAGCATGCGGTAGCGGACGCCCGACGGGCCGTCGGCCACGACCACGAGCGAGCGGTCCACCAGCCGGCCCAGCAGGTCGAGCACGTCCGAAGGCGCCGCCTCGGCGGAGGCGCACACGGCCTCGGCGGCCTCCAGCGTGCAGCCGTCGGCGTGCACCGCCAGGCGGCGCAGCACCGCCCGCTCCGGGTCGGACAGCAGGTCCCAGCTCCAGTCGATCACGGCCATGAGCGTCTGCTGGCGCGGCGGCGCGCCCCGCTGCCCGGAGGCCAGCAGCCGGAACCGGTCGTCCAGCCGCGCCACCACGCCGTGCACGCCGAGCAGCCGCACCCGGGTCGCGGCCAGCTCCAGCGCCAGCGGGATGCCGTCGAGGCGGCGGCAGAGCTGCGCGACCGCCTGCGCGTTGCCCGCGTCGAGCGCGAACCCGCGCGCCGATGCGGCGGCCCTCGTCACGAACAGCCGCACCGCGTCCGAGCCCGCCATGACCGTCAGGTCGGTGCTGTCGGGCACGCCGAGCGGCGGCACCGCCCACAGCACCTCGCCGTCGACGGCCAGCGGCTCCCTGCTCGTGGCCAGGATGCGCAGCTCGGGCGCGGCCCGCAGCAGCAGCTCGGCCAGCTCGGCGACCTGATCGACGACGTGCTCGCAGTTGTCCAGCACGAGCAGCAGGGGGCGGTCGCGCAGCGCGTCCGCCAGCCTCTCGGCCGGGGTGCCCGAGCCGGCGTCCTGCCGGATGTCGAGCGCCGCCAGCACCGGCTCCGCCAGCGACGGCGTGCGCCGGTCGAGCGGCGCCAGCTCCACCAGCCACGCCCCGCCGGAGAACTCCCCCACCATCCGGGAGGCCGTCTCCAGCGCCAGCCGCGTCTTGCCGACGCCGCCGCTGCCGGTGAGCGTCACCAGCCGTTCGGTGCCGAGCAGCGAGCGCACCTCCGCCAGCGCGTCCTCGCGGCCGATCAGCTTGCTCAGCGCGGCGGGCAGGTTCGTCGCGGGGCGTTCGGCCGGCGCGTTGAGCGCGGGGTCCTGGTCGAGGATCGCCTGGTGCAGCGCCACCAGGTCGGGCCCGGGGTCGAGGCCGAGCTCGTCGGCCAGCCGCTCGCGCAGTTCGGCGTAGGCGGCCAGCGCGTCGCTCTGCCTGCCGGCCCGGTACAGCGCCCGCATCTGCGCCGCGCGCAGCCGCTCGCGCAGCGGGTGGCGGGCCACCAGGTCGCCCAGCTCGCCCACCAGCAGGCCGTGCTCGCCCAGCTCCAGGCGGGCCTCCGCGTGCAGCTCCAGCGCCGTCAGCCGCTGCTCCTCCAGCCGCGTGACCGCCGTGCGCAGGTGCTCCTCGTCGGCGAAGTCCGCGTACGCCGCCCCGCGCCACAGCGCGAGCGCGTCGCCGAGCAGCGCCGCCCTGGCTCCCGGGCTGCCCGCGGCCTCGGCCCGGGCCAGCAGCTCCGCGAACCGCACGGCGTCCACGTCGGCGGCGCGCAGCAGGTAGCCGGGGGCCTTGGAGACGATCAGCTCCCGGCCGCCGGGCTCGGCGTCCTCCAGCGCCTTGCGGAGCTGGGAGACGCGGACCTGGAGGGCAGCCGACGGGTTGCCGGGCGGCTCGTCGCCCCACAGGTCGTCCACGAGCCGGTCGGCCGACACCGTACGGCCCTCGTGCGCGAGCAGGTCGGCCAGCAGGGCGCGCACCTTCAGCCCGGGAATCGTGACCGGCTCCCCCTCGTCGGTCCACACGGCCAGCGGGCCAAGCACCCCAAAACGCATGCCCGTCACCTTATGCGGTGCCGCTTCCCCCGTGGTTGTCACGGGGAGGCGGGCGGGGCCTTGCGGGCGGAGCCCCGGTAGGCGTCACTCGGGTAGCGGCGCTCGACCGTGTCGAGCTTGGCCGAGGCCGCGGCGACGAGGTCGACGCCGAGCACGTCGGCGAGCCGGACCAGGTAGTTGGTCACGTCGCCCAGCTCGGCGGTGACGCGGGCGAGCGTCTCCGGGTCGGGGGCGCGGGACTCGTCGGGCGTGAGCCACTGGAGCTCGGCGACCAGCTCGCCGACCTCACCGGCCAGGGCCATGGCGAGGTTCTTGGGCGTGTGGAACTGCTCCCAGTCGCGTGCCGCGGCGAACGCGCGCAATCGTGCGGCATGCCGCTCCAACTCCGTCACAGGACACGACCTTACGGCGTCAGAGGTCGGCGTCGTGGACGAGGATGGCGGCCTGGACGCGGTTGGTCAGGTCGAGCTTGGCCAGCACCCGGCTCACGTGGGCCTTGACGGTGGCCTCCGACAGGTGCAGCTCGCGGCCGATCTCGGCGTTGGACAGGCCGCGGGCCAGCGCCCTGACCACCTCCTCCTCGCGGCCGGTCAGCGAGGCGAGCTGCCTGCGGGCCGCCTCGGCGCGGGTGGGGGCCTTGTCGACGAAGGCGTGGATGATCCGCTTGGTGACCGACGGCGACAGCATGGCCTGCCCGGCGGCGACGGCGCGCACGGCGGCGATGAGGTCGCGGGGCGGGGTGTCCTTCAGCAGGAACCCGACCGCGCCGAGCCGCAGCGCCTCGTGCACGTACTCGTCGAGGTCGAACGTGGTCAGCATGATCAGCTTGGGCGGCTCGGGGGCGGCCAGGAGCCGCGCGGCGGCGGTCAGCCCGTCGGCGCCCGGCATGCGTACGTCCATGAGGACGACGTGCGGTCTGAGGCGGGTCACGGCCGTGACGGCCTCGTCCCCGTCGCGGGCCTCGCCGACGACCACGATGTCGCCGGCTGCCTCCAGGATCATCCGGAGGCCGGACCTGACCAGGGCCTCGTCGTCGGTCACGAGCACCCGGATCACGCGCTCACCCCGCCTGCCGCTTCCGCCGGGATGGCGGCGATCACGTCGAAGCCGCCGTCGTCGCGCCGGCCGGCGTGGAGCGTGCCGCCGAGCAGCTCGACCCGTTCGCGCAGGCCGACGAGCCCCCAGCCGGCGCCCGGGAGGGTCCGGCCGGGGCCGGGGGGCGGCTCGTTGCGCACCTCGACCCGGAGCTCGGCCGGCAGGTAGCGGATGTGGACGTCGGTGCGGGCGTCGGCGGCGTGTTTGTGCACGTTGGTCAGGGCCTCCTGGACGACGCGGTAGGCGGTGCGCTCCACGGTGGCGGCGAGCTGCCGGGCCTCGCCGTGGGCGTGCCTGCCGATCGTGATGCCGAGGGCCCTCGACTGGTCGAGCAGGCGGTCGAGGTCGTCAAGCGTGGGCTGCGGGGCGAGGGCGGGGGGCTGGGCGGGGCCGCGCAGGACGCCGAGGATCTCGCGCAGGTTGGTCAGCGCCTCCCGCCCGATGTCGCCGATCATGGCGGCGGCGCCGGTGGTGCGCTCGTCGGCGGCGCCCACTTCGAGCGCGCCGGCGTGGAGGACCATGAGCGAGACGCGGTGCGCGACGACGTCGTGCATCTCGCGGGCGATGCGGGCGCGCTCCTGGGCGCGGGCCTGCTCGGCGCGCATGACCTGCTCGCGTTCGAGCCGGTCGGCGCGCTCGCGGGCGGCGGCTAGCACCTCGCGCTTGGCGCGCACCCACAGGCCGAGCAGCAGCGGCAGCCCGATCATGGCGGCGGCCATGAGGGCGGCGTTGGCGGGGGTGGCGGTGACCATCTCGCGGGTGCCGCCGCTCGCCCGGCCGGCCAGCACCGAGGCGGCCATCATGACGACGGCCAGGCCCAGGTAGGCGCCGAGCTCGCGCCGGGTGCGCCAGGTGGTGCCCGCGTAGTAGGACGCGACGACGACGGGCGGCCACATGACCAGCCAGGGGTAGAGCACGGCGCCGATGATCGCGAGCGGCCACCAGGACCGGCGGACGGCGACCACCGCCGCGCCGCCCGCCACGAGGGCGGCGGCGCCCCGCAGCGCGGGCGAGGCGGACGCGGCGCCGCCGGTGACGGCCACCGCCGAGGCGACGAGCACCAGCGCGCCGACCAGCGCCGGCACGGCGGCCTCGATCCGTTTGCTTACCTGCACGTTCGCCAGCGTACGGTGGCCGCCCGGGTGGGCGGATCCGACGTTCGTCTACATACGTGACCGACGAACGGCTGCACCACCGGGGGCAGGCGGCCGCACTTGCGTCCCGGCGTTCAGCGGAAGCGGCCGGCGTTCCTGGCGGCCCACTCGGCGTAGGCGTGCGGCGGGCGGCCGGTGGCCTGGCGCACCCCGGGGAGGATGGGGGCGGTCGTGCCGGTGGCGGCGGCCAGGACGTCGATCATGGCGTCCGCGACCGCGGGCGGGTGGCCGGCGAGGAGTTCCGCGCGGAGCTCCTGCGGGGACAGCTCGGCGAAGCGGGCCCGCACGGGCGCGCCCGCCTCGGTGAGTTCGTGGACGACCCGGCCGCCGATGCGGCCGGTGGCTCCGGTCACGAGTATCACGTGCGTACTCCTTGCTCAGACGCCCAGCAGGGCGATGCTGTAGACGACGATCCAGGCAGCCCAGCCGACCCAGCCGAGCAGGCCGATCACCCCGGCGCGGCCGGCGCCCCCGGCGTTGTACGGGGCGGCCGCGGAGGAGACGAAGAGCAGGGCGGCGCTGATCCAGCCCAGCCAGGCGTGCCAGGCGGGGATGAACGCGAGACCCGCCCCGGCGGCGGTGAAGCCGAGCACCGCGATGGCCAGGAAGACCTGGTTGAACCCGAACAGCACGTTGCCGAACGCCCACAGCCCGGCGACCGAGCCGCGGTGGTGCCGGGCGGCCGCGGCCGTCCCGAACCGGAGCGACTCGACCACCATGAAGGTGGCGTTCTGCATGAGGACCCCGGCGAACCCGGTCAGGGCCCAGATGTTGCTGCCGGTCTGCCCGTCGCGCCAGAGCACGGCGAGCAGCCCGGCGGCGAACAGCGTGGTGAACAGCCAGGTGGCCGGCACGACCACGGAGGGCGCGTTGATGCGCTTGCCGATCCCGGCCAGCGCGTCGGTGGTGGCCTCCAGGGACAGGCCGGAGGTGGGCAGCGGGAGCCCGGCGCGGACGTACAGGACGTTGACGACGATGGCGAGCAGGACGAATCCCATGCCTGCCGCACCCGCCAGACTGGTGACGGTCACGGTGACCACCAATTGGTTTTACGGTACATATATTGAATGTAAGTCACGGAAAGTCTGGACGCAATCATGGAGAACGAGACCGGGCGGCGCCGCTACACCTCGCTGCGCCGCGTGGCGCAGGCCCATCAGACGCGGGCGGAGATCGCCGAGGCCGCACGGAGGCTGTTCCTGTCACAGGGATGGGCCGCGACCACCGTGCGCGACGTCGCCCGGGAGGCGGGGGTCTCCGTCCCGACCGTCTACGCGGCGTACCAGAACAAGGCGGGGCTGGTCCGGGCGCTGGCCGACGCCGCGGACCTGGCCGCGGACCTGCCCCAGGCGATCGAAGAGCTGGAGGCCACCGGCGACCCCCGGCGGCACCTGGCGGCGATGGCCGGCTACGACCGGCGGCTGTTCGAGCGGGCGGGCGACCTCATCACGCTGATACGTGAGGCGGGCCGCACCGAGCCCGAGATCGCGGACTTCTACCTCCAGGGCCGGCGGCAGGTCGGCGAGCTGCGCACGCAGGTGTTCGCCTCGTGGCCGGACGGCACGCTCCGGCCCGGCCTGGACGTCGCCACCGCCGTCGACATCTACGCCGCCCTGTGCAACATCGACGTCTACACGACGCTCCACGTCGAGCGTTCCTGGTCACCCGGCCGGATCGAGCAGTGGTGGGGCGAGGCGCTGGCCCGCGAACTGCTGAGCCCGGCCACCGCCCGCTGAGATCAGAGGCCCAGCAGCCCGGCGACGGGCACGGGCGGGGCCGCAGCCTGGGGGACGCTGGCCGGGTCGGCGTCGCGGACGGCCAGGCGGTTCAGCAGGAAGGCGAGCGTGGTCCCGTACACGACGTGCCCGGCGGCCATCACGGCGGGACGCCCGGGGGCGTCGCGCCCGATGGGCGGGAGCTGGCTCAGGCGCGGCGCCCAGCCGGAGTAGCTGACGACCCAGATCGTCAGCGCGTAGCCGACGGCGAGCGGGGCGCGGCGGGTCCGGCCGCGGGTCAGCAGCGCGAAGGCGGCGCCCGCGCCCGCGCCGAAGCCGAGGTGGGCCAGCGCGCCGAGAACTCCCTCGCCGGGCTTGCGGCGGTGCTTGCTGCCGGGCAGCAGGCCGCGGGCGATGTGCTTGGGCGGCTGGCCGCGCATCAGCCCGGCCTTCTCGCCGGCCACCATGACGCCACTCATGGCGACGGTGGCCAGCGTGCCGCTCACGGCGCCGTTGACGAGGTCACGCATCATGCCCTGCGGCTGCCCCGCGCCCCGGCGCCGAAACGCTAGACGGCGGCAGTGCTCTCGCGGACGATCAACTCGGTGGCGAGCTCGACGCGCCGGGCCTCGGGCGACTCGCCGCGCCGCATGGCCAGGACGGTGCGGGTGGCCAGCGCGGCCATCTCCTGCAGCGGCTGGCGCACGGTGGTCAGCGGCGGCCAGGCGGACTCCGACAGCGGCAGGTCGTCGAAGCCGACGACGCTGAGGTCCTGCGGGACGCGCAGGCCGCGCTGGCGGGCGGCCTCGAAGACGCCGAACGCCATCAGGTCGGAGCCGGCGAAGATGGCCGTGGGCGGCTCGTCGAGCGCGAGCAGCGCGTGGCCCTGGTCGTGGCCGGAGTCGACGAGGAAGGTGCCGCGGCGGATGAGCTCGGGCGCGAGCGGCACCCCGGCGGTCTCCAGGGCGGCGCGGTAGCCGTCGATCCTGGCCTGGCTGCAGAGCATGTCGGCGGGCCCGCTGATCATGCCGATGCGGCGGTGGCCGAGCTCCAGCAGGTGGCGGGTGGCGGCCAGGCCGCCGTTCCAGTTGGTGGCGCCGACGGACACGACGCCGGGCGCGGGCTCGCCGTCGGGGTCGACCACGACGAACGGCAGCGAGCGGGCGGCGAGCTGGTCCTGGACGCCGGCCGACAGGCGGGAGGCGACGATCACCACGCCGTCGGTGCGCCGTCCGGCGAGCCGGTCGAGCCAGTCGCGGCCGGGACCGGCGTGGGTGTGCAGGACCGAGATGACGACGCTGGCCCCGGCCTCGTGGGCGGCGGACTCGGCGCCGCGCACGATCTCCATCGCCCAGGGCGACTCCACCTCGGCGAAGACCAGGTCGACGAGCCCGGCCGGGGTGTCGTCCTGGCTGATGCGCCGCTGGTAGCCGTGCTTGTGGAGAAGCCGTTCGACGCGGTGCCGGGTCGCCGGCGCGACCTCGGGACGACCGTTGATGACCTTGGACACCGTGGGGATCGACACCCCGGCCTCCTCGGCTATCAGGGCGATCGTCACCCGCCTCTTCGCAGACATAGATCAGAAGTTTAGCCGAAACTTTCGGAATCCGGGGTGACGAGGGTAGTGGGATCGCTCCCATGACACCTATTGACGCGTAACGCAGCGTTTACCTATGCTCCGGACATCGAAATTATCGGGGGGTTCACGAAATTTTCGTTGGCAAATGAAGGGCGCCCCTGAAATGAAACGAACGGTCACCTTGATCGCGGCAGCCGTGCTCGTCGCGGGTTGCGGAGGCGGCGAGGCGCCGCAGCCCGGGTCCGAATCCGGCGCGCCGCAGAAGGTCACGCTGGAATGGTGGCACCTGTCCACGTCCGACCCGCTCAAAACCGTGTACGAGAAGCGCGCCAAGGAGTTCCAGGCCGCCAATCCCAACGTCACCATCAAGATGACGGTGCTGGAGAACGAGGCGTACAAGTCAAAGGTCACCACGCTCACCCAGTCGGGCAAGGCGCCCGACCTGTTCGCCACCTGGGGCGGCGGCGTGCTCAAGCAGCAGGTCGACGCCGGCCTGGTCAAGGACATCTCCGCCGACGTGGCCCCGGTCATCGACACCTTTACCACCGCCGCCCTGGCCGCCTACCAGTTCGACGGCAAGACGTACGCGCTGCCGACCGACATCGGCATGGTCGGCTTCTGGTACAACAAGAAGCTCTTCGAGAAGGCCGGCATCGCCGAGCCGCCGACCACCTGGTCCGGCTACCTCGACGCGGTCAGCAAGCTCAAGGCCGCCGGCATCACGCCGATCGCCCTGGCCGGCAAGGAGAAGTGGCCGGGCCACTACTACTGGGCCTACCTGGCCATGCGCATCGGCGGCCTGCCCGCGCTCCAGCAGGCGGCGGTGGACCACGACTTCACCAAGCCCGCGTTCGTCCAGGCCGGGCAGCAGCTCAAGGCGCTGGCCGACCTGCAGCCGTTCCAGAAGGGCTTCCTCGGCGCCGCCTATTCCACCCCCGACGGCCAGGCGGCCACCGTCTCCAACGGCAAGGCCGCGATGGAGCTGATGGGCCAGTGGGCCCCGAACGTGCAGATCGACGCCGGCAAGGGCCTCGGCGAGGACCTGGGCTTCTTCCCGTTCCCGGCGGTCGAGGGCGGCCAGGGCGCCATCACCGAGGCGTTCGGCGGCGGTGGCGGCATGGCCGTGGGCGCCGACGCGCCGCCGGAGGCGATCGAGCTGCTGAAGTTCCTCACCAGCGAGGAGAACCACACCAAGGCCGTCGCGGAGAACGCGGTGCTCCCCGTGCTCAAGGGCGAGGAGAGCGCGGTCAAGGACGCCAACCTCAAGATCGTGGCCGACTCCCTGGCGACCGCGACGGGCTTCCAGCTCTACCTCGACCAGGCCTACCCGCCCGCCGTCGGCGCCGAGGTCAACGACAGCGTCGCCGAGCTGCTGGCCGGCGCCAAGACCCCGGAGCAGGTGGCCCAGGACATCACCGAAGTGGCCAAGAGCGAATGACGACGATCACCCGTAGGCCGGAGGCCAGGCGGCTTCCGGCCCACGCCCGCCCGAACCGGGGCAGACGGCGGAGCTGGGTGGCGATCACCCTGTTCGTCCTGCCGGCTCTCGCCCTCTTCCTGCTGCTGGTCGTGGCCCCGATCGTGGTGGCCGTCTACGCCAGCGGCTTCAAGTGGAACGGGTTCGGCGGGCTTCCCACCGACTTCATCGGCTTCGACAACTTCACCCGGCTGCTCGAGTCCGAGATCTTCTTCACCGACATGTGGCACCTGCTGGTCCTGGTGCTGCTCTGCCTGGTGGTCCAGCTCCCGATGGCGCTGGGCATCGCCATGCTGCTCAACCAGCGCATCCGCGGCCGGGCGATCTACCGGCTGGTGTTCTTCTCGCCGTACGTGCTGTCCGAGGTCATCACCGGCGTGCTGTTCTCGCTGATCCTGTCGCCCACCTCCGGGCTGGCCAACGGGATTCTCGGGCTGGTCGGGCTGGAGTCGGAGTTCCTGGCGGACCAGGACACCGCGCTCATGTCGCTGTTCGTCGTGATGACCTGGAAGTACTTCGGCTTCCACATGATGATCTACCTGGCGGGCCGGCAGAACATCCCGAACGAGCTGCTGGAGGCCGCCAGGATCGACGGCGCGACCGGCTGGGAGGTCTTCCGGCACGTCACGCTGCCGCTGCTCGGGCCGACGATCCGGATCAGCGTGTTCCTGTCGGTCATCTACACCATCCAACTGTTCGACCTGGTCTGGATCCTCACCGAGGGCGGCCCGGCGCACTCGACCGAGACGCTCGCCGTCACCATGTTCGACATCGGCTTCGGCCGCTCCCAGGTGGGTTACGCCAGCGCGATCAGCGTGGTGATGTTCGTGCTCAGCCTCGTCTTCGCCCTGGGTTATCAGCGGTTCGTGATGCGCCGCGACCTGGAGGGCGCGACCACCGCCATGGGAGACACCCGTTGAAGCGACCCACCCTGCCCCTGCACGCGATCGCCTGGATCGTCGGCGCGTTCATCCTCATCCCGATCGTGTACGCGGTCCTCGGCGGCTTCAAGGACACCAGCCAGCTCTCGACCAACCCGTTCGGCCTGCCCAGCCCGTGGGAGACCGGCAACTACACCGAGGTGCTGGCCGCGGGCTCGTTCTGGCGCCAGATGTGGAACAGCACGTTCATCGCGGTGCTCACCACGATCGTCACGGTGTCGCTGTCGGCCATGGCCGCGTACGTGTTCGCCCGCTTCGCCTTCCGGGGCAGGGAGCTGCTGTTCACGGTCTTCACGGCCGGGCTGATGTTCCCGTTCGCGGTCGCCATCCTGCCGATCTTCGTCATGCTGCGCACGCTCGGCCTGGTCGACAACGCGTGGGGCGTGATCCTCGTGCAGGCGGCGTTCGGGCTGCCGCTGACGATCATCATCCTTCGCGGCTTCTTCCGGAGCATCCCGGGCGAGATCGAGGAGGCGGCCACGCTCGACGGCTGCGGCCCGTTCGCCTTCTTCTGGCGCATCCTGCTGCCGATGGCCCGGCCCGCGCTCGCCACCGTGTCGGTGCTGGCCATCGTCGGGAGCTGGAACAACTTCATGCTGCCGCTGGTCGTCTTCAGCGACGAGGCGAGCTGGACGCTGCCCCTCGGCATCCAGCAGTTCCAGGGCCAGTACAGCTCCGACACCTCACGCATCCTCGCCTACCTGGTGCTCGCCATGGTGCCCGCGCTCGGCTTCTACGCCGTCGCCGAGCGCCACCTCATCGGCGGTCTCACCGCAGGAGCTACGAAAGGCTGACCATGCTGCACGTCTCCGGAACGCGGCTCCTCACGGCCGAGAACCAGCCCGTACGGCTGCGCGGCGTCGGGCTGGGCGGCTGGATGAACATGGAGAACTTCATCACCGGCTACCCGGCCGACGAGTCGTCGATGCGCGCCTCGGTCAGGCAGGTGCTGGGCGAGGACCGGGCCGCGTTCTTCTTCGACCGGCTGCTCACCTCGTTCTTCACCGAACGGGACGCCGACCTGCTGGCCGGGCTGGGCATGAACTGCGTGCGCATCCCGGTCAACTATCACCACTTCGAGTCGGACGAGCGGCCGTTCGAGATCATCGAGGACGGGTTCCGCCACCTCGACCGGGTCATCGACCTGCTCGGCGAGCGCGGCGTCTACAGCGTGATCGACCTGCACGCGCTGCCGGGCTCGCAGAACCAGCACTGGCACTCCGACAACGCCACCCACGTCGCCGCGTTCTGGCGGCACCGGCACTTCCAGGACCGGGCGGTCAACCTGTGGGAGGCCATCGCCGACCACTACCGCGACCATCCCTGGGTGGCCGGGTACAACCCGGTCAACGAGCCCGGCGACCCGACCGGTAAGGTCGTCGGCCCGTTCTACGACCGGCTGGTCAAGGCCGTGCGCGCGGCCGACCCCGGGCACGTGCTCTTCCTGGACGGCAACACGTACTCGACGGACTTCTCGATCTTCCGGGAGGTGTACGAGAACACGGTGTTCGTCTGCCACGACTACGCGCTGGCCGGGTTCGCGCACGGCGGCGGCTACCCGGGCTACACGCGCGGGGAGTGGTGTGACCGGCGCGAGCTGGAGCGGACGTTCGAGCGGCGCTCGCGCTTCCAGCGGGAGACGGGGACGCCGCTGTGGGTGGGCGAGTTCGGGCCCGTCTACACGGGCGATCCGGAGCGTGACCACGAGCGCTACCAGATCCTGCGCGACCAGCTGGAGATCTACGATCGGCACGAGGCCGGCTGGGCGCTGTGGACGTACAAGGACGTGGGGTTGCAGGGGCTGGTCAGCGCGTCCGGGCCGTACCTGGAGAGGTTCGGGCCGTTCATCGCCAAGAAGGCGCGGCTGGGCGCGGACCGGTGGGGCTCGACCATGGAGGAGTCGGCGGACGTCGTCGGGCCGCTGCACGCCCTGGTGGACGCCGAGTTCCCCGGCTGGGCGCCCTACCCGTGGGGCGCCCGCTACCAGACCGACGACCTCGTCAGGCACATCCTCATCGCCCAGGCCATGCTGCCCGAGTACGCCGAGCTGTTCAGGGGCCTCGGCGACGACGAGCTGGCGGCGCTGGCCGACTCGTTCGCGCTGGAGCGCTGCGTGCGCCGGCAGCCGCTGCTCGACCTGCTGGCCCAGAGCCTGTCAGGGAGTCCAGGTCGCTGAGACCAGGGTCGGCAGCGCGCACTCACCCGGGTCGACGAAGACGAGCACGGGCGAGGTGACCGGGGCCGGCAGGTCGAGCTCCAGCGTGTTGCCGGTCGTGGTCCTGGTCGGCATCGGCAGGGCGCCGTCCTGGACGCTCATGACGCCGGTCACGGAAGGCGCCGCCGAGCACAGCACCTCGCGGGCGGCGTGACGCAGCCGCCTGGCCTCGCCGCCCGCCCGCCGCACCGCCCGGCGCATCAGCGCGCGGTCGCGGGCGGTGGCGGGGCGCAGGGTGGTGTCGGCCCGGCTGCCGAGCCGGATCGTCAGCCGCCCGCCCGAGCCGAACATGCCGGGCGGGACCGGGTTCACGACGAACATCCCGGTACGCACCGTACGGGGGCCGCGCCGGTTCGGGTTGGCCAGCCCGCCCGAGCTGATCAGCGACAGGATCTCGCAGCGGGCTCCGTCGAGCGTCTCGCCGCCGCCGGGCTCGCCGTCGTCGCGGCCCTCCTCGAACGCGACGCCGTCGATGCGCAGCCCGGCGGTGCCGCACTCCATGATCGCGTCCGCCACGGCCGCGCGCACCCCGGCGTCCACGCCGCCGCCCTCGGCGATGTCGAGTGCCTCCACGCACACCAGCCCGTCGTCGGGCACCTCCTCGGGCAGCAGGTCGAAGGCCGCCTGCGCGCTGCGGATGCCGTTGCCGCCCTTGAGCAGCACGCACTGGCGCAGCCGCCCCTGCGAGCGCACCTGGATGAGCCGGGGCCGCGTCGCCGCCCTGCCCTGCGCGTCCGGCAGATGCCAGCCCGGCATCGACGTGGCGTCCACCGCCAGCGACACCTTGACCCGCAGCCGCCTGCCCCGCGCCGCCACCTTGAACCCGGCCAGCCCGGACCGCTCGAACCGGCCCACGATCTGCTCGCCGCGATGCAACTGGTCGGTCACCTGCAACGCCGCCGCCCGCCCGCTGAACACCTCGACCGGCGGCGACAGCGGGACGATCTCCTCGTCGAGCGTCGTGGCGGCCCCGGTCAGCGTTGTCGTGCTCATCATGCGCTCCTCGATGCGGTCAGGGCCGCGGCCAGCCCCGCTTGGTCCCGGAAGTCGAACCGGCTCAGCAGCGGCTCGCGCCGCTCCCACATGCGGCGCACCGCGCAGTGCAGCGGATCGCCGTCGCGCTCCACGTGCCGCATGCTGACGGACAGCGCCCGCAGATACTCCTCGCCGTCGCCCAGCTCCCAGTGCGGCAGCAGCGGCGAGGACACGTCGGCGCCGCACCGGTAGAGCCACAGCCACAGCCGGGCCCGCTCACGCTGCTCCGGGCCGAGCGTCGACTCGCCCTTGGCGTGCCGGGCGACGGCGTCGGCCAGCAGCCGCCAGTAGTCGGCCCGCGTCTCGGCCACGTTCGACAGGCCGCAGCCGCTCCACTCCGACCAGCCGGCCTGGATGACGGGGATGCCGAACGCGGGCAGCTCGCTGGAGACGCTGCCGCGCACGGTGACCCCGGCGTCCGTCAGGCTCCACAGCATGTTCTTCGACAGGTCGAGGCTGGGCGCGAACGCCAGATGCGACCGCCCCGCGTAACGGGCCGCGACGGACCCGAAGTGCCCCGTGACGTCGTAGCGCTCCTGGCTCGGATGGTCCAGGAACAGCCAGCTCACCGACTCCTCCGCCGCCGCGAACTCGGCGGTCTCCTCGAACCACTCGGCCAGGTCGCCGAACACCTCCCGGTTCGCCCCCACCGCGTCGGACACGGCGTGGTTGAACACGGTGAAGATCGGCCGGTCCGGCTCGATGCCGAGCCGGTCGCAGGCGTGCCGCCGGAGCTGGCGGCGCTCGGTCTCCGTACGGACCTCGAACGAGCTCACGTTGCCCGCCCGCCACCAGCTCGGCCTGCCCAGGTTGCCCTTCGCCCGCCAGGCCACCAGCTCCGCGCCCGGCCTGATCAGCTCCCGGTTCGCCCACACGTGCTCGTCGAAGTAGGCGGCGATCCTGCGGGTCAGCTCCTCACGGAAGCCGCCCGGGCCGCGCGCCTCACCCGGGAAGAGCGCGTACGCCTTCAGCGACCCGGTGCTCTGAGCGTGCACCACCGGGACGTCGCGGCGCATCGCGGTCTCGACCGCGAGCCCCCACTGGTCATAGTCCACGTGGCTGGTGACCAGCGCGGCGGGCGCGAGCTCGGCGAACAGCCGGTCGTACACGGCGGAGAAGGCGCGGGCGCGGGCCCGGCGAGCGCGGTGCTGCTCGTCCTCCGCGTGCGGCAGCCGGGGCACCAGGTTCAGCCGGATCAGCGTCGCCTTCTCCACGACGTCCAGCGCCGCCGCGTCGACGCCCTCGGCGGGCGCGTCACCCTCGTCGGCGAGCCGCCGGTCGGCCAGCTCGTGCACGTCGACGACCTCGGCCGCGCCGAACGCCTCGGCCAGCCGCCGCACCCGCTCGACGTCGTAGTCGTCCCACAGCGCCCGGGTCCAGTCACGGTCGGTGCCCACCAGCACGACCAGCCGGGCGGCGGTCAGATCGCACAGCGCGTTCGCCAACAGCAGGTTGCGGACGATCACGCGGATGTCCTGGTGCATGGCCTCCGCGACCACGCACGTTCCCGGCCCGGCGGGGCGCCTGCCCCAGTAGGCCCTCGCAGCGGAGAGCAGCCGGTCGAACTGCTCCCCATCCCCGGCACGTCGCATCTGGCCCTCCCAGCTCGTCGCGGCGCCGTCGACCCTGCCAGCACGGGCGGAGCGCCCGCCCGGCCGACACGCCATCCTTTGCCATCGCCGCCGTGCGCCTTTACCTGCGCGCGCTCGGCCCGAACACGTGCGTGTTGTCGCCCCGCTCCGGGTCCAGGTGGGAGACCGGCACCCGCACCCGGTACGAGGCCCGCTCCCCGGCGACGCCGCGAACCGGGAACGACACCGTGACCGGGTCGCCGGGCCGCACCACGCCCGCCGGGCACGTCACCTGCCGCCCGCTCGCCCGGCAGCGCGACCCCGGCGCCAGGCTCACGCCGTGCGGCAGCTCGAAGGTCACCGGCACGCTCGCCGCCACCAGCCCGCGCATCGTCACGACCGCGCTCACCCTGGCGCCCGAGACCGACCCCTTGACCGACAGCGCGTCGTAGACGCCGTGCGGGTCCGCGTCACGCACCAGCGCGCCGTAGCTGGCCCGGCCGAACGGGTTGGCGACCGCGTAACCGGCCGTGGACTCGTCCGCCGCGCCCGACGACAGCACGCCCAGCAGCAGGCCGGTGTCCCGGTCGAGCCACGGGCCGCCGCTGTTGCCGCCGAACAGGTGGCAGTTGTCCGTGTAGAGGCGGCCCGTCACCCTGCGGTCCGGGCGCGCGTACCCGGACCAGGGCTGCGTCCGGCCCAGGCACCACAGCTGCCGGGTGCCGTCGTACGGCTCGTCGCTCGGGTAGCCGAGCGTGGTGACGGTGAACCGGCCGCCCTCGTTGCGCAGCGGCGTGTACGCGCCGACCGTGCCCTGCAGCGTCCGGTCACCCCGCCGCCCGACCTCGACCAGCGCCAGGTCGTAGATCGAGTCCCAGTCCCAGTGGCCCTCGCCGGTGAAGGCGCGCGGCTTCCACACCCGCCGCGCGCCCCACACCCCGTAGGGCGCGCGATCGGCCGACGCCTTGGCATGGCCGTCGTACGCGGGCACGAACGCCAGGTTCGACGACCACCGGCCGCGGTTGTCGCGCTTGGACACCCCGTACACGCAGTGCGCGGCGGTGGCCAGCAGGAGCCTGCTCCCCGAGTTGACCACGGCGCCGCTGCACGAGCGGCGGGTGCCGTCGGCGTCCAGGAAGAACAGGCGACCGGTGGCGCGGCTGTTGGCGGCCCTGGTGTAGGGCCTGCGCATGCGGCCGTAGCCGTTGGCGTCGGCGCCCGGGGTGAGCCGCTCGGCCACCGGCACGCTCACCGGCCGGCCCTCGCTCCCCAGCACGGCCGGCCTGGGCCCCGGCTGCTCCCCGGGCCCTTCCACCGGCCGCTCCCCCGGCCGCCCTCCTGGCCGCTCCCCTGGCCGCTCCCCTCGCTCTGCCGAGCGCTCCCCCGAGCGTTCGCCTGGCCGTTCGCCCGGCCTTGCCGCCGGGCGTTCGCCCGTGCGCCCGCGTCGTTTCCCGGCCGGCAGCACCATGGCCTCCGGCAGCTCGGCGGCGTCGGCCTTGGACTGCTTCCTGGCCGTCCAGTAGTCCACCGCGCGTGCCGGGTCCATCACCGGCGACGCGTCGGCCGGCGGCACGGGCTCCGGCGCCGCGTGCGCGGGCGGCGCGGCCGGCCCCAGCGGCACTGTCCAGGCCGTGCCGGCGACGGCGAGCGCGAGCAGGGTCCTTCGGCGTGACATCGGTCCCCCTGAGCATCGAGATCAAATCCCCCTCAGCACACTAAGTCACCGTTGCCGCACAATCAGTGAGCCGCGCGCTGCCACTGCCGTACCGGCAAAATGGCTGGATATGACGGAAATTACGGGCCGAGTCACGCTCGTCCCCCTGACGGTCGCCGACGCCGACGAGATGGTCGGCGTGCTCGCCGGCGACCTCTACGCCTTCACCGGCGGCACCGCCCCCACCCTGGACGAGCTCCGCACCCGCTACGCCCGCCAGGTCACCGGCGGCCCGCCCGGCCAGCAGTGGCACAACTGGATCATCAGGGTCGCCGGCGAGGCCGTCGGCTACGTCCAGGCGACGATCACCCACGAGGGACGGCGGGCCGAGATCGCCTGGGTCGTCGGCGAACGACAGCAGGGCCACGGCTACGCCACCGAGGCCGCCCGCGCCCTGGTCGCCTGGCTCGACGAGCACGGCGTCACCACCGTCGAAGCGCACATCCACCCCGACCACGCCGCCTCCGCCGCCGTGGCCCGCCGCGCCGGCCTGACCCCCACCGGCCGCTTCGACGACGGCGAACGCCTCTGGCGGCGCGGCCCCGCCTGACCGGCAACCGCCCGCCCGTCACCGACAATGGCAGGGCAACGCGATCAGGGGGGAACACATGCGCATCGACCTCACCGGCAAGACCGCGCTGGTCACCGGCTCCACCCAGGGCATCGGCGCCGCCATCGCCACCGGCCTGGCCACCGCCGGGGCCACGGTCGCGGTCAACGGCCGCGGTGAGGCGTCCGTCGCGTCCGCGCTCGACCGCATCCGCGCCGCGCACCCCGGCGCCGTCCTGCTGGCCGCCCCCGGCGACCTGGCCACCGACGAGGGCGCAGCCCGGGTGCTGGAGGACCTGCCCGCCGTGGACATCCTGGTCAACAACCTGGGCATCTTCGGCGCCCAGCCGGCGCTCGACATCACCGACGCCGAATGGCGCCGCTACTTCGAGGTGAACGTGCTCGCCGCGGTCCGCCTGACGCGCGCGTACCTGCCCGGCATGCGGGAACGGTCCTGGGGCCGCATCCAGTACATCGCCAGCGACTCCGCCGTCGTCATCCCCGCCGAGATGATCCACTACGGCATGACCAAGACCGCGCTGCTCGCGGTGTCGCGCGGCTTCGCCAAGGAGGCGGCGGGCAGCGGCGTCACCGTCAACTCGGTGATCGCCGGGCCCACCCACACGGGCGGCGTCGAGGACTTCGTCTACCAGCTCGTCGACCGCGACCTGCCGTGGGAGGAGGCGCAGCGGGCGTTCATGCGCGAACACCGGCCCCAGTCGCTGCTGCAACGCCTCATCGAGCCCGAGGAGATCGCCAACCTGGTCGTCTACCTCAGCTCCCCGTACGCCTCCGCCACCACGGGCGCGGCCGTCCGCGTGGACGGCGGGTACGTGGACTCGATCCTGCCGTAGGAATGTCGGTGCGCTCTGCCAGGCTCCGGCGTCATGACACGCCAGGAATCCCCCTGGGACGAGCTGCGCCGCCTCATCGACGCCGGTGACGTCCCCGGCACCGTCGCCGCGGTGACCGCCCTCGACGCCGCCGGCCGCCGCCTCGTCGCCCGCGAGCTGCCCGGCCACGTCCTGGTCGCCCGCGCCCACGCGGCCGAGGTCGCCGCCGCCCGCCGCGCCCACCGCGAGCAGGAACGCCGCCTCGCCTCAACCTTCCCGCGCCCCTGGGACCATGAGCACGAGATCGACGACCATCCGGAATGGGCCGAGCCGATGCGGATCGCGGGCGCCGGCGTGCTCAGCCCCGCCGCCGCGGCCGCCTGGATCACCCGGCGCGACTTCGACCTGTGGGACCTCGACGGCTACCCGCTGTTCGCCGACCACGGCCCCCTCCTGGACGTGATCGCCGCCCGCCCGCCCGAGTGGCAGGCCGACGTGGCCGTGCGGCTCGCCCTCCGCATCCGGCCGCCCCGCCCGCGCGAGCGCGGCTCCGACCGCACCCTCCCCCTCGTCCTGGCGCTGCTGCGCGCCACCGGCGTCACTCCGCCCGACCACGACCCGCTGGTGGTGGCGTACGTGTCACGCGACGCCCTGCTGAGCAGCCTGCGCGGCGACCCGCTGCTGCCCGGCCTGCTGCCGCGCCTGTTCACCGCCCAGGGCGTCGGCCTGGCGCTGCGCCACCAGCAGCACGGGCCGCTGTCCTGGCTCACCGCCCTGCACACCCTCGCCCGGGAGGGCGTGATCAGCCGCGACCTGCTGCTCGACGGCTGCCGCCGCCGCTTCCTGCTCGGCGGCGACGCGATCGAGCTGCGCTTCTTCACCCGGCTCCACGAATCCCTGGCGCCCACCGAGGCCGAGATCGCCGCCCACGCGACCACGTACCTGCGCCTCCTCCCGACCGCGCCCGGCCCCGTCGCCGAGCTGGCGCTGACCCACCTGCGGCGGCTGCCCGCCCTCGACCCGGCCGACCTGGCGGAAGCCCTGGAGGCGCTGCTGTTCCGCCGCGAGACCGGCCTCGTCCGCGCCGGGCTCTCCTGGCTCGCCGCCGTCCTGCGCGCCTCCCCCGCCCTGGCCGACACCCTCACCCCGGCCCTGACGCCCACCTTCGGCCACCCCACGCGCTCCGTCCAGGAACGAGCCGTCCGGCTGCTGCTCCGCCACGCCGCCCGCCTCACCCCGGCCACCGCCGCCACCCTGCGCCAAGCCGCCACCCCCCTGGACGACGACCTCCACGCCCACCTCACCACCACCCTCACCCGAGCCTGACCGCCCCTCGCCCCGGCAAGCCACTTCGACGGGCGCCGCCCCCTGGCCACCCGCCCATCGGCCGTGCCAGCAGGCCCATCGAGGACCGCCCGCCCCTCACCCCACCGTTTGCAGCGGCGACCCGTCCCACAGCGGGCCATCTCACAGGCGGGCCGCCCCACAGGCGGACCGTCCCACAGGGACCGTCCCACAGGCGGGCCATCTCACGGGCGGACCGTCCCACAGGCGGACCGTCCCACGGGCGGACCGTCCCACGGGGGCCGCCCAGGGGTGCCGTCCCACGGGCCCCGCCGCACACGGGGACGCCGCACACGGGGAGGCCGCACACGGGGAGGCCGCACACGGGGAGGCCGCACATGGGCGGGCCATCTCACGGGGACCATCCCACGGAGGGCCAGGCCCTCATTGGGCCTCCGCCGTCCGCTGCGGCGGGGAGCCGGTCCCGGACCGGCCGCCCGCGCCGGACCCCGCCGTTTGCGGCGGCAAGGTGGCCCACGTGGGCCCCCTCACTTGGTGATCTGGTGCGACCGGATTGGGGTGGACGGTAGGCGGGCCGGTGGCGAGGCCGGCGTGTGGGTGGGCACCCCGCCGCACGGCTGCGGATGGGCGGCTGTGCCGGCCTTTGGCCTCCCGCCGGCGGTGGGTGGAGGGGCCGCCCCGGGTGGGGGCGGTTCCTCGGGGGGTTCCTCGGGGGGCCTGGCCTCGGGGGACCTCGGGGGGCCTCGGGGGGCCTCTGTGGGGGGTTCCTCGGGGCCAGTGGAGGTCAGGGATGCCAGGGGTACGGGGTGGTGGTGGGGCCGGTGGGGGTGGTGGCGGTGATGGTGATCCAGGGGTGGGCGGGGTCGGGGCGGTGGGGGGTGAAGGGGGCCCAGGCGGACTGGAGGCCGTCCGGGAGGCGGGGGTCGGCGCCGGTGCGCGGGTCGTGCCAGGTCTGGGGGACGGTGACCCGGGCGGTGGCGCCGCCGGACTGGCGGTAGGTGAAGGTGAGGGTGCCGCCCGCGAGGTGGTAGCCCTCGACGAGGACGCCGGTGCGGCCGCCGTACGCGGCGGGGCGGGCGTGGGCGATGATGGGCCGCTGCCCGTGGGCGGTGAGGTCGTCGGCCAGCGACGGCGTGGCGTGGGAGTGGCGGCAGGTCAGGAACGGGTCCCACCCGTACGAGATGATCTTGCTGGCGTGCCGGCCGACGGCGGCGACCTGGGCGTCGACGCGGCTCTTGGTGGCGCGGCCGCGCAGCGGGAACGGGTTGGCCCGGCCGCACTCGCCGGCGACCTGGGTGGGTTCGAAGACCTCGACGTTCACCCAGAGCTCGACGCCGGGGGTCAGGTGGCGGGCGGCGGCGGCCACGTAGTCGCGGGTGGAGCCGTAGTAGGCGGCCTGGTTGGCGACGCGGCCGACGACGGGTTGGAGGCGCGCGTCGACGGGGGCGGCGGCCTGGTCGGGGCCGTGGACGGGGACCTTGCCGACGCCGCGCCCGTCCTGGACGGCGATGGCCATGGGCGCGCCGGCGCGGGTGGCGGCGATGTCGGCCAGGCCCTTGCCGACCTGGGCGGGCGGGAAGCCACGCCCGCGCCGGGCGTCCCAGAACGGGCTGACCATGATCGTCTCGCCGGGCAGTCCGGCGGCGACGACGGCGTGCTGGGCGGCGTACAGGGCGATGATGGGGTCGTCGTCGGCGCGGTCGCGCATGGCGAGTTCGAACGACTGGTAGACGCCGCCGAGCGCGGGTGAGGCGGCGTGGCGGCGCCGGTAGTCGGCCATGACGCGCGCGGTGAGCTCGTTGAGCGCCGGCAGGTGGGCGAGGTCGGGCAGCCAGGGCTTGGCGGGGTCCTTGGGCGGCACGGGCAGGCCGGGGATGACGGCCATGCCGTACGCGGCGGCCTCGGTGAGCAGGTCGCCGACGCCGTCGCCGTCGGTGGCGATCAGGAGCAGGTCGAAGGCGGCGGCGTCGCAGGCGGGGGCGAGCATGAGCCGGTAGTAGGTGCGTCCGTCGTGCTCGACGCGCCGGTCGAGGCCGGGGCAGCGCAGCACGGCGTCGCCGAACCGTTCGCTCGTCACGTACGTGTAGACGCGGCGGATGGGCCTGCCGGTCGCCCGCGCGGCCTCGTAGCAGGTGCGGCCGTCCTCGACGCAGCCGGCGACGGCGGGGATGCGGCCTCGGGCGTCGGGCCGGGCGGGCAGGATGCGCGCGCCGAACGTGATGAGCGTGTCGCCGCCGACGGCGTGCACGGCCTCGACCGTACGCCGGGTGGCGCAGCGGTCGGCGCGCGGGATCACCCAGTAGCCGGTGATCGGGTAGGAGACGGCGACGCGGGTGTCGCGGGGCGGGCAGGGGTCATGGCCGGGACCGGCTCCGCCGTCGGGGAGGACGGCCAGAACCACGACGGTGAGCGCGACCGCAATCCGCAGGACCCGCTGGAGCACCCGTCCAGGCTACGCGATCATTTGGGCCTGCCTCCGGGACACAAGATCCGTTTAGTGTGTGGAAATCTCTTGTTCACAAGGAGTTCATGCATGAGGCGTAGGTCCTTCCTGGCCACCACCGGAGGCGTGCTCGCGAGCGGCATCGCCATCAACACCCTGGGCGCGCACGCCGCCTGGGCAGACGCGGGACGGCGCTCACCCCGTTCCGGCTACGCGGGATACGGCGAGCTGCAGCGCACCCCCACCACCAACACCGGGGAGGAACTGCTCGCCCTGCCCGCCGGATTCTCCTACGTCGTCTTCGGCAAGACGGGCACGCCGATGTCCGACGGCGTGCCGACGCCGATGGCGCACGACGGCATGGCCGCCTTCCCCGGCACCCGCTCCCACACGGTCCGGCTGATCCGCAACCACGAGGTGCGCACGCCGCCCGGCTACCCGGACGGCCGCGTGCACGTGCCGGGCTCGCAGCGCTACGACGAGCTGGGCGTCGCCGGCACCACCACGCTGGAGGTGGACCTGCGCACCGGCGAGCTGTTACGCCACTTCGTCAGCCTCAACGGCACGATCGCCAACTGCGCGGGCGGCCGCATGCTGCACAACCGGGGCTGGCTGTCGTGCGAGGAGACGTGGGCCGGTCCGCAGCAGGGCTGGCAGCGCAAGCACGGCTACGTCTTCGAGGTGCCGCTGCACGGCCCGGAGCCGGGCAGCCCGGCCGCGTCCATGCCGCTCACCGCGATGGGCCGCTTCTCGCACGAGGCCGTCGCCGTCGACCCGTACACCGGGTACGTGTACGAGACCGAGGACGATCCGGGCAAGCCCGACGGGTTCTACCGGTTCCGCCCCCGCAACCCGCGCGATCTGTCGGCCGGCGGCGTGCTGGAGATGCTCAAGATCGTCGGCGTGGACGGCTACGACTGCCGCGAGGCCCAGCGGATGGGCGCCCGGCTGCCGGTCGAGTGGGTGCGGATCGACGACCCGGACCCCGACCTGGAGAACGGCGCGGCGACCTGCGCGCAGCAGGGGCTGGCCAAGGGCGCGGCCAAGTTCAACCGGCTGGAGGGCTGCTGGTGGGGTGACGGGGCGGTGTTCTTCAACTCCACCAGCGGCGGCGACGCCAAGACCGGCGACGGCCCTGACGAGGAGGGCTACCTGAAGGGCTACGGCCAGGTCTGGCAGTACGTGCCCGGCCGCACCGGCGGCACGCTGGTGCTGGTGTACGAGTCGCGCGGGCGCAAGGAGCTGGACTCGCCGGACAACCTGACGTTCACCCCGCGCGGCGGCATCGTGCTGTGCGAGGACGACGCGTCGGAGGACGACGACCCGCACCCGCTGGCTCCGGGCCTGACCAACGTCAACCGGCTGATCGGGCTGGACCCGCGCGGCGGTGAGCCGTTCGAGTTCGCGGTGAACATCGCCGACGACAGCGAGTTCGCGGGGGCGTGCTTCAGCCCGGACGGGTCGGTGCTGTTCGTCAACCAGCTCGGCGGCACCCGGTCGCTGGACCCGCCGGGCCGGACGTACGCCATCCGCGGCCCCTGGTGGAGAGGGCCCCTATAGACAGCGGCGGCCACGCCGTCAACCGCAGGATTGTCCGGAATCTCGCACATTCCCTGGGCCGGCCGGGGCTTCTCAGCAGGGAACCGCGGTAATACGTTCCCTTCAGCACGCCTCGGGGGAAACGGGTGCTTCAGGCTGTCCCATGGGAAGTGCGAAATGATCATGCGTCTTCGTCAAGGCGTCATCCGTGCCCTGGCCGTGGCCACGGCCATCGCCGTGCCCCTCGCCCTCGCGCCACCGGCCCACGCCGGGGGGCACGCGGACGACGCCTTCGCCAGGCTGCTGGTGAAGAAGGTCAAGGGCGTCAACGTCAACAAACATCTGAAAACCTTCCAGGCGCTGGCCACGGCCAACGGCGGCAACCGGGCGGCCGGCACGCCCGGTTACGACGCCTCCCGCGACTACGTGGCCGGCAAGCTGCGCCAGGCCGGCTACAAGGTCTCGCTCCAGCCGATCAACTTCGTCGAGGGCTGGACGGAGAACTCCCCGCCGCTGCTCGGCTCGTACACGCCGAACGAGGACTTCTACACCTTCCAGCCGTCGCCCGCCGGGGACGTGACGGCGCTCGTGCAGGGCGTGGACCTGACACTGCCGCCGTCGCCGGCGCCGTCGTCGACCAGCGGCTGCGAGGCGTCGGACTTCGCCGGCTTCCAGGCGGGCAACATCGCGCTCATCCAGCGCGGCACCTGCCCGTTCGCGACGAAGATCCGGCTCGCCGGGTTCGCCGGGGCGTCCGGGATCATCGTGTTCAACGAGGGCCAGCCGGGCCGCACCGAGGCGAACCCGTTGGACATCGGCGAGTGGCGGGCCGGGGTGCCGATGGTCTACGCCGACTTCGCCGTCGGCCAGGCGCTGGCGGCGACGCCGGCCACGCAGGTCAGGCTCAAGGTGGACGCGACGCTGACGCTCGGCACCGACGAGAACGTGATCGCCGAGACGCGGGGCGGCGACCCGCGCAACGTCGTCATGGTCGGCGGCCACCTCGACAGCGTCCATGAGGGACCGGGCATCAACGACAACGCCTCCGGCAGCGCCGCCATCCTGGAGACCGCGCTGCAGATGCGGCACTTCCCGGTCAGGAACAAGGTGCGCTTCGCGTTCTGGGCCGCCGAGGAGATCGGCCTGCTGGGCTCGGACCAGTACGTCGAGAGCCTGAGCCAGGCCGAGCGGGACCGGATCAGGCTCTACCTGAACTTCGACATGATCGCCTCGCCCAACCACGCGACGTTCCTCTATGACGGTGACGACTCCGACGCCACCGGCGCGCCCGCGGGGCCTGCCGGGTCCGCCGAGATCGAGGCCGGGTTCGAGGACTTCTACGAGGCCCGCCGCCTGCCCACGATCGGCACCGACTTCGACGGCCGCTCCGACTACGGGCCGTTCATCGCGGTCGGCATCCCGTCGGGCGGCATCTTCACCGGCGCCGAGCAGATCAAGACGCCCGAGCAGGCCGCGCTGTTCGGCGGCACGGCGGGCGTCGCGTTCGACCCCTGCTACCACCAGGCGTGCGACACGCTGTCGAACGTCAACGCGACGGCCCTGGACGTGAACTCCGACGCGATCGCGGACTCCACGGCCAGGTACGCCTTCAGCCTGCGGGACATCCCGCGCCGCCCGGCCGCCACCACGGCGGTGCTGTCGGCGCCGGACGCCCGCGAGTGATCTCCCGCCCCGCCGGTCCCGGGACCGGCGGGGGCACGGTCAGCCCGGGAGCACGGTCAGCCCGGGAGCACGGTCAGCCCGGGAGCACGCCGAGCTGCCGCATCTGCGCGGCCACGTCGACGACCGCCCAGGTCTCGGCGAGCCGCCCACCGGCGAACCGGGCGATGAGGATCTCCTTGTACGTGACGGACCGGCCGGTGGGCGCCAGGCCCAGGTACTCGCCCAGGTGCGTGCCGGTGCAGGTGTTCCTGGTGACGACCTTGTCCCCTTCGGCGATCACGTCCTCGACCTCGACGCGCAGGTCGGGGAAGGCGCTGTGCAGGGTCAGCAGCACCTCCTTCAGCGCTTCGACGCCCTCCGTCCGGATCGGCAGCGGCGTGCGGATCAGCACGCCCGGGTCGACGATCTCGTCGATCGTCCTGGCGATGAACTCGGCGTCCCCGGAGCTGACGGCGTCGTGGAAGCGCCGGAGGGTGGCCTTGTTGGCCTCGGCGATGGCGGACATGCGGTTCTCCTTGTCGGTAGGGCCGAACCGCCCCCGGACGACGAGCGCGGCGAGCACGATCCGCGGGAGCGCGTTCCTACCCAGGGGACGAACGGGCGACGGCCGCCGGGACAGGGTCAGAGCTGTTCGAGCCGCCGGGTGAGGAACCGCCGCTCCGGGGTCGACACGGCCAGGTCGAGCGCCCGCCGGTAGGCGGCCCTGGCCTCGCCGTCGCGGCCGAGCCGCCGCAGCAGCTCGCCGCGCGTGGAGTGGAAGTAGAGGTAGCCGTCCAGGTCGAGCCGGTCGACGGCGCACAGCGCCCCGGCCGGGTCGCCGGCCTGAGCGAGCGCCACGGCCCGGTTGAGCTCGACCACCGCCGAGCCGGTCAGCGCCGCCAGCCGCCGGTACAGCTCGGCGACCTGCGGCCAGTCGACCCGCTCGTGCGCCTGGAGTGAGGCGATGGCGGCCTGGACGACGTACGCGCCGCGCCCGCCCAGCGCGATCGCCCGGTCGAGCACCGCCCGGCCCTCGGCGATCCGGTCCAGGTCCCACAGCGACCGGTCCTGGTCGTCGAGCAGCACCAAATCCTCGCCCCGCTCGCCGGCGAACCTGGCCCTCCGCCGGGCGTGGTGGATGAGCATCAGCGCCAGCAGCCCGTACGTCTCGGGCTCGTCCGGCAGGAGCGCGGCCAGCACCCGTCCCAGGCGGATGGCTTCGGCGCCGAGGTCGACGCGGCCACTGTAGCCCTCGTTGTAGATCAGGTAGAGGACGGCCAGCACGGCGTCGAGCCGTTCGGGCAGCAGGTGCGCGCCCGGCACCGTGAACGGGATGCCCGCCGCCCTGATCTTGGTCTTGGCGCGGGTCAGGCGCCGTTTCATGGTCTCCTCGGACACCAGGAACGCGCGGGCGATCTCGGCGGTGTTCAGGCCGCCGAGCGCGCGCAGCGTGAGCGCCACCTGGCCCTCCAGGGGCAGCGCCGGATGGCAGCAGGTGAAGATCAGCTCAAGTCGCTCGTCCTTGATCAACGTGTCGTCGGCCTCGTCCACGGTGGCCTCCGGCTCCGCCAGCAGGTGCATCTTCCCGGCCAGGGCGCGCTCCCTGCGGAGCCGGTCGATCGCCCGGTTGCGGGCCGTCGTCACCAGCCACGCGCCCGGCGAGTCGGGGGGCCCGGTCCTCGGCCAGGTCCGCGCCGCCACGGCGAACGCCTCCTGGGCGGCGTCCTCGGCCCGGTCGAAGTCGCCGAGGAACCCGACCAGCGAGGCCACGACCCGGCCCCACTCGTCGCGGAACGCCTCCTCCAGCACCGTTCTCCTCCGATCCGATCCATCCGATCCGATCAGGTCAGGGCTGGGCCAGCGGCCTGATCTCCACGGTGCCGCCGAGCCGCACCGCCGGGATGCGCGCCGCCAGCTCCGCCGCCTCGTCCAGGTCGGCCGCCTCGATCAGGCAGAACCCGCCGAGCACCTCCTTGGTGTCGGCGAACGGCCCGTCGGTCATCAGCGTCCGGCCGCCCGCCAGGCGCACGCAGGTCGCCGTCTCCGCCGGCTCCAACTGCGCCGCCGAGACGAACCGGTCGTCCTCGGCCAGCGCGCGGTAGTCGGCGTGGGCGGCCTCGCGCTCGTCGTCCGGCAGCCCCTCCAGGTAGCTGGACTCGCTGTAGATCATCAAGGCGTACTGCATCGCATCCTCCGCGGCATGGGTTCCCCATCTTCACGACGAACGGGCGGCGCCGGAAGGGACGCCCACCGCCCCACCGACTTCCCGATTCCGCCGCTACCGAAAATCTGTCACGGCCGTAGTAGACATTTGGTGGCGAGCGAGCTAGTCTTTCTGACATCGCAAGGAACTGATTCGCCGGGCGGCAGCAGTAAGCACCACGACGAACCGCCCGGAGTATTGGATGGCAGAAGGTCGGACGTGACGGGCCAGCGCAGTGGTTAGGGGCCCCGACCGTGGACGCGCTGCCGCAAGTGAAGTAGGACAAAGGTCCGGAAGAGAAAGATGAAGGGAGTGTTGACGCCATCGGGATCGCCCGTTGCCGGCTGAGTCTCGCCGCTCGGGTACCGCAGTTCCACAGTTAGGAAGGTGGTCTACGGTCACGCATCCGCGATCCGCGCATCACCGCCGCCCAGCGCGGTGGATGCGGAAAAGATGAGCCGGCCTGATGGCCGGTAGATGGTGTTGAACTCTTCGGGGCCCCGGCGCGACCTGCGCCGGGGCCCCCTGTTCGCGTTTCGGAAAGGAATGTATGGATCAACGCCGTTCGAACGCCGAGGGTGACACGCTCGCCCGCGGCAGGATTGCCGAACCGGCCGAGCCGGCCGAACACACGGCCGAGGACCGGTTCGACGACGAGGACTACCCCGCCTACAGCATGGGCGCGGCAGCCGAGATGCTGGGCGTCACCCCGACGTTCCTCCGGGCTCTGGGCGCCGCCAAGCTGATCGAGCCGAAACGCTCCGGTGGCGGCCACCGGCGCTACTCCCGCTACCAGCTTCGCCTGGCCGCCCGGGCCCGCGAGCTCGTCGACCAGGGCACTCCGGTCGAGGCCGCCTGCCGGATCATCATCCTGGAGGACCAGCTCGCCGAGGCGCTGCGCATCAACGCCGCGTACGAGCGCGAGCGCGCGGCCCGGAACCGCTAGCGCCTCGCGGCCGTCATCCCGTGGCCTGGTCCTGACTGCGCTGACCAGGCCGACCGGCTCGACGCCGTCACCCGCCCGGGGCCGCCGCCCCGGAGGGAAGACGGCGGCCCTGGCTCGCAGCGTCAGCCGGTGAGCGGGCCGAACTCCTTGCGGGTGTCGATCACCTCGCCGAACAGCTCCCACCGCTCGCCCTTGAACCGCATGAGCTGCAGCGACTCGATCGGGAAGCCGTCACCCTGCCCGGTCTCCAGCTTCACGCCGGGCAGCAGCATGTCCACCTGAATCCCCTGCAGGTTGCGGACCGAGTCGCGCAGCCCCTCCCGCGTGGGGCACTTGGCGGCCTCCATCGCCTTGTGGAAGCTGCTGGCCACGGCCCAGCCGAAGGCGTGGTAGGGCACCTGCGGGTCGGCGTCGGGCGCGTACTGCTGCATCTTGGCCTTGTAGAGCTTCATCTCGGCGTCGTCGGCCCAGGTGGGGTCGACGGGGTCCTTGTAGTAAGTGGCGGAGACAACGCCCTGCACGTTCTCGAAGCCGACGGGCTTGAGCACGGTGATGGAGGCGGCGACGTTGTTGACGATGTGCAGCGGGTTCCAGGCGGTGTTCTTGGCGTCGGCGGCGAGCGCCTGGGAGCCGAACTTGGGCGTGGTGACGTTGAGGAACACGTCGGCCTTGGATTCGGCCAGGTTGCGCATCTGCGGGTCCACGGTCGGGTCGGAGACCTCGTAGCTCTGCTCGGCCGCGATCGTGACGCCGGTGCCGGCGATGGCGTTCTTGAAGCCGCCGAGCAGGTCCTTGCCGAAGTCGTCGTTCTGGTAGAGGACGGCGACCTTGGCGTCCGGGTGCTCCTGCTTGAGGAACTGGGCGTAGACGCGGGCCTCGGAGACGTAGTTGGGCTGCCAGCCGATGGTCCACGGGTGCGCGGTGTCGGTCCCCCACACGGACGCGCCGGTGGCGACGAAGACCTGCGGGACCTTCTGCTGGTTGGTGTAGTCCCAGGTCGCGGTGGTGGACGGGGTGCCGAGCGTCTGGAAGAGGGCGAACACCTGCTCCTGCTCGACCAGCCGGCGCGCCTCCTCGACGGCCTTGGGCGGCTGGTAGCCGTCGTCGCGCACGACGAACTCGACCTTGCGCCCGCCGATGCCGCCCTTCTCGGCGTTGACATAGTCGAAGTAGGCCTTGATGCCCTTGGGGATGGCGCCGTACGCGGACGCGGGACCCGACAGCGGGTAGATGCCGCCGAGCTTGAGCGTGGTGTCGGTGATGCCGGTGGTCTGCTGGCCGGCGCACTGGCCGCCCGTGGCGCCCGTGGCCTGGGCGTCTCCGCCGCCGGTGTCCCGCCCTCCGCAGGCCGCCGCGGCGATCAGCAGGGTGGCCGTCACCGCCGTGCGGCCGATCGCAGATAAACGCATGCCGTTACCCCTTCCGGAGGGTCTTCTTGATCGAGTTCGCGGCGCGTCCGGCCAGCCCGGCCAGCCCGGTCGGCGCGACGTACATGACCGCGATGATGAGGAGGCCGAAGATGACGCCGGGCGCGGCCTCGTTGACGTCCTGGGAGATGCTCGGCACGAACATCACGAACAGTGCGCCGAGCACCGGGCCGGACAGCGACCCGAGCCCGCCGACGACGAGCCCGGCCAGCAGGGTGATCGACAGGTTGACCACGAACGAGTCGGGCGAGACGAACCCGATCACCCACGTGTAGAGGCACCCGGCGATCCCGGCGAACATCGCGCTCCACGCGAAGGCCAGCGTCTTGTAGTACGCCGGCCGCACGCCCATGACCTCGGCCGCGGCCTCGTCGTCGCGGACGGCGTGCAGGGCCCGCCCGACCCGGGACCGCAGCAGGCTCGCGGCCAGCAGGAACGCGGCGACGGTGACGGCCAGGGCGAGGAAGTACAGCCACTGGTCCTCGGCGAGCCCGCTCCACGCGGGCGGGGCGGGCTTGGCCAGCGACAGCCCCATCGAGCCGCCGGTGACCTCCTCGAACCGCTTGAGCAGCGGCACCAGGAAGATCGCGATGGCCAGCGTGACCAGGGCCAGATAGAGCCCGCGCAGCCGCATCGCGGGCACCCCGAACGCCAGCCCGAGCACGAACGCGACCAGGGCGGCGGCGGGCAGGGTCAGCGGGTAGGGCGCGTCCCACCGGTCGAGCAGGATCGCCGCGGTGTAGGCGCCGACGGCGAAGAACGCCCCGTGCCCCAGGGAGATCTGCCCGGCGTGCCCGACGAGCAGGTTCAGCCCGAGCAGCGCCACAGCGTAGATCAGCACCATGGTGAGCTGGAAGACGTGGAACGGCACGAGCTGGAAGGGCGCGTAGACGGCCGCCGCCAGCAGCGCCGCCGCCGCGGCCCACCGCCATCGGGTCGCCGCGCGACGGGCCGGGGCCTGCTCGCGGGCGGTCGTACGGTCGCTCACCTGCGTCGACTCGCTCATGCCCGCTCCACCACCGCTCGCCCGAACAGGCCCTGGGGCCGCAGCAGCAGGACGCCGAGGATGATCGCCAGCGGCACGCCGACCTTGAGGTCGGGCCCGATGGCGGTGACGTACGCGCCGGCCAGGGTCTCGGCCACGCCCACGACGAGCCCGCCGACGACGGCGCCGAGCGGGCTGTCGAAGCCGCCGAGCGTGGCGGCGGCGAAGGCGTAAATGAGGACGCCGCCCATCATGTTCGGCTCCAGGAACAGCAGCGGCGCGACGAGCACGCCGGACACGGCGCCGACGGTGGCGGCCAGCCCCCAGCCGAGCGCGAGCGTCCAGCCGACGCGGATGCCGACGAGCCGCGCCGAGTCGGGGTTGGCCGACACCGCCCGCATGCCCAGCCCGATCTTGGTGTGCTGGAACAGCAGGTAGAGCAGCCCCATGACGACCCCCACGACGGCCAGGACGCCGAGCGTGGAGAAGGCCACGCTGAGCCCGCCCACGTGCAGCGCGCCGCCCGGGAACGGGTTGGGGAAGTCCTTGATGAGGAACGTCCAGATCCAGCCGGCGGCGGCGTTGACGAAGATGAACAGCCCCACGGTGACGATGACCACGGTCAGCTCGGGCGCGCCCTCGACCGGCCGGATGATCACCCGTTCGACGAGCATGCCGCCCGCGAACGACACGGCCAGCGCGAGCACCAGCGACAGCCAGAACGGCACGCCCGCGGCGGTGAACTGCCAGGCGATGTAGGCCGAGAACATGGCCAGCTCGCCCTGGGCGAAGTTGACGATCCCGGTGAACCGGTAGATGAGCACGAGCGCGAGGGCGAGGCTGGCGTAGATGGCGCCGGTGCCGAGCCCCACGATGACCTGTTGCAGGAATCCGGCCATGACTAGACCCGGTATCCGAGGTAGGACTGGGCGACCTGCTCGTCGGCCCGGATGTCGGCCGCGTTGCCCGACAGCACGATCCTGCCGGTCTCCAGGACGTGCGCCTGCTGGGCGACGCCGAGGGCGAGATGGGCGTTCTGCTCGACGACGACCACGGTGGTCCGCTCCTGTTCGTTGACGGCCCGCACGATGTGGAACAGCTCCCTGGTGACCAGCGGGGCCAGGCCCAGGGAGGGCTCGTCCAGCAGGAGCAGCCGGGGGCGCAGCATGAGCGCCCGGCCGAGCGCGAGCATCTGCTGCTCGCCGCCGCTGAGGCTGCCCGCCGCCTGCCTGAGCCGGGGTTTCAGCGCGGGGAAGTAGGTGTAGACGCGCTCCAGGTCGGCCTCCACGCCGGAGCGCCGGACGTACGCGCCGAGCCGGAGGTTCTCCTCGACGGTGAGCTGGGTGAACGTGCCGCGCCCCTCCGGGACGTGGGCGACGCCCAGGCGGGCGAGCGCGTCGGGCGGGCGGCCGAGCAGTTCGGCGCCGTCGAGCCGGACGCTGCCGCGTCCCTTGACCATGCCCGACAGGGCGCGCAGCAGGGTCGTCTTGCCGGCGCCGTTGGGGCCGAGGATCGCGCAGATCTCGCCTTCGCCCACGGTGAGGCTCACGCCGTGCAGCACCTGCGCGCCGCCGTACCCGGCGTGCAGGTCGTGGACCGTCAGCTCGCTCATACCGCCGTCCCCAGGTAGGCCTCGATGACGCCGGGGTCGCGCTGCACCTGCTCGGGCGGCCCTTCGGCGATCTTCCTGCCGAAGTCGAGGCAGACGATCCGCTCGCAGGTGCCCATGACGAAGCCCATGTGGTGCTCGACGACGACCACGGTCAGGTCGTGCTCGTCGCGCAGCGCGCTCAGCGTGCCGGCGAACTCCTCGACCTCGGCCGAGTTGAGCCCGTTGACCGGCTCGTCGAGCAGCAGCAGCCGGGGCCGGCCGATGAGCGCCCTGGCCAGCTCGACCCGTTTGAGCGTGCCGAACGGCAGCCCGGCCGCCGGGTGGTCGGCGACGTGGGACAGGGAGAGGCGTTGCAGCACAGCGTCGGCCTCGGCGCGCAGCCCGCGTTCCTCGCCGCGCACGCCGGGCAGCCGCAGCGCCGCCGTCAGGAAGCCGGCGCGGCCCCGGTGGTGCGCGCCGACCATGACGTTGTCGCGTACGGAGATGCGGGGGAACAGGCCGAGGTTCTGGAAGGTCCTGGCGATGCCGAGTGCCGCGATGGCGTGCGGCGGCACCGCCAGGAGGCCCTTCCCCTCGTGGCGGACCGTTCCCCCGTCGGCGTCGCAGCGCCGGGTGAGGCAGTTGAACAGGGTGGTCTTGCCGGCGCCGTTCGGTCCGATCAGCCCCACCATCTCGCCGGCGGCGACGGAGAAGCCGACGCCGTCCAGCGCGGTGATGCCTCCGAAGCGGACCGTGAGATCGTGTACTTCCAGCATCCGGCCTCCTGGGGCGCAGCGAGCGGAAGATTGTTCTGCAATTGGGGTCAGCGTAGGATCCGGCCGTCTATGACCGCATTGGGCACGGTGACCCAACCTGCGCCGCGAAGGTTGTCGTCGGAGCACAGGCTCTGTCTCGGACCGGTCACAACCCGTTGACCGCGCCGCGACCGGCATGGATCATCCCGGGCATGTCCAGTGCTTCCGGCATGGAGACGTTCACCGGCGCCGGGCCTGTCCGCGCCGAGCGCGCGCGCATCCTCGCCGAGCTGCTCGCCGACCTCGACGACCTGGCCGACACGGCGGTGGCCGCCATGCGGGCCGAGATCCCCGCCTACGCGGCCCAGACCCCCGAGTTCCTGGCCGACGTGCGCGACCAGGTGATGCGCCACTACGGCAGCAAGCTCGCCGTCCTCCTGGAGGAGCGGACGGTGACGCCGGACGACGTCGCCCACACCCGGCAGGCCGCCATGCGCCGGGCCAGGGCCGGGCTCCCGCTGGCCGACTACATCAACGCCTTCCGCGTCGGCCAGCAGGTCTTCTGGGAGTCGGTGCTGGCCAGGGCAGGACGCTCGTTCGCCGGCCACGAGGCCGCGCTGTCGCTGGCCGCGATGGTCATGCGCTACTGCGACTTCGCCAGCACGCACGCCGCCAACGCCTACATGGAGTTCCAGCAGTACGCCGCCGCTGAGGCGGTGCGCGAGAGCCGCGACCTGCTGGAGACGCTGCTGGCCGGGGCGATGCCGACGCGCGGACCGCAGCTCGCCGCCGCCCAGGCGCACGGCCTGGCGCCCGAGTCGCGCACGCCGCTGCTCGTGGTCGTGGCCGTCGTGCTCGGGCTGCGCACGGCCGTGCCGAGAGGGCCCGACCGGGGCGCCGACGCCCGCCACGCGGCCTGCGCGGCCATCGCCAGGTCCGGCGGCCCCGGCGGGCGGACGCTGTCGGTGGTGCGGCAGTCGGAGATCGTGGCCATCCCGGTGCTCGGCCCAGGTGGCGACGCCGGCGAGCTGTGCGACCGGCTCCAGGCCGTGCGCGAGACGCTGCTGGCCGAGGGCATCGTGCTGGCGATGGGCATCAGCACCGTCGGCGCGGGCACCGCCCAGATCCCGCAGGCCTACCAGGAGGCCCGCGCGGTGCTCGACTTCCTGCCCGAGGGCGGCGGCGTGGCCGCGCTGCCCCGGATCACCGCGTTCCAGTATCTGGCGCTGCGCGCCGACGACACCGCGCGCCACCTGGTCGATCCGCGCATCACCGCGCTGCTGGACGAGGACCGGGCGCGCGGCGGCGTGCTCACCGCGACGATCCGCGCCTTCGCCGCCGCCGACCTCAACCTGCGCACCGCCGCCGAACGGCTGCAGATCCACCCCAACACCGCGCAGTACAGGCTGCGCCGCATCCAGGAGCGCACCGGGCTCAGCCTGCGCCGCATCGACGACCTCGTGGAGCTGCTGGTGGCCATCGCGCTCCAGGACGCGCTGCCCCCCACCAATCCCGACGGGAAAAGACTGGCCACCGCGACCAATGAGGACCGAGGGGCACCCGGCGTACGGTCGTTGCCATGAACCTCGCCGACCGGCTCCACAGGTCCGCCGAGCGACTCGGCGAACGGACGGTCGTCACGCTGGACGAGACACGGCTCAGCTACGCCGCGCTCGACCTGATGACCGCGCGGATCGCGACGCTGCTGCGGCAGCGCGGCGTCGGGCCCGGCGACCGCGTGGCGATCATGCTGCCGAACGTGCCGGAGTTCGCCGCCGTCTACTACGGGGTGCTGCGGGTCGGGGCCGTGGTGGTCCCGCTCGACCCGCTGCTGAGAAAACGTGAGATCGCCTCGTACGTGGGCGACTGCCAGGCCCGGCTGCTGATCGCCTGGCACGCGTTCGCCGAGACCGCCGAGGCGGGCACCGCCGGCACCCGCACCGACCTGTTCTTCGTCGTCCCCGACGAGTTCCGCCGGCTGCTGCGCGGCCTGCCGCCGCAGGAGGGCGTCGTCCCGCGCGACGACGGCGAGACCGCGGTGATCCACTACACGGCGGGCACCACCGGCCGGGCCAAGGGCATCGAGCTCACCCACGGCAACCTGGGCGGCAACGCCGCCACCGTGGCCCGCATGCACGCGCTCGGCGTCGACGACGTGGTGCTGGGGGCGCTACCGCTCTACCACTCCTTCGGCCAGACCTGCTCGCTCAACGCGACCGTGCACGCGGGCGCGCGGCTGACGCTGATGCGCCGCTTCGAGGCGGGCCGGGCGCTGGAGGTGATCCGCCGCGACGGGGTGACGGTGCTGCAGGGCGTGCCGACCATGTACATCGCGCTGCTCGACCATCCGGGCGTCTCCGACCTGTCGCTGCTGCGGGTCTGCGTCTCCGGCGGCGCCCCGCTCCCGGTGGACGTGCTGCGCGCCTTCGAGACCCGCTACGGCTGCCGCATCGTCGAGGGGTACGGGCTCAGCGAGACCTCGGCGCTGGCCGCCACGAACCGCAGCGGCGACGGCCGCCGCCCCGGCTCGGTCGGCTGGCCGGTGCGCGGCATCGAGATGCGGGTCGTGGACGAGGACGGCCACGAGGTGCCGTGCGGCGAGGTGGGCGAGATCGTCATCCGCGGCCCGAACGTGATGAAGGGCTACTGGAACAATCCGGCGGCCACGGCGGAGGCCATCCGGGGTGGCTGGTTTCATACCGGGGACCTCGGAAGGGTCGACGGGGATGGTTTTTTCTTCCTGGTGGACAGACGACGCGATGTGATCATCCGCGGGGGCTATACCGTGTACTCTCGCGAGGTGGAGGAGGTCCTCTACGAGCACCCGGCCGTCAGGCAGGCCGCGGTGATCGGGGTCCCCCACCCCGAACTCGGAGAGGAGATCGCCGCCGTGGTGGCCTTGCGGATGCCTGTCGACGCCGAGACGCTGCGCGCGTTTGTCCGCGAACGGGTGGCGGCCTACAAATACCCCCGGCACGTCTCGTTCGTGGACGAGCTGCCGGTTACCCCGACCGGCAAGATCCTCAAGCGCGCCATCGCCCTGCCACTCAGCACAGGCGGGCGATAAAAGGGACCCCGTGACACCGATCATCCGCATCTTCGACGTCGACCCGGGACACTATGACGTGTCTGTCGTGATCGGTGGCGCGACCACACACGTGCTGGCCGAGGCCCGCCGGCTGATGGCGATCGCCTCGCCCGGCGACGGCCCGGCGCGGCACGCGTTCACTGTCAACGTCCGCACGCCGGAGAGCCAGCAGAACGGCTACGACGGCGACGGCTGCCCGGGGCTGACGCTGACGTTCACCGGCCCGGCCCCGGAGGTGCGCGCGATCGAGCTGGCGCGCACCCGCGGCCGGGCGCTGTTCCTGGCGGGCGACTCCACGGTCACCGACCAGGCGACCGCCCCCTACACCGGGTGGGGTCAGCGGCTGCCTCGCCATTTCGGGCGCGGCCTGTCGGTGGTCAACCATTCGGGGTCGGGTGAGAGCTCGGCGTCGTTCCTGGCCAATCCGGCGATGTGGGCGGAGATGCGCGACCAGCTCTGCCCCGGTGACGTGGCGCTGGTGCAGTTCGGCCACAACGACAAGCAGACCAGCGCCGTCGAGTTCCGCTCCAACCTGACGCGGATCGTGCACGGCATCGAGGCCAGGGGCGCGACGCCGGTGCTGGTGACGCCGGTCGTGCGGCGCCGCTTCACCGGCTCCCGGCTGGACCTCGACGGGCTGATCGTCAACGGGCTGGGCGTGGACCTGCCGGCGGAGATGCGCACGGTGGCGGCGGCGCAGGGCGTGGCGCTCATCGACCTCACCCGCGACAGCCGTGAGCTGGTCGAGTCACTGGGCCCGGAGGAGTCGAAGTCGCTCTACCTGTCGCGGGAGAAGCAGGACGACACCCACACCTCCGAGCACGGCGCTTCGGTCTTCGCCGACCTGGTCGCGACCGCCCTCAACAAGCTGGCGCTGCTCCCGGCCACCCACTGGGCGGCCTAGGCTCCCGACCTGAGCAGCCGCAGCGCCCCGTTGGACAGCGCGACGAGCACGTCGAGCACCTCCTCGACGTCGGGGTAGCGGCCTTCGAGGTGGCCGAGCGCCAGCGCGTTGGTGGCCGCGTTGACGCCTTCGGCGATCATCTCCAGGCGCCGCCGGTCGCGCTCGTCGTCGGCGGTGTAGCCGAGCGCGGCCAGGTCGGCGGCGTGGTGGTCGCGGTAGGCGGCCGCCGTCTCGATGGCGAACTCGCGCAGCGGCGAGGCCGGGTCGTGGCGGGCCCGCTGGAGGATGCGCAGCAGCTCGGGGTGGCGGCAGATGGCCTCGATCGGGATGCGGAAGGCCTCGCGGTGCCGTTCGGCGTCGTGGGTCTCGCGCGCCTGCCGCCGGACCTCGCGCATGGACCGGCGCAGCCGTTCGCCGCCCTCGTCGCCGAGCGAGCGCAGCAGGTCCTGCTTGTCCTTGAAGTGGACGTAGAAGGTGGACTGGGCGATGCCCGCGGCCTTGGCGACCTTGAGGGTGGTCAGTCCGGCCTCGCCCTCCTTGTCGAGGATCGCCAGCGCCGCCCGGATCAGCCTGCGCCTGGTCAGGTCCTTGGCCTCGCTCCTGGTGAGCGGTGTGTGGGTCACGGGCACCTCCGGCGACAACTCTAGCCAAGGGGCTTGTGTCGAATTTCACCGATAGTACTATCGGTGAAATTGCTCTCGGGGGCTGACCGGGAGGAGGCGTCGATGAAACGCTGGAGAGGGCCCGCGGCACTGTCGCTGGCGACGCTGCTGCTCGTCGCGTGCAGCGGGCAACGGCCCGTCGCCGTGCCGGAAAACCCGTCGTCGAAGGCGCCGTCAGGCCCCCAGAGAGGCGGCCGGCTGGTCTACGGGCTCAGCGCCGACGCCAACGGGCTCAACCCCGTCACCGACCAGTTCGCCTCGCAGAGCTACAGCATGGTCGGCACCGTCATCGAACCCCTCGTCACCGTTGACGCGAACGGCGACTGGAAGCCCTACCTCGCCGAATCGCTCACCCCGAACGAGACCTACGACGAGTGGGCGATCAAGGTCCGGCCCGGCATCTCCTTCCACGACGGCCTGGCCCTGACCGGCGACGTCGTCAAGGCCAACCTGGAGGCGCAGAAGGCCTCCCCGCTCAACAACGCGGTCCTCGTGCCCGTCGAGTCCTTCGAGCTCACCGACCCGATGACGGTCACGGTCAAGCTCAACCAGCCGTGGGTGGCCTTCCCCTACTACCTGGCCGCCCAGCTCGGCATGATCGTGCCGCCCGCGTCGCTGCGCGACCCCGGGACGGCCAGCGTAAAACCCGTCGGCACCGGCGCGTTCGTCTTCAAGGAGTACGTGCCCGACAGCCGCATGGTCGTGACCCGCAACCCGGACTACTGGCGGGACGGGCTGCCGTACCTGGACGAGATCGAGTTCCGCATCCTGCCCGACAGCCAGACCCGGGCGCAGACCCTGGAAGCGGGCGGCATCGACGCCATGGGCACCACCCGCGACGAGGACATCACCAAGTACGGCGGCCAGAAGGACGCCTACACCGTTCATCGGGCCCGGGGCATGGCGGTGCCGGAGTACATGTTCCTGCTCAACACCGCCGTCGCCCCGCTCGACGACCTGCGGGTGCGCCGGGCGCTCGCGCACGCGCTGGACCGGGCGACGATCATCAAGACGCTGCGCGGCGGGCTCACCCAGCCGGCCGACGGGCCGTGGTCGCGCGACTCCCCGTGGTACGCCGGTGGCGGCGCCTACCCCGCCTACGACCTGGCCAAGGCGACCGCGCTGGTCAAGGAGGTCGAGGCGGAGAAGGGACCGATCGCGTTCGAGATCATCTCCACCCCCGACCCGAACACCATGCAGGGCATCGAGCTGGCCCAGGACATGTGGCGCAAGGCCGGCGTGGACGTGACGATCAAGCAGGCCGACCAGGCCGACCTCATCAACCGGGCGGTCACCGGCAACTACGCCGCCACCGTATGGGTGCAGTTCTCCTCCCCCGACCCCGACGGCGAGTACATCTGGATGCACCAGGCGTACTCCAAGCCCGTCGGCCAGGTCTCGCTGAACTTCACCCGGCTGCGGGACGACAAGCTCAGCAAGGCGTTCGACCTCGGCCGGACGAACCCGGACCAGAGCGCCCGCAAGCAGGCGTACGCCACCGTCCAGGAGCGGCTGCGCGAGCTGGTGCCGTTCGTGTTCGTCGACCACCTCGACACCGGCGCGGTCGTGGCCAGGACCAAGGTGCGCGGCATCGGCGAGCAGGTGCTGCCCGACGGCGAGAAGGGGCTGCCGCTGACCGGCTCGCCCGTGCCGTACCACCCGTTCACGCAGCTCTGGGTCAGCCCGCGGTGATCGTCCTGCACCGGCTGGCCCGGCTCGTGATCGTGCTGCTCGTGGTGACGTTCCTGTCCTACGTGATGCTCGCGCTGCTGCCCGGCGACCCGGTCACGCAGATCCTCGGCATCGGCGCGGACGAGGAGGCCCGCGCGCGGCTCCGGCAGGAACTCGGCCTGGACGAGCCGCTGCTCGTCCGCTACGCGGGCTGGCTCGGCGACCTGCTCACCGGCGACTTCGGCACCTCGCCCATCACCCGGACGCCGGTCGCGGGCGAGCTGGCCGAGCGGCTGCCGGTCACGCTGGAGCTGCTCGTGGCCGCCCAGGTCGTGGCGCTCGGGCTGGCGGTCCCCGTGGGCATCGCCGCCGCGCGCCGGGCCGGGAGGGCGCTCGACCAGGCGCTGACCGCGCTGAGCTTCGCGCTGCTGTCCACGCCGGTGTTCGTGCTCGGGGTGCTGCTCATCCTGCTGTTCGCGGTCACCTGGCAGGTGGTGCCCGCCACCGGCTGGACGCCGATCTCGGTGGATCTGGGGTGGAACATCACCTCGGTGCTGCTGCCCGCCGTCACGCTCGGCTGCGGGCAGCTCGCCGTGTACGCGCGGCTGCTGCGCGCCGACCTGATCGCCACCCTCCAGGAGGACTACATCACGCTCGCCCGCGCCCGCGGGCTGTCGCCGCGCCGCATCCTGTGGCGGCACGCGCTGCGCCCGTCGGCGATCTCGCTGATCACCGCCGTCGGGCTCAACATGGGCGCGCTCATCGGCGGCACCGTGATCATCGAGACTCTGTTCGGGCTGCCGGGCATCGGGCGGCTCATCGTCGACTCCATCTTCTCCCGCGACCACCTGACCGTTCAGGGAGGCGTCGTGCTGATCTCCGTCGGCTACGTGCTGGTCAACTTCGCCGTCGACGTCGTGTACGCCGCCGTGGACCCGAGGATCCGGCGTGCGTAGGCGGCTCGGGGCCGGGTTCTGGATCGCCGTCGCGTGGATCGCGCTCGTGCTGGCCGCCGCCGTGCTGGCCGACCTGCTGCCCATCGCCCGCTACGACGAGACGCTGGCCGGGCCGCCCCAGGCCGGGCCCAGCGCCGCGCACCCGTTCGGCACCGACGGCCTCGGCCGCGACGTGCTCAGCAGGGTCGTGCACGGGGCGCGCGTCTCGCTCGGCGTGGGCATCGGCGCGGTCGTCCTCGGCCTGGCCATCGGCGCCCCGCTCGGCGTGCTGGCCGGGTACCGCAGGCGGGCCGCCGACGCGGTGATCATGGCGGTCAACGACGTGGCGCTGGCCTTCCCGGCGCTGGTGTTCGCGCTGGCCGTGGTCGCCTTCGCCGGGGCCAGCCTGCGCAACGTGCTCGTCGTCCTCGGCGTCCTCGGGGTGCCCGCGTGGACGCGGCTGATCCGCGGGGCGACGCTGTCGTTCGCCGAGCGGGAGTTCGTGCTCGCCGCCCGGGTGCTGGGCGTGCGCGACCGGCGCATCCTGTGGCGGGAGATCATGCCCAACGTCGCCGTGCCCGCGGCCTCGTACGCCTTCGTCGGCATGGCCGTGGTCGTCGTCGCGGAGGGCAGCCTGGCCTTCCTCGGCCTGTCGGTGCAGGCGCCGACGCCCACGTGGGGCGGGCTGATCAACGAGGGGCGGGCGCTGATGGAGACCGCGCCGCACGTCGTGCTCGCGCCGTCGATCGTGATGTTCCTGACCGTGCTGTCGTTCAACCTGGTCGGCGACCGGCTGCGGGCCGCCGGCGACGTGCGGCCAAGCGGCCTGGAACCGGCGCGGCAGGCCCCGGCGGCCCTGCCGTCCGCCGGGCCCCGGCCGCTCACCGGCGCGCTGCTCCAGGTGGACGACCTGCGCACGCACTTCCTCACCCCGCGCGGCCCCGTCAAGGCCGTGGACGGGGTGTCGTTCACGCTCGAACGCGGCAGGACGCTGGCCGTCGTCGGCGAGTCCGGCTCCGGCAAGTCGATGCTGATCCGCTCCGTCCTCGGCCTGCTGCCCGGCGCGGGCGTGGCGCGCGGCGGGCACGTCCACCTGGGGGGCGACGAGCTGACCGCGTTCACCCCCGAACGGATGCGCCAGGTGCTCGGCCGCCGGCTGGGCGCCGTCTTCCAGGACCCGATGACCGCGCTCAACCCCGTGCGCACGATCGGCGCCCAGGTCGCCGAGCCGCTCCGGGTCCACCTGGGCATGAGTCGCCGGCAGGCGCGCGAGGAGGCGGCCCGGCTGCTCGCCTCCGTCGGCATCCCCGACCCGGCCCGCACGCTCGGCCGCTACCCGCACCAGCTCTCCGGCGGCATGCGGCAGCGCGTCACCATCGCCATGGCGCTCTCATGCGGGCCCGACGTGCTGTTCGCCGACGAGCCCACGACCGCGCTCGACGTCACCGTCCAGGACCAGGTGCTGCGCCTCGTCCACCGGCTGCGCGAGGAGCGCGACATGGCCGTGGTGCTCGTCAGCCACGACCTGTCCGTGGTGCGGCAGTGGGCCGACGAGGTCATCGTCATGTACGCGGGCAAGGTCGTCGAACGCGGGCCCGCGGCCGACGTGTTCGAGCGCACCCGCATGCCGTACACCGAGGCGCTGCTCCAGGCCGCGCCCCGGCTGACCGACCCCGCGCACCACCGGCTGCGCGTCATCCCCGGCCGGCCGCCCGACCTGGCCGCCGTGCCGGACGGCTGCGCGTTCCGGCCCCGGTGCGCCTACGCCCGCGACCGGTGCGCCGAGCAGGCTCCCCCGCTGGTGGCGGAGGGCGGCCACCTGCATGCCTGCTGGCACCCGGTGGGCAGGACCATGACGGAGAGCGAAGGGGCGGACAGCCATGGCCGGTAGCGGGACGGCGCACCTGCGCCCGCGTGACGAGGTGCTGCTCCAGGCCGTCGGCCTGGTGGTCGAGTTCCCCGCCGGGCGCGGCCGTACCGTCAGAGCCGTGTCCGGGGTGAGCTTCGACCTGGCCAGGGGCGAGACGCTGGGCATCGTCGGCGAGTCCGGCTGCGGCAAGTCGAGCACCGCGCGGGCGCTCATCCAGCTCCCGCCGCCGCGATCCGGCTCGGTGCGGCTGGACGGCGTCGAGCTGACCACGCTGCGCGGCGAGGCGCTGCGGCGCACCCGGCGACGGCTTCAGATGATCTTCCAGGACCCGATCTCGTCGCTCAACCCGCGCCGCCGCGTCCGCGACATCGTCGCCGAGGGGCCGCGCGTGTGGGGCCACGACGGCCTGGCCGTCGACGAGGTCCTGGAGGCCGTCGGCCTCGACCCGGCCACGGCGGCCGAGCGGCGGCCGCACGAGTTCTCCGGCGGGCAGTGCCAGCGCGTCTCCATCGCCCGCGCCCTCGTGCTGGAGCCCGAGGTGGTGATCTGCGACGAGCCGGTGTCGGCGCTCGACGTGTCGGTGCAGGCCCAGATCCTCGGCCTGCTGGAGGACCTCAAGGCCCGTTTCGGGCTGACGCTCGTGTTCATCGCCCACGATCTGGCCGTGGTCAAGAACGTCAGCGACCGCGTCCTGGTGATGTACCTGGGCAAGACGTGCGAGCTCGCCCCCAGCGAGGAGCTGGTCGCCCGCCCCGCCCACCCGTACACGCGGGCGCTGCTCGCCTCCATCCCCGGCGGCGGCCTCGGCCTGCCCCCGGCCGACCGGCTCATCACCGGCGAGCCGCCGTCGCCGGTCAGCCCGCCCACCGGCTGCCGCTTCCGTACCCGCTGCCCCCGCGCCGCCGCCCGGTGCGCCGCGGAGGAGCCCGAGATCCGCTCGCTGAACGGCGGCGACCACTTCGTCGCCTGCCACTATCCCGACCAATAGGAGAACGACATGGCCATCGACTTCACCCTCGCCCCCGAGCACGAGGAGATCCGCAAGCGGGTGCGCGCCTTCATCCAGGAGGTCGTGATCCCCGCCAGTGAGGAGCTGCGCGAGAGCGACCGCGACGCCTACCTGCGCGGCATCTTCAAGCTGCGCGAGAAGGCCAAGGCCGAAGGGCTGTGGCTGCCGCACATGCCCAAGGAGTGGGGCGGCATGGGCCTGGGCCACGTGGAGCTCGCCATGGTGCAGTCGGAGGCGGCCAAGACCCGGCTCGGGCCGTGGGTGCTCAACTGCCAGGCCCCCGACGAGGGCAACATGCACACCCTGCTGCACTGGGCCACCGACGAGCAGAAGGACAAGTACCTGCGGCCCCTGCTCGACGGCGTCAAGATGTCGTGCTTCGCCATGACCGAGCCCGAGGTCGCCGGCTCGGACCCGACGCTCATCCGCACCAACGCCGTCCAGGACGGCGACGAATGGGTCATCAACGGGCACAAGTGGTTCATCTCCAACGCCCGGCGGGCCAGCTTCGCCATCCTCATCGCCAGGACCGAGCCCGACGTCCCCGAAGGCGCCCGCGGCGCCAACACCGCCTTCCTCATCGACCTGCCCCAGGACGGCTGGAACGACGTCCGCGAGATCGAGACCATGCACGGCTCGACCGGCCACAGCGAGATCGTCATCAAGGACCTGCGCGTGCCCTCCGGGCAGATCCTCGGCGGACGCGGCAACGGCCACCGCCTGGGCCAGTATCGTCTCGGCCCCGCCCGGCTCGCCCACTGCATGCGCTGGATCTCCCAGGCGGAGACCGCGCTCGACATGATGGTCGACCGGGCGCTCAACCGCTACAGCCACGGCTCGCTGCTGGCCGACAAGCAGGGCGTCCAGTGGCTCATCGCCGACTCCGCCATGGAGCTCTACCAGTGCAAGCTCATGGTCCTGCACGCCGCCTCCAAGATCGACAAGGGCGAGGACTTCCGCACCGAGGTGTCCATGGCCAAGCACTTCGTCGCGGGCAGCCTCAACCGCATCGTCGACCGGGCCATCCAGGTCCACGGCGCCCTCGGCTACTCCACGGACACCCCGCTGGCCCACATGTTCCAGCACGCCCGCTGGGCCCGCTTCGCCGACGGCGCCGACGAGATCCACCAGATGCGCATCGCCGAGCGCACCATCGACGCCTACCGCTCCACCGGCTCCACCAACGCGGCCACCGGCGGCCTCCCCCTGTGACGCGGCGCGTCCCGGGGTGAACCGGGGCGGGCCGGCGTACGTGTGTGAGGGCATGAGTCGTGTTCTCGTCGTGCTCGTGATGGTGGCGGGCTTCCTGGTGGGCGTCGCCGGTCCGGCCGCCGCGTGCAGTTGCGCGGTGGCGAAGCCGAAGGAGCTGGTGCGCGGGTCGTCGGCCGTGTTCACGGCGACGGCCACGGGCGTGCGCGTGGTGGAGCCGATGCTGGACGGCGGTGAGGTGGTGGCCACGCTCCGCGTCGACCACGTGTACAAGGGGTCGCCGGGCGTCAGGACCCAGGTGCGCACCAGGGCGCAGAGCGCGGCCTGCGGCTACCAGTTCGCCAAGGGCACCCGCTACCTGGTGTTCGCCAGGAAGGGGAAGAAGGGGCTGACCACGGGGCTGTGCTCGGGCAACCGGGTCCTGCCGCCCGGGGACAAGCCGTTGCGCCTGTCGGACAGGACGTACGGGATGGGGCCGCTCACGGCGGAGCTGATGAAGGCCCTGGGCAAGCCGGAGCGGCCCCGCAAGCCCCGGGCGTGTGACGGGCGCGCCTGACACGGGCCGCGCGGGCCGGACTACCGGGCGGCAGGCCGATAAGATCGGCGGATGCACATCGCGATGGTCGGCATCCCCGCGATCAGCCACGTCCTGCCCAGCCTGGAGATCATCCGGGAGCTCGCCTCGCGCGGCCACCGGGTGACCTACGCCAACGACCCGTCGGTGCGCGAGGTGGTCACGGCGACCGGCGCCGAGCTGGTCGCCTACCGGTCGACGCTGCCGGTGGCCGACTACGACTGGCCGGACGACCCGATCGAGGCGATGGGCGTGTTCCTGGATGACAACATCCAGATGCTGCCGCAGCTCCGCGAGGTCTACGGCCGCGATCCCGCCGACCTCTACCTGTACGACATCGGCTCCTACGCGGCCCGCGCGCTGGCCGAGTCGCAGGGCCGTCCGATCGTGCAGCTCTCCCCGGCGATGGTGGCCTGGAAGCAGTACGACAACGACGTGGCCGCGCAGATCTGGCAGCTTCCCGGCGCCGACGCCTACCGGGCGAAGTTCACCGGCTGGCTGGCCGGCAACGGGGCGACGACGACCGACATGGACGACTTCTCCGGCCATCCGCCGCGCTGCGTCGCGACGATCCCGCGCGCCATGCAGCCGCACGCGGACGAGGTCGACACGGACGTGGTGACGTTCGTCGGCCCGTGCCTGGGGGCGCGGGAGAGCTGGACGAAGCCGGCGGGCGCGGAGCGGGTGCTGCTGGTGTCGCTCGGGTCGGCCTACACGCAGCAGCCGGAGTTCTACCGCAACTGCCTGGCCGCCTTCGGTGACCTGCCGGGCTGGCATGTCGTGCTGCAGATCGGCAAGCGCACCGATCCGGCGGAGCTGGGGCCGATCCCGGGCAACGTGGAGGTGCATTCCTGGGTGCCGCAGCTGGCGATCCTGGAGCAGGCCGACGCGTTCGTCACGCACGCGGGCATGGGCGGGAGCAGCGAGGGGCTGTTCACGGGCGTCCCGATGATCGCCGTGCCGCAGGCGGTCGACCAGTTCATGAACGCCGACCGGCTGGTGGAGCTGGGGGTGGCCCGGCGACTCGACACGGCCGAGGCGACTCCGGAGGCGTTGCGCGAGGCGCTGGCCGCGCTGACGACCGACCCGGCGGTGGCGCGGCGTTCGGCGCTGCTGCGTGAGGAGACGCGCGCCGAGGGCGGCACCGTCCGGGCCGCCGACCTGCTGGAAGCGATGGCCGGATGAAAGTTTCACGCTCGTCCGCGGCGATGGCCAGGCAGGCGGCGGGAAAGTTTCACAGGCGGTGAGAAGGGGCCGTTGACGGGGCGGCGGCCTCGGCCGCAAGATCCTGGGAGCGCTCCCAACCTCCCGAAGGACACCCCCCATGACCCTACGCCGGGCCGCGGCAGCGGCCCTCTTCCTCCTGCTCCCCTTGGCCGCCGCCACGCCGGCCCACGCCGACGAGGGCCCGGAGCAGATCGTCAACGGCACCTTCGACTCCTCCACCGCCCCCTGGTGGGGCACCGCCAACGTCACCCCCGAGCTCGACACCGGCCGCCTGTGCGCCGACATCCCCGGCGGCACCGCCAACCCGTGGGACGTGATCATCGGCCAGAACGACCTGCCGCTCGTCGAGGGCGAGACGTACGCCTACTCGTTCACCGCCTCCGCCACCCCCGCCAAGGTCGGCCGGGCCCTCATCCAGCTCCCCGTGGACCCGTGGACGCAGTATCTTTCGGCGGCCCCCGAGCTGAGCGTGTCGGGCAACGACTACTCCTACACCTTCACCGCCCCCGTCTCGCTGCCGAACGCCCAGGTCGTCTTCCAGCTGGGCGGCAGCGCCGAGCCCTGGAGGTTCTGCATGGACGACGTGTCGCTGAAGGGCGGCGCCGAGCCGGAGGAGTACGAGCCCGACACCGGCCCGCGCGTCCGGGTGAACATGGTCGGCTACCTGCCCGATGGCCCCAAGAAGGCCACCGTCGTCACCGAGAAGACCGACGCGGTGGACTGGCAGCTCAAGGACGCCGCCGGCGAGACCGTCGCCACCGGCGCGAGCACCCCGCGCGGCATGGACGCCAGCTCCGGCCAGAACGTCCACACGATCGACTTCACCGCCTACGCCAAGCCCGGCCAGGGCTACACGCTCACGGCCGACGGCGAGACCAGCCGCCCGTTCGACCTGGCCCCCGGCCTGTATGACGACATGCGGGTGGACGCGCTGAAGTTCTACTACACCCAGCGCAGCGGCGTCGAGATCCTGGACGAGCTGCGCCCCGGCTACGGCCGCCCCGCCGGTCACGCGGGCGTCGAGCCCAACCAGGGCGACACGAAGGTCCCCTGCCAGCCCGGCGTCTGCGACTACACGCTCGACGTCAAGGGCGGCTGGTACGACGCGGGCGACCACGGCAAGTACGTGGTCAACGGCGGCATCTCCGCCTACCAGCTGATGGCCGCCTACGAGCGGGACAAGGCCGCCTTCACCGACGGCCAGCTCACCCTCCCCGAGAGCGGCAACGGCGTCCCCGACGTGCTCGACGAGGTCCGCTGGGAGCAGGAGTTCCTGCTCAGCATGCAGGTGCCCGAGGGCGAGACGCTGGCCGGGATGGCCCACCACAAGATCCACGACCGGGCCTGGACCGGGCTGCCGCTGATGCCGCACCTGGACCCGCAGCCCCGCGAGCTGCACCCGCCGTCCACCGCGGCCACGCTGAACCTGGCCGCCACCGCCGCGCAGGCCGCCCGCCTGTTCGCCCCGTACGACGCCGCCTTCGCCGCCCGCAACCTGAAGGCCGCGCGCGCCGCCTGGGCCGCCGCCGTGGCGAACCCCGACAAGTACGCCGACCCGAACGACGGCGTCGGCGGCGGCTCCTACGCCGACGGCGACGTCAGCGACGAGTTCTACTGGGCCGCCGCCGAGCTGTTCATCACGACGGGAGAGAAGGCGTTCCAGGAGTACGTGCTCGCCTCGCCGCACCACACCGGCGACATCTGGCGCGAGCGCGGCTTCGACTGGGGCTTCACCGCGCCGCTCGGCCGCCTCGACCTGGCGACCGTGCCCAACGCGCTGCCGGACCGCGAGCGGGTGCGCGCCTCGGTCGTCGAGGGCGCCGACAAGTATCTGGAGATCCAGCGCGAGCACCCGTACGGCATGCCGTACGACCCGCCGTCGTTCGACTGGGGGTCCAACAACCTGATCCTCAACAACATGGTGGTGCTGGCGACCGCGTACGACCTGACCGGGCAGGAGAAGTATCGCGCGGCCGTCCGCGAGAGCATGGACTACATCCTCGGCCGCAACGCGCTCAACCAGTCGTACGTCACCGGCTACGGCGAGGTGGCGTCGAAGAACCAGCACAGCCGCTGGTACGCCCGCCAGCTCGACCCCGCACTGCCCAACCCGCCGCGCGGCACCCTCTCGGGCGGCCCCAACTCGGCCATCCAGGACCCGCTGGCGCAGCGGCTGCTCCAGGGCTGCAAGCCGCAGTTCTGCTACATCGACCACATCGAGTCCTGGGCCACCAACGAGCTGACGATCAACTGGAACTCGCCGCTGGCCTGGATCTCGTCCTTCCTGGCCGACCGCTCGGCGCGGGCCTCCTGCGAGGTCCGCTACACCGCGCACGGCTCGTGGCCGCGCGGCTTCACCAGCCAGGTCGTCATCGAGAACACCGGTGACCGGGCGATCGACGGCTGGACGCTGCGCTGGTCGTTCCCGGGCGCGCAGGAGGTCAAGCACGCCTGGGCGGCCGAGGTCACGCAGGCGGGCCCGGTGGTGACGGCGAAGGGCCTCGGCTGGAACGCGCGGATCAAGCCGGGCGGTTCGGTGACGTTCGGCTTCGTCGGCGCCGCGACCCCGGGCCCGAACCCGGCCCCGGAGGTCTTCCACCTGAACGGCGGCCGCTGCCGCTAGGCGGGGCTCGGCTCGGCCGACTTCAGCGCGGCCACCAGGTCGCCGGGACTGTCGGCGAAGAACCGGATCACCGTGACCTCGGCCCGCTGCCCCAGCGGCCGGGTCACGGTGATCGGCTCGGTGAGCTGGACGACCACGTTCGTCTGCGACGACACGGCCACGCCGAGCCGCCCGTCCGCGACCGTGACCAGGCCCGTCTCGTTGTAGCTGCGCACGAGGCGGACCGAGGCGACGAGCTCGCGCGGGACGCGGACGTCGAGGAACGCGCCGTAGCGGATCCGCAGCTCGCCGCCGGTGACGACGTGCGGCCGGGTGACGCAGGCGGCGATCATCGCGAGCACGAACAGCAGCGAGTACGCGTCCAGCACCAGCACGACCAGCCGCACCCACAGGTCCACGTCCATGGCCTGGAGCAGCACCTCGACGGCGATCAGCTCCACGGCCATGGCGAACGCGAAGACCATCATGGTGGTCGACTGCTCCCGCGAGTAGGAGACCTCGACGGCGCCGGGCGGCACCCCGTCGCGCCGCCGCCGCGCCCACAGCACCAGGCTGGCCATCCCCTTCCGGTCGAAGTCCATGATCCGGCGCACCCGGTCCATCAGCCCTCCTTCTTCAGCAACGCCACGACCTGCCTGAAAACCACTGCCTGCGCCGGGGTCAGCTCGGCGAACACCAGGTCCATCCACTCCTCGCTGCCGCTCATCGCCCCGGCCAGCTCGGCCGGGATGTGCGCGGCCAGGTCGGCGGCCAGCGCCGGCAGCCGGGAGTCGCCGGGGTCGGCCCCGGCGATCTCGTCGAGCCTGGCGTACATCTCGTGGACCCGCTCGACCACCCCGGGCTCGGTGAAGGGCCGCAGCGCCCGCAGCGCCCACTCCCGGTCCTCCGGGTCGGCCACGGTGTCGAGCAGCGCGAGCATCCCCTGGTCGAGCTGGGCGAAGGCCGACCCGTCGGGTGCGAGGTCGCGCAGCACCTCGCCCATCTCGGGCGACACGGCCGAGTCGGCGCCCAGCTCGGGCTCCTCCAGCAGCGCCGCCAGCCGCGCCCGCCGCGTCCCGATCGCCTCCTGCTGCCTGGCGAGGTCGTCGTCCAGCTCGCGCAGCACCTCGCGCAGGTCCTTGCCCTGGTCGTCGGCCAGCACGTCGCGGATCTCGTCCAGGGACAGCCCGAGCTCGGCCAGCCGCCGCACCCGCGCCAGCAGCACGGCGTCGCGCATCCGGTACGCGCGATAGCCGCCCGAGGTGCGTTCGGGCTCGGGCAGCAGGCCGAGGTGGTGGTAGTGGCGCACGGTCCGGGTCGACACCCCGACCAGCGCGGCGAGCTCGCCGATCAGCATGCCTCCATTAGAGACGTTGACGTAGCGTCAAGGTCAAGCCGGCCCGGCCGCCGGCCTCCTATGCCTTGACCAGCGCGAGCAGCGTGTAGACCGGGTCGGGTCCCGGGACGTCCTGGCCGGGGAGCCCGGCCAGGTGCTCGCGCAGCCCGGCGACGACGGCCGGGTCGGCGTGCCGGGTCCAGCCGAGGCCGGTCCCGCCGAGGAGGTCGCCCCACGCGCGCGGGCTGCGCCCCTGTCCCACCCCCGCGAACGTGGTGCGGCCCGCCATCGCCAGCCCGCACCCGGCGCCCACGTCGAGCACCCGGTCCAGCGCGTCGCTCGCCTGCGGCGCGTGCGCGTCACGGGCCCGGCTGAGCCGCTTGTCACCGGCCCGGTAGACGGCGTCGGTCTTGTCGACGGTGGTGATCAGCGTGCCGCCCGGCCGCAGCACCCGCGCCGCCCCGGCCAGCACCGCCGCCGACGTGTCGTGGTCGAGCAGGTGCAGCAGCCAGATCATGGTGAGCGCGTCGGCCGAGCCCCCGGCGAACGGCAGCCGCGCCGCGTCGCCCCGCACGACGCCGCCGGGCAGCCGCGAGGCGGCGACCGCCGCCATCCCGGCCGCCCGGTCCACGCCCGCGACGAGCCGGCCGGCCCGCCGCAGTCGCGTGGTGACGATCCCGGTGCCGCACGCCACGTCCACCACGACCCGCGCGCCGGGCGGCAGCAGCCGCTCGATCGCCTCCGCCGCGGCCCCGGCCCTGGCCTCGCCGCCGCGTGTCGCGTCGTACGAGGCCGCCTCACGGTCATAGTCGAGCATGCGCCCAACCTACTGGCGCTTGATCAGCGTCCGGTCGGCCTGGAAGGGGACGAACGGGGCCTGGGCGCTGCGGGCCGTGGCGCCCTCGCCGCCACACAGGGCGGTGAACAGGTGATTGCCCGCGGCCACGTCGATCGGGTGGATCGGGATGGTGCCGTTCTCGATCCGCTGGTACTTGGCCAGGTTCAGCCCGATCGACACCTGCCGCTTGCCGTCCTCGCTGGTCAGCGACTGGGTGATCGACCCGAACACGGCGCCGTCGTGCCCCCAGAACCGGCCGCAGGGCAGGTCGGCGGGGTAGATGCCGAGCCCGTACGCGAAGGCCCCGCCGCCGACCGCGACCGGCACCGTGCGCTTCATCTCGGCGAGTTGCTCGGCCCCGAGCAGCCGGCCGCCGAGCAGGGCGCGGTAGAACTGGTTGAGGTCGTCCATCGTGGACACGACGGCCCCGGCGGTGCCGATCCACGACATGTCGTAGACGCTGTAGTCGCGCGGCGGGTCGATGAAGCCGTACCACGACTCGTACAGCTTGGAGTGCGGCCCGGGGATGTGCGGGGAGCGCGGGAACGAGGTGTGGCGCAGCCCGGCCTTGCGGATCACGTGGCGGGTGATGTAGCGCTCGGCGTCCTGGCCGGTGACCTTCTCCAGCACCATCCCGGCGAGCACGTAGTTGGTGTTGGAGTACGAACCGGGCAGCGCGCCCGGCTCCCCGGTGGGCGGCGCGGCCAGGCCGAGGCGGGCCAGCTCCTCGTCGGTGAACGAGCGGAACCGGTTGTCGTCGAGGCTGGCCGTCGAGCCCTGCAACAGCGACGGGAACGCGTACGCCACGTGGTCGGCGATGTGGCTGGTGTGGTTGAGCAGCATCCGGACGGTGACGCGCTCGTCGGTGACGAGGCCGGGCAGGTAGCGGGCCACCGGCGCGTCCAGCTCGATCGTGCCGCGCGCCACCTGCTGCATGACGGCGACCGCGGTGAAGGTCTTGGTGACGCTGCCGACCCGGTGCCGCATGTCGGCGCGGACCGGCCTGCGGGTCTCGACGTCGGCCACCCCGGCGGCGCCCTTCCACGCCTGCCGCCCGTCCTGTGCCGCCGAGTACGTCCCGTACATGCCGGCTGCTTCGATCGCCGTCAGCGTCCGGTCGAGCGCGTCCCGGTCCAGGCCGGCCCGCTCGGCGGCCGCCGGCGTCCCCGCGCCCGCGACCAGCAGCGCGCCCAGCCCGACTCCCACGATCACGCGTCGCATGCCACCTCCAAGATCGATGTTTTGTGTTGATTTGATCCTTATGGATGGCGTACGGGGCTACCAGTCCGCTCCGTCATGGACCTGACATGACGGATGTCATGCCGCGCGCAGGCCGTCCAGCACGACCGCGAGCGTGCGGGCGTGCACGGCGGGGTCGTGCCGGGTGTGCTCGGCGGCCCGGGCCGTGCCGGGCACCGGCCTGTCGCGCAACTTCAGCCCGGCGGTCCGGCCGGCCTGGGCGATGCTCGGCTCGCCGCTCGGCGCCTGGTGCCGCGCACGAACACCCGGCAGGCCGCCGGCGCGACCCTCGCCGACCTGGCGCTCGGCGCCGTACGCCCGCCGACCGGCCAGGGGTACGCGTCGCTGGTCCGGGGGAAGCTGACCTGGCCGCAGCCGTCCGAACCGGCCCGCGACCGGGACGTGGCCGCGGCCCTGTGGCGCGACAGCGCGCTGCTCACCGGCTTGCCCGGAAAGCGTTTTAGGTTAGGCTCACCTAATATGACGGAGCCTTTTGGTATGTTCGAGGTCGAGGTGAGCAGGACCGAACGGCTCAGCCCGTCGTTCCTGCGCGTGACCTTCAGCGGTGGCGACCTGGCACACTTCGCCGACATCGGCTACGACCAGCGGATCAAGCTCATCCTGCCGCTGCCCGGGCACGGCCTGGCTCCCATGCCCCAGGGCCCCGGCTGGTATCAGCGCTGGCGCGAGCTGCCCGGCGAGCTGCGCAACCCCATCCGCACGCTCACCGTACGGCTGGCCCGGCCGCACCTGTGCGAGGTCGACGTGGACATCGCGCTGCACGACGACGACGGCCACAGCGGCCCCGTCGCCCGCTGGGCCGCGACCGTGCGGCCCGGCGCGCCCGCCCTCCTGTTCGGCCCGAACGCCGGCTTCGACGGCCCCAGCGCCGGCATGGCCTTCCGCCCGCACGCCGAGAACGGCCCGGTGCTGCTCGCCGGCGACGAGACCGCCGTCCCCGCGATCGCCGCCACCCTCGAACGGCTCCCCGCCGGGTGCACCGGCGAGGCGCTGATGGAGGTCCCGTACGAGGCCGACGCCCTCGACATCGAGACGCCCAGCCAGGTCAAGATCACCTGGCTGGCGAGGTCCGGCGTCCCGCGCGGCAGCCTGCTCCACCCGGCCGTCGTCGCCGCCGCCGACCGGCTGCTGCCCCCGCTGGCCGCCAACGACTCCGTCGAGGACGTGGACGTCGACGACCTGTGGGAGGTCCCCGAGGACGAGCGGCCTCCCGGCCCCCTGTACGCCTGGCTGGCCGGCGAGGCCGGGGTGATCAAGGGGCTGCGGCGGCACCTGGTGGCCGACCGTGGCATGGACCGGCGCGCGGTCGCGTTCATGGGCTACTGGCGCGAGGGCCGCTCCGAGACCGGCTGACCACCGCCGTCCGGCCGGAAGTGGCGCTTGAAGTCAGGGCATTCCACCAGGGGCTCGTGCGCGCAGGCCGAGGCGTGCCGCAGGGCGTCGCGCATGCGTTCCAGGCGGGCGATGTCGTCCTCCAGCCGCACGGCCTTGTCCGCCAGCCGGGCGCGCAGCTCCGGATCACCGGGGGCCGCCCGCAGGAACCCCGCGATCTCGGCGATGGTGAACCCGGCGTCACGCGCGCAGACGATCAGCGCCAGGCGGTCGAGCACGTCCGGGCGGTAGCTGCGGCGCAGCCCGTTACGCCCGGCCGGGGCGATGAAGCCCTGCTTCTCGTAGTAGCGCAGCGCCGACGCCGCCAGCCCGGTCCTTCGGGCCACCTCGCCGATGTCCAGCAGTTCGCCGTCCATCCCGCCTCCTTGACTTGAACCGCGCTTCAAGTAAGACCCTAGCGGCATGAAGATCCATCACCTCAACTGCGGATCCGTACGCCGCATCGAACCCACCTACCAGGGCCCGCCCGGCGCGCACGCCGTCAACCACTGCCTGCTGGCCGAGACCGAGTCCGCCGGGCTGGTCCTCGTCGAGACCGGCCTCGGCCTGGCCGACGTGCGCGACCCCGCCGGCAGCCTCGGCGCCGACTGGATAGAGCTGGCCGAGCCCTTGCTGGACGAGCGGGAGACCGCCGTGCGCCAGGTCGCCGCGCTCGGCCACGACCCCCGCGACGTGCGGCACGTCATCGTCACCCACCTCGACGTGGACCACTGCGGCGGGCTGCCCGACTTCCCGGCCGCCAAGGTGCACGTCCTGGCCGCCGAGCTCGACGCGGCGACCCACCAGGCGCCCAGCTTCCGCTACCGCCCGGCCCACTGGGCGCACGGCCCGGACTGGGTGACGTATGCGGGCGGCGGCCCGGTTCCGGACGGCTCAGGTGACGACTGGTTCGGCTTCACCTCCGTGCAGGCCGAGGGCCTGCCCCCGGAGATCCGGCTGGTCCCGCTCGGCGGCCACACCGAGGGGCACACCGGCGTGGCCCTGCACGACGGGGACCGCTGGCTCCTGCACTGCGGCGACGCGTACTACTACCACCGCGAGCTGGACGCCGACCCGCACCCGCACCCCGTCCTGAACCTCGTCCAGACCAGCTCGGAGGTCCACCACGACCTGCGGCTGGGCACCCAGGCCCGGCTCCGCGAGCTGGTGCGCCACCACGGCGACCAGGTGACGCTCATCAGCGCGCACGACCCGTGGGAGTTCGCCCGCGCCACGTCCGGCGGGGGCCACTGACCGGTCTCACCGGTCGCACCCCAGCCTCACCCCGGCCTCACCCCGACCTCAAGCGACCGATACGTCATCCCGGAAGAGGAAATATCCGGCGGCGTCCGCCTGGAAGTAGTTGTGGAACTTCGTCGCCTTGGATTCGGCCGCCTTGGTCGCCGTGACGATCGTGACGACCACGACGTTCCGGGCGTCACCCATGCGGATCTTGCCGTACGCGTAGCTCGCGTGCGTCCTGTCCTTGCGCCACAGCACCGCGTCCGACGACAGCTTGCCCAGCTTCGTCGAGGCTTCCTCGGCGTCCGCCTCGGTCGGGAACGCCATGACGATCCGCACACCCTTGAGCGCGCCGCCGTACGCCGTGTACGCCACCTGCACGGCGTGGTCGCAGTTGGTCTTGGCCAGCACGCCGGCGCCGTCGACCGGGTCGCAGGAGGAGTAGTTCCAGCCGCCCACCTTCTTCGCCTGGTACGAGACGCCGCTCAGCTTGAAGTTCCAGTCCTTGAACTCGTCATGGTTGAGCTTCGCGCCCGGCTCGGCCCGGGCCGTGTCGCTGGGGGACGGGGCCGGGGTCTCGGCCGCGGACGCCGAGGGGTCGGGAGTCGCTGGGACGGACGTGGCCGGGTCCGGGGTGCCGGGCGGGGTGGTCTCCGGGGCCGTGGGGGTGTCGGAGGCGGCGGGCGGCTGGGCGACGACGCGGTCGTCCGGCCGGTTGTTCACCACGTAGACGACCGCCGTCGCCGCACCGCCCAGGATCAGCACCGCCAGGCCCGCGACCAGCGCGATCACCAGGCCCTTCCCGCGCTTCGGCGGCTGCGGCGCGCCGTACGGAGGCTGGCCGTACGGGGGCTGACCATAGGCGGGCTGGCCGTACGGAGGCTGCCCGTGCGGTGGCTGACCATAAGGGGGCTGCCCGTGCGGTGGCTGCCCGTGCGGTGGCTGGCCGGGCGGCGTCCCGTACGGGCCCTGCGGTCCGCCGTACTGGCCGGGGTTGTGCTGCCCGCCGTAGTGCCCCTGCCCCTGGCCCTGCTGCCCGCCGTAGTGCCCCTGGCTCTGGCCCTGGTTCGGCGGTGGGGGGTACTGGCCTGGGGAGCCGCCGTAGGGGGCCTGGCCGGGCGGGGGCGCGTACGGGGACTGGCCCTGGGGGGCGCCGCCGTACGGGCCGGGCTGTCCTTGCCCCGGTGCGGTGCCGTGCTGGCCCGGGCCGGCGGCGGGGGGTGGGCCGGACGGGCCGTGGGCGTGGTGGGGCGGGGTGCCGCCTTCGGGCTGGGGCGGCGGAGGATACGACATATCCCTATTTTGAGGGCCGCAGCGGCGCGGCGAGGAATTATGTCGGCAGCCCCCGCTAGCGTCGGACCCATGACGGAACCGACCACCACCGGCACGCGGGCCTCGCGCTGGCTGCGTGGCCCGCTCCGCCCCTTCCAGCACGGCCAGTACGGGCTGCTGACCGGCTCGCTCACGGCGTCCATGCTGGGTGAGGGCCTGTGGCTGATGGCCATGGTGTGGCAGGTGATCGAGCTGGGCGGCGGCGCGGGCGCGCTGTCGCTCGTCTCGACCTGCACGGCCTTGGGCATGGTCGCGACGGTGCTGCTCGGTGGCGTGATCGCCGACCGGGTGCCGCAGCGCCGGGTGCTGCTGACGACCGAGCTGCTGCTGGCCGTCTCCGCCACCGCGATCGCCGCGCTGGCGCTGCTCGGCGCCGTCCAGGTCTGGCAGCTCGCCGTGGTCGCGCTGGTCCGCGGCCTGTGCAGCGGCTTCTACTATCCGGCCTACTCGGCGATGCTGCCCTCGATCGTGCCCGCCGAGCACCTGCTGGCGGCCAACGGCATCGAGGGCACGCTGCGCCCGATCGTGCTGCAGGCCGGCGGCCCGGCGCTCGCGGGCATCCTGGTGGCCAGCTACTCCCCCGGCGCCGCGCTGGCCGTGGGCGCCGCGTCGCAGGTGGCGGCGACGGTGTTCCTGCTGCTGATGAAGCCGGTCCCGATCCGCCGCGACCGCACCGACGAGGAGCCCCGTCACCCTGTGCGCTCGATGCTGATCGACCTGCGCGAGGGCTTCGCGTACATGATCCGGACTCCGTGGCTGCTGGCCACGCTGGTCTTCGCCTCGCTGATGATCCTCGTGGTGATGGGCCCGATGGAGGTGCTGATCCCGTTCGCGGTCAAGGACGGCGCGGGCGGCGGCCCCGAGGATCACGCGCTGGTGATGGCGGCCTTCGGCGTCAGCGGGGCGCTGGCCTCGCTGGCGATGGCCTCGCGCAGGCTGCCCCGGCGCTACCTGACCGCGATGAACGTCATGTGGGGCCTGGCCTGTCTGCCGTTCGTGCTGATCGGCGTCGCCCATGACGTGTGGCTGATCGCGCTGGGCGCGTTCGTGATCGGGGCGCTGTTCAGCGCGCCGATGGTGATCTGGGGCACGCTGTTGCAGCGCCGCGTCCCGCCCGAGCTGCTGGGGCGGGTGTCGAGCCTCGACTTCTTCGTGTCGCTGGTGTTCATGCCGGTGTCGATGGCGCTGGCCGGCCCGCTCAGCGAGGCGATCGGCCTGACGACGACCTTCGTGATCGCCGGTCTGCTGCCGTTGCCGATCGCGGTCGCGGCGGTCCTGCTGGCCCGCATGCCCGCCGACGAGCTCGCCCACCCGCTCGACCGCGCGAAGGCCTGACGGGCGACGGGGGGCCACGAGGCGAAACAGGGTCTTGACAGAGCGAATCGGTTAGTAAAGCTTCCTATTGACTAACCCTACTGACAAGGCGGTGCACGGTGAGGCTGTTCGCTCTCGGGACCCTGCTGCTGGCCTTCGCGGTCGTCGCGCCGCCACCGGCCATCGTCGCCCACGGGCGCACGGCGATGCACGACCTGGTGCCTGCCCCGGTCTCGGTGCGGCCCGCGCGCGGCGCGTTCACGCTGCGGCCCGGCACGGCCATCGCATCCGACGACGCCGGCGTGGCCGCCTACCTGGCCGGGGTCCTGCGCCCGGCCACCGGCTACGCCCTGCCGATCCGCCCCAAGGGCGCGATCTCGCTCCGGCTGGAGGGCGCGCCCGCGTCCGTCGGACCGGAGGGCTACCAGCTCGACGTCACGCCCCGCGGCGTGACGATCAGGGCGCGGACGCCGGCCGGGCTGTTCAACGGCGTCCAGACGCTCCGGCAGTTGCTGCCCGCGAGCGTGGAGAGCCCGAGCGTGCGGCCGGGGCCGTGGCAGGTGCCCGCCGGGCGCATCGTGGACCACCCGCGCTTCGCCTACAGGGGCGCGATGCTCGACGTGGCCCGCCACTTCCACCCGGTCGAGACGGTCAAGCGCTACCTCGACCGGATCGCCCTCTACAAGATCAACCACCTGCATCTGCACCTGTCGGACGACCAGGGCTGGCGCATCGCCATCGACTCCTGGCCCCGGCTGACCACCCACGGCGGAAGCACCCAGGTGGGCGGCGGCCCCGGCGGCTACTACACCAAGGCCGACTACCGGGAGATCGTCGCGCACGCCGCCCGGCGGCACATCACGATCGTGCCGGAGATCGACGTCCCCGGCCACACCAACGCCGCCCTCGCCTCCTACGCCGAGCTCAACTGCGACGGCGTCGCCCCGCCTCTCTACACCGGCGTCAAGGTCGGCTTCAGCTCGCTGTGCACGTCCAAGGAGATCACCTACACCTTCGTCCGCGACGTCCTGAGAGAGCTGGCCGAGCTCACCCCCGGCCCGTACGTGCACCTCGGCGGCGACGAGGCCGACGCGACCTCCGACGCCGACTTCGCCACCTTCGTCAACCGGGTCCACCCCATGGCCGTGTCCCTCGGCAAGAAGGTCGTGGGCTGGCACCAGATCGCCGCGCCCGACGTGCGCCACTCCCCCGGCCGCGTCCTGCAGTACTGGGGCCTGACGAGCGACGACGCGACCGTCACCCGGGCCGTCGCGGGCGGCGCCAAGGTCATCATGTCCCCGGCGAACAAGACGTACCTGGACATGAAGTACGACGCCACGACCAAGCTCGGGACGACCTGGGCGGCCCTCATCGAGGTGCGTGACGCCTATGACTGGGACCCGGGGACGCACCTGGCGGGCGTCCCCGAGTCGGCGGTGCTCGGCGTCGAGGCGCCGCTGTGGACCGAGACGCTCGCGACCGAGGAGGACCTGGAGTACATGGCCTTCCCCAGGCTGCCCGCCGTGGCCGAGCTGGCCTGGTCCCCCCGGTCCACACACGACTGGGCGAGCTTCCGCGAGCGCCTGGCCGCCCAGGCCCCGAGATGGCAGACCCTGGGCATCGGCTTCCACCGCTCGCCCCAGGTCCCGTGGCGCGCCTGACCACGGCAGACTCACAGGGGTGACGCGTTCGCCTGGCGCCCCGGGCTCTGAGCCGGCTACCTCACGCGGCGGTACGTCAGGCGGCGCAGCAGCGTCTCGGCGGGACCGCGGCGGCCCGTACGCGACAGGGTGGCGGCGAGCACGACGGTGAACAGCCAGGTGACGACGGCGACACCGGAGGCGGCGGCGTCGCCGAGCTGGGTGCCGAGCCCGCCGAAGTAGGGTGCGAAGAGCGCGACGAAGACTACCGACTGCAGCAGGTAGCAGGTCAGCGACCACTGGCCGCACGCGGCGAGCGCGCGGGTGACCGCCCCCGGGCGCGCGTGGCGTTCCCGGCCGGCGACGGCGAGCCCGATGAGGGCGGCGTACGCGAGCCCGCCCGCGATGCCGGTGACGCTGTGCAGCGCGTACGCGGTGATGCCGATGGCGTCCGTGGCGTCCCAGATCCGGGTGTCGATCAGCGTGAGCGGCACGGCGCCGACGACGGCGATCAGCGTGCCGATGACGCCGACCCGGCGGAGCAGCGCCCGGTGCTCCGCGGGCTGCTCCAGCAGGCGGCGGCGGGCCGCCCAGATGCCGAGCAGGAAGGCGGGCACGACACTGACGGCGAAGTACGTCGGCGTCATCCCGGACCAGCCGATCATTCGCATCACGGCGGCCTCCATCGGGTCGGCCATGGCGGCGGGCGTGTCGCCCTTCTCGGCGCTGACGGTGAGCAGTCCGAACAGGCCGAGCACGGCGACGTGCAGCACGGTGCTGACCCCGGCGGCCCAGAACAGGGCCCGGTCGCTGCGCCGGATGAACCCGACGAGCACCAGCCCGACCAGGCCGTACGCGCCGAGGATGTCGCCGAAGAAGAGCAGCAGGGCGTGGCAGAACCCGAAGGCCAGCAGCCACAGGCTCCGTGCGCGCAGCACCTTCCGCACCTGCGGCCAGGTGCGCCCGGCGGCGAGCTGGCGGTCGGCGAGCTGGACGAGGCCGTAGCCGAACAGCCCGGCGAACATCGGCAGCGCCCGCCCGTCGACGAGCAGGATCTGGATCCCGGCCACCAGCCGGTCGAGGAGGCCGCCGTCGAGGGTGTAGCCGCGGAAGCCGGCGGGGTGGCCGGACAGGTACATGTGCGCGTGCGCCACCGCGATGAGCAGCAGCATGAGGCCGCGCGCGAGGTCGGGGGCCAGGGACCGCCGGCTCAGCGGCACGGCCTGCTGGACGGGGGGTGGGGCGGTGATGGACATGGGTGTCCCCTCAGCATTAGATACACGACTGTAGCTTATGTTGGACAGTAAGATACAGCCTTGTAGCTGAGCAAGGGGCAAACGTGAGCGATCGAAGCGGGCGGACCCGGCGGCGCGGCGACGACCTGATCCACGCCATCCACACTGCCGTGCTGGAAGAGGTGGTCGAGGTCGGCGTCGGCAGGCTCACCATGGACGGCATCGGCAAGCGCGCCGCCACCCCGCGCAGCACCCTCTACCGGCGCTGGTCCGACCCCGTCGAAGTGCTGCTCGACGCGCTCTACCACGCCCACCCGGTCGAGGAGCCGACCCCCGGCGCCGACGACCTGCGCGGCGACCTGATCCGAGCGCTCAAGCTCATGGTCACCTGGACGCTGAGCCCCGCCGGACGCGCCGTGGCGGCCATCCTCACCGACCCGTTGAGCGCGACGAAAATGTCCGAGGCGCTGCAGGAGCGGGTGTTCGCCCACCGGGGCGGCACGTTCACCAGCACCGTGCTGCGCCACTACGCCGAGCGCGGCGCCTTCCCCGCCGGCCGCCTCACCCCGGTGGTCGCCGACATCGGCGAGGCGCTCGTCGTCAAACGGCTGCTCGACGGCATGCCGCCGAGCGACTCCGACCTGATCGACTTCGTCGACCAGGCGATCCTGCCCGCGCTCGGCCTCAGTGCCCCGAGCTCTGATAGTGATCGAGCTGACGCCGCCACACCACGACCGCCAGCATGATCAGCCCCACGCCCAGCACTCCCTGACTTTCGTCAGGGGTCGCTCTGGACTTTCGCGCATGTCGGCGCTGACGTGCGCCTTCGTACGCTCCCTTCCATGAACACGATCCGGCGCAACGCCACCGCTCTCCTCCTCTCCCTGGCCGTCGCGACGCCCCTGGTGCAGACCGCGCAGGCCGCGCAGGCCGCGCCCGCCGCCGACGACGTGCGCCTGGCCATCCCCGCGCCCACCGGCTCGTACGCGGTCGGCCGCGACACGCTGCACCTGGTCGACCGGGATCGGCGCGACCCGTGGGTGCCCTCGGCGGGAGCCCGGCAGCTCATGGTCTCGATGTACTATCCGGCCCGCGACGGCGGGAAGCCCGCCCCGTACATGTCCCTCAAGGAGGCCGAGCTCCTCCTGCGCGGCCAGAACCTCGACAAGCGCTTCCCGCCGAAGATCCTCGCCGCCACCCGCACCAACGCCCGCACCGGCGCGCGCCCCGCCCCCGGCAGGCACCCGCTCGTCCTGCTCTCCCCCGGCTTCACGCTCAACCGCGCCACCCTCACCTCGCTCGCCGAGGAGCTCGCCTCCACCGGGTACGTGGTCGCGCTCGTGGATCACGCCTACGAGTCGTTCGGCACCACGTTCCCCGGCGGCCGCACGCTGACCTGCGTCGCCTGCGACACCATCGAGGGGGCCGGCTCTGACGCCGCGGAGAAGAAGTTGCTGGCCAAGGCCGCCACCGGCCGGGCCGCCGACCTCTCCTTCGTCGTCGACCGGCTGACGAGCCTGCCCGCGTGGAAGCGCTCGATCGACCCGCGGCGCATCGGCGCGGCCGGCCACTCGCTCGGCGGCAACGCCTCGGCGAGCGTCATGGCCGCCGACCGCCGCGTCCGCGCCGGGGTGAACATGGACGGGACGTTCTTCGCCCCGGTCCCCGAGCGGGGCCTCGGCGGGCGTCCGTTCCTCATGCTCGGCACCCAGGCCGGCCACTCCCCCACCGCACGCGACACGAGCTGGCCGCGCGACTGGAAGCGGCTGGACGGCTGGAAGCGCTGGCTCACCGTCGCGGACTCCGGCCACTTCACCTTCATCGACCTGCCCATCCTCGGCGGCCAGGCCGGCCACAGCGACCCCTCGGCGCCGCTGTCGGGCAAGCGTTCGGGCGAGATCACCCGCGCGTACGTGGGCGCGTTCTTCGACCAGCACCTGCGCGGCAAGCAGCGCCCCCTCCTCGACGGCCCCACCCCGGCCAACCCGGAAGTCACCTTCCAGAACCCGTCCTGACGACCTGCACCTCCCACCAGGGCGTCAGAGCGGCCCCCGCCCCGCTCCAGCGCACGCCGGGCGACCCGCCGCAACCGCTCGTCGGCCCACACGTCGCGGTCGGTCACCCGGGCTCTGACACGGCACCGCCTCTCTCACGGGGGTGTGACAATCGGCGTTGTCATCTGGTGACGCGGTCGAGGAGTTCGAGCAGGTGGTGGTACGGCTTGCCGGTGGCGCGGGTGAGGCCGAGCTCGCAGGTGCGGTTGACCGAGGCGTGGGCGGTGAAGTCGCCGGCGGTGACGGAGGCGGCCTCGGCGCGGGTGGCGGAGGCGGTCAGCTCGGGGTGGAGCAGGCCGCGGTCGCCGGCGAAGGCGCAGCACTGCCAGCCGTCGGGGACGACGACCCGTTCGGCGACGGCCTCGGCGATGCGGGTGATGGCGGCGTCGAGGCCCAGGCGGGTCGAGGAGCAGGTGGGGTGCAGGGCGAGCGACGGCAGGCGGCGGGCCTCGGGCAGGTGGGGCAGGATGCGCTCGGCGGTGAACGCGATTGCGTCGACGACCTGGAAGCCGAGCTTGTCGAACCCTTCGGTGCAGGAGGCGGCGTCGGTGACGACGGGCAGGCGGCCGCCGTCGGTGGCCTCGGTGAGCACGTCCGCGACGCGGCGGGCCATCGTGTCGTGGCCGTCGGTGAAGCCCTTGGACGACCACGGGGTGCCGCAGCACAGGCCGGCGATCTGTTCGGGGACGTGCAGGCGGATGCCGGCACGCCCGGCCAGGCGGCGGAAGGCGGCCATGACGCCGGGGCCGCCGTCGGCGGGGGCGAACAGCGTGTTGAGGCAGGACGGCAGGTAGACGGCGTCGGGCGAGGCGGCCGGGGCGGCGCGGCGGCGGGTCCCGCCGCGCGGCAGGTCGCGGCTCCATCGGGGCACGGTCTCGGCGCCGATCAGGTCGCGGCCCAGCCCGCTGGCAGCTTCGGGCAGCGCGGGCGGGAGGCTCGCCGCCGTGTCGAGGGCCAGGTTCATGGCGCGGGTGACGCCGTCCCAGTGCTTGGCGGCGCTCTTCCAGCCCGTGCGCGCGGCGCGGCCGTGGCGTTCGGCGCGCAGGCGCCGGGTCAGGTCGCCGGTGTTGATCTGGACGGGGCAGGCGGTGGCGCACATGCCGTCGACGGCGCACGTGTCGACGGCGTCGTAGGCGTACTCCTCCTCCAGCTCGCGGGCGAGCGCGTGGTCACCGGCGGCCTGGGCGGCGGCGAGCTCGCGGCGCAGCACGATGCGCTGGCGCGGGGTGGTGGTCAGGTCGCGGCTGGGGCAGACGGGCTCGCAGTAGCCGCACTCCACGCACCGGTCGACCTCGGGCTCGACGGTGACGACGGTCTTGAGGTCGCGCAGGTGGGCGTCCTCCCGGTCGGTCAGCAGCACGCCGGGGTTGAGCGTGCCCGCGGGGTCGCACAGCCGCTTGACCTCGCGCATCACCTCGTACAGCTCGTCGCCGTACTGCCGGCGCACGAACGGCGCCATGACCCGGCCGGTGCCGTGCTCGGCCTTGAGCGTGCCGCCCCGGCCCAGCACCGCCTCCACCATGTCCTCGGTGAACTCGGCGTAACGCCGCAGGTCGGTGGCGAAGCGCTCGTTCAGCATGAAGTGCAGGTTGCCGTCCTTCGCATGCCCGAAAATCACGCTGCGCTCGTAGTGGTGCTTGGCGAACAGCGCGCCCAGGTCGTCGCACAGGTCGGCCAGCGCGGTCACCGGGACGGCCACGTCCTCCAAGAGCGCCGTGGTGCCGCTCGGCCTGGCCCCGGCGACGGACGCGTACAGTCCCTTGCGGATGTGCCACAGCGCGGCCCGGCCGCCCGCGTCCCTGCTCAGCCGCGCGGGCGCGGACAGCTCCAGCTCGCCGAACACGGTGGCGGCCGCGCCCTCGCGCTCGCCGAGCGCGCCGGCGTCGGACTCCTGCCACTCCACCAGCAGCGCCGCATGATCGCGTACGGTCAGCGTACGCAGGAGGTCGTCGGCCTTGGGGTCGGTCTGTGCCACCCGCAGCGACTCGGCGTCCAGCAGCTCGACGGCGGCGGGCTCGGCGGCGACCAGGCCGGGCATCGCGGCCATCGCCTGGTGCAGGCTGGGGAAGACGAGCAGCCCGGTGGCGGCGAGCGGGTGGGCGGGCACCGTGCGCAGCACCGCCTCGGCCACGAACCCGAGCGTGCCCTCGCTGCCGACGATCAGGTGCGCGAGGATGTCCACCGGGTCATCGTGGTCGAGGAAGCTGTTGAGGCCGTAGCCCATCGTGTTCTTCAGCGCGAACTGCACCTCGATGCGCCGCACCGAGTCCGGGTTGCCGCGGATCCGGTCGCGCAGCCGTTCCAGCCCGGCCGCCAGCTCGGGTTCGAGCGCGCGCAGCCGCTGCGTGGCGTCGGGCGCGCCGGTGTCGACGACCGTGCCGCTCGCCAGGACCAGCGTCATCGACTCCAGCGTCCGGTACGTGTTCGCGTGGGTGCCGCAGGTCATGCCGCTGGAGTTGTTGGCGACGACGCCGCCGATTGTGCACGCCGACTCGCTGGCCGGGTCGGGGCCGAGCTTGCGGCCGTAGGGCGCCAGGCGGGCGTTCACCTGCCGCAGCACCGCGCCGGGCTGGACCCGCACCCGAGCCCCGCCGTCGAGCACCTCGATCGAACGGAAGTGCCTGCGCGTGTCGACCAGCAGGTGCTCGCTCACCGCCTGCCCGCTCAGGCTCGTCCCGCCCGACCGGAACGTCAGCGGCAGCCCGGTCCGCAGCAGCGCCGCCACCTGGTCGGCGCTCTCCGGCACGAGAACGGCCTGCGGGGTCAGCAGGTAGTGGGAGGCGTCGTGGGCCATGCCCAGCCGGTCGCTCGCCCGTGTGCGGGTGATCCCCGGAACGGCGTTCTCCACTGCGGCGAGGGCGGTGCTGTCGATCACGTTCGTACTCTCTCATCGGCGCGGATGTCGATCCACAACGGGACACGCTATCCCGGCCGATCAGTAGCCGTACCCGCTGCGGCGGAGCTGCCGGGCGTCGGAGAGGCGGTTGAGAGCCCGGCGGCGGCCAGGCCGAGCATGAGGGACGTCCACGCGGCCGTCAGCACGGCGGCGATGCCGGACAGGTGGCCGAGGACCGGCGGCGCGTTCCTGACCAGCCGCCACACCCCGTACGCGACGGCGGCGAAGACCGCGTTCAGCGCCAGGTCGGCCAGGTAGGCGGCCGACAGCCCTCCGAGGCCGCACGAGCCGACTGGAACGAGAATCAGACCGGACACGGCCAATGTCCAGGGCCGTGTCGCTGTCGGTTCCCGGCGTGACCTGCTCGGATACTCGGGGGCATGCTGAGCGGACTTCGAGAGCGCGTGCTGCCCGACACGCAGCGCCGCCCGCTGGAGGATCTGGTCGAGAGCCTGGATCTGTCGGCGGGTGACAGCGGGGCCAAGCGGTCGGCGTTCTGGACGATGCTCACGCTGTCAGCGGTGATCGCGTCGGCCGGGGTGCTGACGGACTCGACGGCCACCGTGATCGGGGCGATGATCATCGCGCCGCTGGCCACGCCGATCATGGGGACCGCGCTGGCGACGGTGCGGCACAGCGGGCAGGGCGCGGTCGGGTTCGTGTTCTTCGGCGGGCTGCTGGTGGTCGGGATCGGAGTGGTGTTCTCGGCGTTGCTGCCGGCCTCGTACGAGCTGCTGACCAACAGTCAGATCGCGGGGCGTACGTCGCCGAAGCTGATGGATCTGGTGGCGGCGCTGGCGACGGGGCTGGCCGGGGCGGTGGCGCACGCGCGGCGGGACGTGGCGGCGGTGCTGCCGGGGGTGGCGATCGCGATCTCGCTGGTGCCGCCGCTGGCGGTCGTGGGGGTGTGCCTGGGCCGGGGGGCGGGCTGGCTGGCGCTGGGCGCGCTGGTGCTCTTCCTGTCGAACCTGCTGGCGCTGATCCTCGGCGGCATCGTGGTGTTCACGGCGACGGGGTACGGGGCCGAGGCCGTCGCGGAGTCGGGGCGCAGCCGCCGCCGGGCCCGGCTGGTGCTGGCGTCGCTGCTGGTCCTGGTGGTCGTCCCGCTGTCGGCGAACACCGTGGTGAGCTGGCTGCTGTCGACGTGGAGCGCGCGGGCGAAGGCGGTGGCCGCGGAGTGGATCTCCGGCGTGCCGGGTTCGTCGATTGCGGGCGTGGACGTGGTCTCCCGGGAGCTGCGCGTCCGGGTGCAGACGCCGGGTGAGCTGCCGCCGGTCTCCGGCCTGCTCGGGGCGCTGCGCGGGCAGATCCCGGACGGGGTGCCGGTCGTGGTGGAGACAACGCGCGGGAGCACGATCCAGGCCGGCCGGGTTGGCGGTGACTCGTGAGGATTTACCCGTTCTTGCTGGGCCGCTGACGCGCCACGCCCGCCTGCCGCGACGCCGCTTGAAAGGCTGGACGGCGGCGAGCCGACCAGGAGGAACCCATGATCAAGCCGGGCAGGGCGGCGCGGACCGACCGGGCGCGACCGGTGCGGGTGGTGCTGTCGCCCGCGAACGTGGCGCGGGCCGGGCTCGCGCTGGCCGTCCTCGTCGCGGGGGCGTTCTTCCTGCACTTCGTGCTGACCGACGCGGGCTGGCTGGTCGTCCTGGTGGTGCTGGCCTGGTTCGTGTCGCTGGCGATGGAGCCGGGGGTGCGCAGGCTGTCGAGATGGATGCCGAGAGGCCGGGCCACGATGGTGATGATGGTGGCGCTCATCCTGGCGGCGCTGATCTTCCTGGCGCTGTTCGGCAACCTGTTCCTGGAGCAGGCCGCGCAGCTCCTGCGCCACCTGCCCACCGTCGCCGAGGCCGTGATCTCGTGGATCAACGCCCGGCTCGGCACCCAGTACCGGGTGCACGACATCCTCGCCTCCATCCACCTCACCCCGCAGCAGGCCGCCGAGTACGCCCAGGGGGTGCTCGGCGGCGTGCTGAGCCTGCTGGGCGCGGTGACGAAGACCGTGTTCAACCTGATCACCATCCTGCTGCTGGCCTTCTACCTGTCGGCCGACGGCCCGCGCCTGCGCCACTGGATCGCGCGCCTGCTGCCGCGCCGGCCGCAGCAGCTCTTCGGCCGCGTCTGGGACCTGTCGATCGAGAAGACCGGCGGGTACGTGTCGGCCCGGCTCATCCTGGCCACGATCAACGGGTGCCTGTCGGCCGCGGTGTTCCTGCTGATCGGCATGCCGTCGTGGCTGGCGCTCGGCGTGTGGACGGGGGTGGTGGCCCAGTTCGTGCCGACGATCGGCACGTACATCTCGATCGCGCTGCCCGCGGTGGTGGGGTTCGCCTCGCCGCAGCCGTGGGTGGGGGCGGTGGCGCTGGGCTGGGCGATCCTGTATCAGCAGGTGGAGAACCTGACGCTGGAGCCGAGGATCAGCGCCCGCTCGGTCGACCTGCACCCGGCGGCCTCGTTCACGGCCGTGCTCCTGGGTGCGGCGCTGTTCGGGCCGGTGGGCGCGCTGCTGTCCATCCCCGTGGTGGCGATGCTGTTCGCGCTCGTCGACACGTACGCGGCGACCCGGCCAGAGCCGGTGCAAGAGATGGCCACGGGTGGGTGAAGGTACCGGCTCCGGCCGGGCAACCGGACGCCCGGGGGGAAGGTCGCTTTCATGGCTGACCTTCCCTTTCATGACCGGGCGGACTTCGAGGCCGCCGACCGCGGGTTCCTGGCCGCGCTCGACCCCGCGGTGATCAGAACGGCCGACGGCCGCGTCGTCTGGGACTCCGACGCGTACGGCTTCCTCGACGGGGAGTGCCCGGACACCGCGCATCCCAGCCTGTGGCGGCAGGGCCAGCTCTGCGTCAAACAGGGCCTGTACGAGGTCACGGACGGCATCTACCAGATACGCGGGCTGGACCTGTCGAACATGACGCTGATCGAGGGCGACGAGGGCGTCATCGTGGTCGACCCGCTGCTGTCCGACGAGTGCGCGGCGGCGGGCCTGAAGCTCTACCGCGAGCAGCGCGGCGACCGGCCGGTCACCGCCGTCATCTACACGCACTCGCACGCCGACCACTTCGGTGGCGTGCGCGGCGTCACCGACGGCGACGTGCCGATCCTGGCCCCCGCCGGGTTCATGGAGCACGCGGTGTCGGAGAACGTCTACGCGGGCACCGCGATGAACCGCCGCGCGGTCTACATGTACGGCCCCGACCTGCCCCGCTCGCCGGAGGGCCAGATCGGCACCGGGCTCGGGATGACTACCTCGACCGGCACCATCTCCCTCATCCCGCCCACGCTCGACATCACGCGCACCGGCCAGGAGGAGACGATCGACGGCGTGCGGCTGGTCTTCCAGCTCACGCCGGGCACCGAGGCCCCGTCCGAGATGAACTTCTACGTCCCGGACCGCCGGGCGCTCTGCATGGCCGAGAACGCGACCCACAACCAGCACAACATCCTGACGCTGCGCGGCGCGCTGGTCCGCGACACCCGGGTGTGGGCGCGCTACCTCGACGAGGCGATCACGCTGTTCGCCGGCGACGCCGACGTGGTCTTCGCCTCGCACCACTGGCCGACGTGGGGCAGCGAGAACATCGTCACGTTCCTGTCCCAGCAGCGCGACATGTACGCCTACATGCATGACCAGACGTTGCGCATGATGAACCAGGGCATGACGGGCATCGAGATCGCCGAGGCGATCCGGATGCCGCCGGCCCTGGAGCAGGCGTGGCACACCCACGGCTACTACGGCTCGGTCAGCCACAACGTCAAGGCCATCTACCAGCGCTATCTCGGCTGGTTCGACGGCAACCCGGCCCACCTGTGGGAGCACCCGCCGGTCGAGCAGGCCCGCCGCTACGTCGAGTGCATGGGCGGGCGCGAGGGCGTCCTGTCGTACGCCCGCCGCTACGTCGACGAGGGCGACCTGCGCTTCGCTGCCACGCTGCTCAACCACGCGGTGTTCGCCGACGACGGCGACCGGCAGGCGCGCGAGCTGCTCGCCGAGGTCTACACCCGGCTCGGCCACGGCTCCGAGAACGGCACCTGGCGAAACTTCTACCTGGTCGCCGCCCGGGAGCTGACCTCCGGCGTGGTGCCGCCCGACCTCGACACCACCTCGCCGGAGATGCTCCAGGCCCTGTCGCTGGAACAGGTCTTCGACTCCATCGCCATCCGCGTCGACGGGCCGAAGGCGTGGAACGAGAGCCTGGCGATCGACTGGCACCTGACGGACCTGGACCGGCGGCACCGGACCGCGCTGTCCAACGGCGTGCTCATCCACCAGGCCGATCCGCCGTCCCGGCCGGTGGACCTGACGCTCACGCTCACCAAGCGGGACCTGCTGGGCCTGCTGACCGGCGGGCCGGCCGACGGCATCCGGCACGAGGGCGACCTGAACGCGCTGAACCGCCTGACCGCCGTACTGGACGACCCGACTCCGGCGTTCGCGATCGTGACGCCGTGAGCGTCAGCCGCTCCGCCGCCTGAGGCGCGCCTCGACGCGGCTCAGGCGGGCGGCGACCGCGTCCCTGCGGGGGCGCGGCGCCTCCTCTTGCAGCCCGCGCAGCAGCTCGCGCAGCCGCAGCAGGACCATGGGGCTGCGCGCGGTGGCGATGAGCTCGTCGAACGTGATCCGCAGGTAGTCCTCCCAGGAGGGCAGCGGGATCACCACGCGGACCCGGCCGCGGGCGTCGGCCGCCGACCCCACGTCGAGCGCCTTGCCCACGATGCGGCGCAGCAGGTCCTCGGCGTGGTCGAGGGCCTGCACGGCGGTGACCGGGTCGTTGACCGCCGCCGAGAGCGCCCGGAGCGCGATGTCGGCCAGCAGCCGGAACCCGAACGCGGCGTCCTGCGCGAAGGCGCGTTCGGGCCCGGTGAGCACGTGGCGCAGCAGCAGCCGTTCGGGCACGGCGTGGTGGTGCACGTCGGCGAGCGGGTCGCCGTCGAAGAGCTGCGCGCCGATGGGGGCACGCAGCACGATGACGGCCTCGCGCCGGGCGGCGAGGGCGACGAGCGCGGCCACGTCGACCTCCTGGAGCCGGGCCGGCCTGCCCCGCCAGAGGATCGACGACACCGGGGCGGGCAGGTCGAGCGGCTCGCGGTCTGCCCGGTAGGGGCTGCGGTAGACGACGTCGACGACCCGGCGCGTACGCCGGTTGATCACGTTCAGGCAGGGGGCGAGCTGGATGGAGATGAAGGCGCGGATCTGCACCGTGCGCATGAGCAGCGCGGCGACGAGCGCGAGCAGCACGGCCAGCAGGGGCACGCTGAGCGAGACCGCGCCTCGGTGAGCGACGGCGAGGGCCGCGGTGATCGTGTAGACGAAGACGCCGACGGCGAAGGCGAAGGTGCGCCAGACGGTCGGATCGTCGCGGAACAGGGTGAGCCGCAGGCTGAAGGTGCCCGCGGCGAACTGCATGACCAGGAACAGCAGCGAGAAGATCACGCTGGCCAGGCCGAGCACGCCGAACCCGATGGTGAACAGCGCCCCGGTGGCGTCCTTGGTGGGCAGTGGCACCGTGGGGGGCAGGTTCGGCAGGATCAGCCCGGCGGCGAGCCCGGCCCCTGCGCAGCCGACCTGGACCACGCCGGCCCGCAGCCGCCGCCGGGGACGCCGGAAGAGGGCCGGGGGCACGCGTTCCCCCTTGCGTGTGAGCACTGCGGGACTCTCCGGCGACCTCATGGGGCTGAGCTCTCCCGGAAGGCGTCGGCCGCGGCCTCGTTGGAGTCGTAGTAGGTCAGCTCGGTCAGGCCGTAGTGGGTGAGCAGGCGGCGCAGCCCGGCGGTGGCGCGGGAGACGGCGAAGGTGACGCCGCGCTCGCCCAGCAGGGCGACGGTGTCCCGCAGGGCCTGCGCGCCGGTGGTGTCGACGTCGGGGATGGCCTCGGCGTCCAGCACGATCCACCGGGCGCCCCGCTCGGCGAGGCGTTCGACGTCGGCCTTGAAGGTGGCGGCGTTGGCGAAGAAGAGCTGGCTCTCGAACCGGTAGACGGTCAGCGGCCCGGCCTCGCCGTCCCCGTCCCGGTGATCCTCCTCTCGCACGTACCGGCCCTGCTCGCCGGGACGCAGGACGGCCGTGCTGGGGCGGGCGGCCCGCCGTACGACGTCCACGGCCGACAGCAGGAAGGCGATGACGACGGCGGTGAGCGAGCCGAGCACCGGGACGCCGAGCAGGCAGACGACGGCGATCCAGAACTCCGAGCGGCGCAGCCGCCACAGCTCGGCCAGCTTGCGCACGTCGATGAGCCGGACGACGGCGACGGCCACGATGCCCGCCAGGGCGGTGTTGGGCAGGTACGCGAGCACCCCGGAGAAGAACGCGACCAGGACGGCCACCACGAGCGCGCACACCACGCTGGGCACCTGGGAACGGGAGCCGGTGGCGTCCATGGCGGCGGTGCGCGAGGCGCTGGAGCCGACCGTCATCGACTGGGTGAGCCCGGCGGCGACGTTGGCCAGGCCGAACGCGCGCAGCTCCTGGTTGGCGTCGAGCCGGTAGCCGCGCTGTTCGGCGTAGCGGCGGGCGGTGAGCAGGCCGTCGGCCAGGGTGACGGCGGCGATCGCGATGGCGCCGGGGACGAGCCCCGCCCACTGCCCGAGCGTGATCGACGGCCAGTGCGGCACCGGCAGCCCGGACGGCACGTCGCCGAGCACCGACACGCCGCGCTTGTCCAGCCCGGCCCAGGCCACCACCGCCGTCGCTGCCACCAGCGCGACCAGCGGCCCGGGCAGCGCCGGCGCGAACCTGCGCAGCACGACGATCACCGCCACCGTCGCCAGGCCGATGACCACGCTCCACTTCTCGGCCTGCGGAATCCTCGTGATGATCTCCCACAGCTCCGGGAAGAACCGGTCGGCCGTGGTGTGGACGCCGAGGATCTTCTCGACCTGGCTGGTGAGGATCTCCACGGCCAGCCCGGCGATGAACCCGACCAGCACCGGCTCGGACAGGAAGTCGGCCAGGAACCCGAGCCTGAACACGAAGAACAGCAGGAACACCCCGGCGCACACGAGCGCCTGGGCGTAGGCCAGCTCGACGTACTGCGCGCTGCCCGGCCGGACCGCCATCGCCGCCAGCAGCGACGCGATGAGCGCCGCGATCGGCGCGTCCGGGCTGGCCACGAGCTGCCGCGAGGAGCAGAACAGCGCGAACACCAGCATCGGCACGATCGCCGCGTACAGGCCGACGACCGGCGGCAGTCCCGCGATCTGCGCGTAGCCGATGTTGAGCGGGATGGCCAGCGCCGCCAGCGTGACCCCGGCGGTGATCTCCTTCGGCCAGTCCAGCGGCCTGCTGATGCCCGCGGCGAACCACGTCACGGCAGCAGCCCGCCCAGGCCCTTGCCGATCAGCACCACGCCGATGACCAGCAGCAGCACGAACATCACCGTCGCGTTGTCCCGCTCCAGCCAGCTCTTGAGCCGGTCCAGCGGCGCCCGCATCCGCTCGGCCGCGACCGCGTACACGACGACCGGGACCGCCACGCTGCACGCGGCCAGCAGCGTGAACACGACGAGCAGCGCGATCTCATGGACCGCACCCTGCGCGATGGTGACGCCGGCGGCCACGCACATCATCAGGTTCTTCGGGTTGACCGCCGCCAGCGCGGCGGCCAGCCCTGCCGCCTTCACCGGCGTGAGCCTGTCGACGGCCTTCATCCAGCCCGGCAGGCCGGGCCGCCCGCGCGAGCGCCACTGCTTGCCGGCCAGTCCCAGCATGAGCACGCCGAGCACCAGCTTGATCCACGAGACCGCCGCCGACGGCTCCCCCGAGCCCGCCGACAGCCCCACCGTGCGCGCCAGCACGACGAACACCCCCGTCGCCACCGCGATCCCGCCCACCCAGCCCGCCAGGAACCCCGCGCTCGTGCCGCCCGCGCGCGGCGCCAGCAGCATCAGGATCACCGTCATGATCGGCACCGGGCTGATCGCCACGGCCAGCGCGAGTGGCAGCAACTCCCCCAGCACCCCACCCATGCGGCCTGGCGTACCCCTTTTGAGCAGGACTGATGCTCTCCCAGGCTTTCCCTTGCCCCGCCGTTGGCAAGGAACCAGGGGAGCCCGACCAGGGGGAGGAACCGGGTGAACCTGTCCATCATGCCCGGCTGGGCCGCCCTGCGCGGCTACCGGCGGGCCTGGCTGCGCCCGGACCTGCTCGCTGCCCTGTCGCTGTGGGCGGTGCTCGTGCCGCAGGCGTTCGCCTACGCCCAGCTCGCCGGCCTGCCCGCCGCCGCCGGCCTCTACACCGCGCTCGGCGCGATGATCGGCTACGCGCTCTTCGGCGGCGCCCGCTTCCTGAACGTCGGCCCCGAGTCGTCCGTCGCCATCGTCGTCGCCGGCGCGCTCGCCACCGTGCCCGGCGGCGACCCCGCCCTCGTGTCCGCCCAGCTCGCCCTGCTGATCGCCGCCTTCCTCACGATCGGGTACGCGATCCGCGCCGGCGTGCTGATGCGCCTGCTGTCCACGCCCGTCCTGACCGGCTACCTCGCCGGCTCCGGCGTCGTCATCATCGTCAGCCAGCTCCGCAAGGTCACCGGCATCGAACCCCGGGGCCACCACCTGACCAAGATCGGCGCCGTCCTGCGCAACCTCGGCGACCTGAACCCGTGGGCGCTCGGCTGCGCCCTCCTCACCGCCGCCGCCGTCCTGCTCATCGGCCGCTACGCCCGGCGCCTGCCCGGCCCGCTCATCGCCCTCGTCGCCGCCACCGCCGTCGTCGCCCTCGCCGGGCTCGACGACCGGCTCGCCGTCCTCGGCCCCGCCACCGGCGGCCTGCCCGTGCCGCGCCTGCCCTGGACCGGCCTCGCCGACACCATGCGCCTGATCGGGCCCGCGCTCAGCCTCGCCCTGCTCGTGTACGCGAGCAGCGTCCTGACCGCCCGCTCCCTGGCCGCCAAGGAAGGCGAGGACGCCGATCCGCAGCAGGAGTTCCTCGGCCTGGCCGCCGCCAACGCCGGATCGGCCCTGCTCGGCGGCTTCCCCGCCAACGGCAGCGACTCCCGCAGCGCCCTGCTGTCCGGCTCCGGCGCCCGCACCCGCCTGGCCGGCCTCGGCGCCGCCCTCGCCGTCATCATCACCCTGCTGGCCCTCATGCCGCTCATCCGCGACCTCCCCCAGGCCGCGCTCGGCGCCGTCATCATCCTCACCGCCGCCCGGCTCATCGACCTGCCCGCCTTCCGCAGGCTCTGGCGCCTCCGCCGCACCGACTTCGTCCTCGCCGCCGTCACCGCCGCCGGCGTCCTCGTCTTCGGCGTGCTCGAAGGCATCGTCGTCGGCGTCGCCGTCTCCCTCCTGGAAGTGCTGCGCCGCGCCGTCATGCCCTACACCGCCGTGCTCGGCCGCACCGGTGACGAGCGCGCCTACCGCGACGTCGTCAACTACCGCGACGCCGAGACGCTGCCCGGCCTCGTCGTCTACCGCTTCGACGCGCCGCTGTTCTTCGCCAACGCCGACGTCCTCCGCGCCGACCTGCGCCGCCTCATCGCCGACGCCGAACCCCCGCTCCGCGAGATCGTCATCGACGCCGAAGCCGTCTACGACCTGGACACCACCGGCGTCGAAGCCCTGCACCGCATCGCCGACGACTGCGACCGCGCCGGGGTGCGGCTGTCCTTCGCCCGCACCCGCGTGCCCGTACGGACCCTCATGCGCGAAACGGGGCTGGACGAGCGCGTCCGCTTCTTCCACCGGGTGGCCGACGCCGTCGCCGCCTACCGCGCCGAACACCCCGGACACCGCCCCGCCGTACGCTCCACCCGGCCACACCGGGGCGGCCTCGGGCGAAGCCGGATCTGGCGGAGCCCGGTTCGATGGTTGCGCGCCTGGCTCCGGCGCCGTTTGATCAGCACCTCCCGGGACGGCTAGCCTGATCGCCGTTCTGCCTGACGAGTCTTGGGGGCACCGGTGAGCGCGGAAGAGGACTTCAAGCAGGTCGGCGCCGAACTGGCCGACCTGGGCGTGCTGGTCTCCAGCATGATGGGCAGACCGGCGCTCAAGGACCAGGCCGGGAAGGTGTTCGCCAGCCTGCAACGAGACGGCGCCATGGTCTTCCGCCTGGTCCGCGACACCCCCGAGCACGCGGCCGCGCTCCAGTTGGACGGCGCTTCCCTCTTCGACCCGACCGGGCAGGGCAAGGTGGTCAAGGACTGGGTCGTCGTCCCCCACGCCTTCGCCGACCAGTGGACCGACCTCGCCGAAGCCGCCCACAACCGCCCCCGCTGACCCCGCCCGGCCCCTGGCCACCCCTCCCACCGAACCTGGCCGGCACAGGCCGTAGAACATGGAGATCGCGTCGTAGCTCGGCCACCAGACGTCCAGCTACGGGCGGCGTCGACACCACCTTATGTGGGCGCCGTCGAGCCCTCTGACGCTCCCCGGGGCAGTCACGCCGAAGGTCTCAGCGTCGTGCCGCCTCGCCGCCGTCCGGATCGGGCCGGCACCGCGAACGTCCCATTTCCAGCGCAACGACCCGGCCTGGTGCGTCTGACCGGGATCCACTGTGATGACCGTCATTGCCCTGCGCGAAGCTTGATCGCTAGCGTCACGGTCCGGAGGGCCGGTCACATTGATCACCGGGGGTAGGCATGACGGGGATGGAGCACACCTGCCCGCCGCACATCACGAGACTGGTCCTGTTGGCGGGTGAGACGGCCGGGCTCGATCGGCGCCGGCTGTCGCGGGTTCCCGGGCTGGACGTGGTCGGCGACGACGGCATCCGGCTGCCGTCCGCCTCGCTGGTGCGCATCTGGCAGGAGTGGGAGACGGCGCTGCGCGAGCGAGGCGGCGGCACGCTGCCGTGGAAGTTGTGGCGGCCCGGCCTGCTCGGGGTGTGGGACTACCTTTTCGCCGCCGCCGACACGCTCGTCGACGCGTTCGGCGAGGGCGACCGGCACGCGGCGGCGATCACCGATCCGGCGGAGTCCTTCGCCGTCACCGTCGAGGCCGATGGCCGGCTGACGGTCGGGTTCCGTGGCGTGTTCGCCGGCCATCCGGTGTTCCCGATCATTTCCGAGTTCGCGGCCGGGCTGATCCTGACCTCGGCGCGGTCGGGCGCCGGACGGCCGCTGACCCCGGTGCGGGTGACGCTGCCCTGCGCGCCGCCCCGCCGCCACGCGTACCTGATCGAGGCGTACGGCACCGACCGGCTGGAGTTCGGCGCCGAGCTGCCTTCGGTCACCTTCTCGGCCGCCGATGCGTGGGCGCGGCTGCCGCGGGCGGATCCGGCGCTGGCCAGGATCTTGCGCGAGCACGCGCGCACCACGCTGGCCGGCGCCCGGCCGGTGCTGGGCTGGCTGGACCGCTTCCGGGTCGAGGTCGAGCTGAGCCTGCCCGACGGGGACCTGGCCGCCGTCGCGCGCCGGCTGCGCCTGGCGCCGCGCACCTTGCAGCGCCGCCTGCGCGAGGAGGGGACGAGCTGGCGCGAGGAGGTCGAACGGGTCAGGCGAGCACGGGTGGAGCATCTGCTGCTGAACACGCCCATGACGGTGGCCTCGATCGCCGCCCGCACCGGCTATGCCGACCAGCGCGCGCTGCGCCGGGCGATCCATCGCTGGTACGGCTCCGGGCCCGCGGCGCTGCGGCGGGTCCGGTCCCCTTCCTGACGCGCCCGGCCCTCCTGGTGGGCCCGGCCTGATCCGTACGGTCCCGGCATGAACGTTCGCACTGAACACAAGGCCGGGCCCCGGCAGTGGCTCGGGCTGGCGGTCTTGTTGCTGCCGACCATGATGCTCACCGCCGATCTGGGCGTTCTGTGGCTGGCCACCCCGTTCCTGACCGCTGACCTGCGGCCGTCGAGTGCCGAATTCCTGTGGATCATCGACATCTACGGCTTCATGACCGCCGGGTTCCTGGTGGTGATGGGCACGCTGGGCGATCGGATCGGGCGCCGCCGGCTGTTGCTCGCCGGGGCCGCGACGTACCTGGTGGTGGAGCTCGTCATGGTGGCGTCCGCGTACGCCGCCAGCCCGGGGCTGCTGATCGGGGCGCGGGCGGTGCTGGGTGTGGCCGGGGCCGCGATCCTGCCCTCGACGCTGTCGCTGATCAGCACCATGTTCACCGATCCCCGCCAGCGGACGCGGGCGATCTCGCTGTGGGCGACGGCGCTGGCGCTGGGGGTCGGGCTGGGCCCGGTGTTCGGCGGGCTGCTGCTGGCGAACCTGTGGTGGGGGCTGGTGTTCCTGATCGGCGCGCCGGTCATGCTGCTGGTGCTGGCGGCCGGGCCGGTGCTGCTGCCGGAGTACCGCGACCGGGCGGCCGGGCGGCTGGACCTGACCAGCGTGGCGATGTTCCTGCTGGGCATCCTGCCGATCGTCTACGCGGTCAAGCGCATCGCCGAACACGGCTGGCGGCCCGCGGTGGTGCTGGCCGGGCTGGCCGGGGTGGTGTTCTTCGTCCTGTTCGTCCGGCGGCAGAACCGGCTCCGCTCGCCGCTGCTGGACCTGCGGCTGTTCGCCGACCGGTCCTTCACCGGAGCGCTGACCATGCTGTTCCTGGCCATGATGGCGCTCAACAGCGTGGAGTACCTGATCCCGCAGTTCCTGCAGTTGTTCGGCGGGCTCGACCCGGTGGCGGCCGGATTGTGGTTGCTGCCGTCGGCCGCGGCCTTCCTGCTCGGCTCGCAGCTCACGCCGCTGCTGGTACGGCGGCTGCGGCCGGCGTATGTCATCACGCTCGGCGCTCTGGTGTCGCTGGCCGGGTATCTGCTGGCCGTGGGGGCGGCCAGCCCGCTGGCCGCCGCTGTCGCGGCCACGGTGATCATGCTCGGGGTCGGGCCGATCAGCGTGCTGGGCACCGAGCTGGCGGTCCGCGCGGCCCCGCCGCAGAAGGCCGGCTCCGCCGCCGCGGCCGGGCAGACCGCCTACGACCTGGGCCTGGCCATGGGCATCGCGATCACCGGCAGCTTCGCGGTGGCCGTCTACCGCGACGAGATCGCGACGACCCTCCCGCCGGGCGTGCCTGACGCCGCGCGCGACTCGCTGGGCAGCGCCATCGGCGTCGCCGAGGCCCTCCCCTCTCCCCTGGCGGGCCGGCTGGTGGCCGCGGCCAAGGACGCCTTCCTGTGCGGCTTCTCTGCGGCCGCCGCCGTAAGTGCCGGCCTCGCCGTACTGGTCATCGCCGTCGTACTGATCACCCTCCGGCACGTACGCGCGGCGAGCGCCCCTGACGAGGCGACGGAACCCGAGATGGCCGCCCCGTGATCAGCCACCAGATCCTGCTGCTCGCCGGCGAGGTCGTCGACTCCCGCGCGGCGGCCGTTCCCGTCGGCGTCACGGTCATGCACGGCGCGGTCCTGCGCGACCACGCCGTCGTCGACGGACTCGGCCGGGCGCCTGCCGCCCTCATCGGAACGCTTCACGGCGCCGGAACCGGAAAGATGCTCGTCCGCCTCGCCTCGGCCTGAACAAGGGAGAACCATGGAGAACGAACTCTACGACTACGACCCGATCGTCGACCGGCAGCCCCTCCACTGGCCCGGCGACGCCAGGGTGGCCTTCTACGTCGGGCTGAACGTCGAGCACTTCCTGTTCGGCCGGCCGTCGACGAGCCTGAACGAGGCCACCTCGGCCCTGGTGCCCGACCCGCTCAACCACGGCTGGCGCGACTACGGAGCCCGGGTCGGCTTCTGGCGGGTGATGGAGAGCCTGGACCGCCACGGCATCCGGGCCAGCGTGCTGCTCAACTCGTCCGTCTGCGACCACTATCCGCAGATCGTCCAGGCCGGCCTGGCCCGTGACTGGGCGTGGGTGGCCCACGGCCGTACCAACTCCGTCCTCCCGGCGGGCATGTCCGAGGACGAGGAACGCGCCGAGCTGACCTCCATCATCGCCACGATCGAGCAGGCCACCGGCCGCCGGCCGCGCGGCTGGATGGGCCCCGCGCTCAACGAGACCCTGCGCACCCCGGCCCTGCTGGCCGAGCTCGGCCTGAGCTACGTGCTCGACTGGACCTGCGACGACCAGCCGTTCCGGCTGAACGTGCCCGGCATGCTGAGCGTGCCGTACACGGTGGAGCTCAACGACCTCGGCCTGTTCACGATGCACGGCATGACGGGGCCCGACTTCCTGCAGCTGGTGAAGGACCAGTTCGACCAGCTCTACGCCGACTCGGCCACGAGCGGGCGGGTCATGGCGCTGGCCCTGCACCCGTTCGTGATCGGGCAGGCGTTCCGCACCAAGTATCTCGACCAGGCACTGGCCTACATCGCCGGACACCCCGGCGTGTGGCTGACCACCAGCGACGACATCGCCGACCACTACGCGAGCACGATGCCATGAGCAGCATGAACGCCCCGGCAACGCGAGCCGGGGCCAAGCAGTGGTGAGGCCTGGCCGTCCTGGTGACCCCGTCCATGCCTGTCGTGTGACAGGGTCTCTGATCCATGGAAACTCCGGGTCCGCCATCAGCGTCGGATAGGACGCCTCAGACATCGGCATCTCGCTGGACGTACCCCGACCGCTCGATCACGCTGTACACGTGGGGGAACTCTGTGATTTATGGATGCGCTGGCGGGACGGCCAGCAACTCACTGGCGCCATCCTCTGGGGGCAGCCCCTCTTCTACTGGGCCCGCTGGGGGAAGGCGCTCCAGTTTGTCGCCGCGCTTACAGTCGTCCTCGACCTGATCGGCCCCGACGCGCTCCGCGCGTTCGGCAAGCAACTGGCCAGAATTCCATGGCGAGCACGGTTCACGCGAGGCGCCGAGCGGGCGGCAGCCATACTCTCTGTCCTTTCCGCGATCACCTGGATAATCATCGCCGTCATCGGCCTGTTCGATGACACGTTCGGTCCTGCGCGAGCAGCTACCAAGGCTTACAACGAGGCCATCGGCGCCCTCGACGGCAGATGGAAGATCGCGATCGGCATCCTCCTCGCGATCTTCTTCATCGCAGTATTTGCGGCGCCCTTCTGGTATATCAGCTCCTCCGACGCAACAGGAAAATCCAAATCTGAGCTGAAATCCGAAGGCTACTTGGTAATGCTTATAGCGCCCGTGCTCGTGATGGCGCTGATAGCCGTTGGAATCTTCATGCTGCCGTGGGTGATTTTCATCTATGGCTTGTGTCTGCCGGCAAGCCGCGGCCTGGCCTTCCTGCTGGACCGCGCTCGGCCGGCTCACCCTGCCCGATGGCTCGCGTTCGGGCTATTCCTCGTCGGCTTCCACTTCGATTTCCTCGCCTCCTGAACCGTCCGCACGAAGGGAGTGGCCTTCGTGCACCCGGTGGCTCTCGCCAAGCCGCCGACGCACGCTCAGCTCGCCGCCGCAGCCGCCGACCTCCTGGACACCGGAGCGGGTCCACCTGATCCTCACGACTGGCGCGGCCTCGCACTGGTGGCGACATGTTCCGTGGGCAGCGGGAGCTAGACCCGTTAATCGCGATGACCGCCACGATGTTCAGCAGAACCAGGGGAGCCATCAGTGCGTGTACGGCTTCCACGAGCTCGACCGGACTCCACCCTGAGTCCCGCAGGTCCTGGCTCCGTTTTTGCGGTCGCCCAGGCGGCGGGGCGTGAACCTTCGTTGTCGACGGACCCGGCGCGCCGCGCGAACTTGACAACGACGTGGCAAGGACAACGCCAACAGCGGCCTGCACGGCGAGCTCAACCTCGAGGGCCGCACGGAGATGACGGTTCGGGCGGTGCCGAAGTCCACCTACTCACGATTGTGGAAGGGTCAGCACGTCCGCGCCGGGATCACCGGGCGGCTGTCCATGGGCGTTGCTGCGGCTCAGATGGCCGAGTGGGCAGGGCACGGCATGGAGGTCCTGCAGCGGATCTGCCGCCGATGCGTGACCGGACATGACGAGGTGTGGATCGAACGCGTGAATCGCGCACGGGAGCATCGCCAGTAGTTCCCGACTCGCGAATGGCTCGCGAGACTCGCCGCATCGTGCGGGCGGAAGCGCCGCGAGAGGGCACGGCCGAACGATCGGCCGATAAGCAAAAAGCCAGGTCAGACGATGTCTGACCTGGCTGTCGAGCGGTGCCCCCTGCAGGATTCGAACCTGCGCACCCGGCTCCGGAGGCCGGTGCTCTATCCCCTGAGCTAAGGGGGCTCGACGAGTGATAAGGCTACCAGTATCCCGCGACCACTCGGCACCAGATAACCGTCCGTGCACACATCCCGCGAAAACCGCACGTGAGCGCCCCGCTACGGGTAGCTTTGCCGCCGTGGGCGAGGTTCTTGGCAAAGTACTGGTCGTGGACGATGACGAGGTCATCCGTCAGCTGATCGCGGTCAATCTCAACCTTGAGGGGTTCGAGGTGACGACGGCGACCGACGGGCAAGACTGCCTGGATCAGGTGCTGGACGTGATGCCGGACGTGATCACGCTGGACGTGATGATGCCGTGCCTCGACGGCTGGACGACGGCTCAGCGGTTGCGTGCCGAGGAGGCCACGAGCCACATCAAGGTGGTGCTGATCACGGCCAGGGCGCAGGATGACGACAAGCGGCGCGGCCGGGGCCTGGGTGTCGACGCCTATCTGACGAAGCCGTTCGATCCGGCGGAGCTGATCCAGGTGGTCAGGGAGCTGGCGGCGAAGTCCTAACCGAGGAGGCCGTGGCGGCGGGCGGTGGCGGCGGCCTGGGTGCGGGTGGAGGCGCCGAGCTTGGCCAGGATGTTCGAGACGTGCACGCTGACCGTCTTCTGCGCGATGAACAGCCGCTCGGCGATCTCCCGGTTGGTCAGTCCTTCGGCGACGAGCCGGAGCACTTCCTGTTCGCGGGCGGTCAGGGCGCCGTCCACGTGCCCGTTGCCCTGGCCGGCGCCGAAGCGGGCTCGTTTGCCGAACTCGGCCAGGGCCGACTCCAGGGGGGCCGCCTTGAGCTTCAGGGCCGTCTCTCGCGCCCGTTCCCACTCGGCCTGGGCCTCGTCGCGTTCGCCGGCGGCCAGCAGGGCTTCGGCGAGCCGCCAGCGGGCCCGCGCCTCCTCGTAGACGAACCCGTACGAGAAGGCTTCGACGACCTGGCGCCACAGGGAGACGTCGAGGCGGCCGTGGACGCGGTGCCATTCGGCCTCGACGCGCAGCGCCCACGCGTTTCCTTCGGGGCCCATGGGGCCGCGTTCGCCCACCGGGCCGGAGTCGACGGCGAAGCGGGCGCGGTCGGCGAGTTCGTCGGCGCCTTCGGTGGTGCCGAGCGAGGCCATCGCCCACAGGCCGATGGCGGCGATGCGGACGGTGCCGGATTCGCCGGGCAGGAGGGAGTCGAGGGCGGCGGCGACGTGGTCGAGGGCGGCGGCGGGGTCGCCGGTCCACAGGGCGTGTTCGGCGGCGAGCCCGCGTGACATGTAGACGACGAGCGCGTCGTCCCAGAACGGGCGCAGCCAGGCCAGCCGGCTCTCCACGGCGGGCAGGCCGCGGGCGACCTCGATGAACAGGGCGAAGGACGACAGCGTGGCCTCGGGCACGGTGCCGACGCGGGCGCCGAACCCGGAGGCGACGGCTTCGGCCTCGTCCCATTCGCCGGCCACGTAGTGGATGAGGAAGCGCAGGAAGCGCAGGTCGGTGCCGTAGGTGCTCCAGCGCAGGCCGGTCTCGTCGGCGAGCCGGATGCCCTCGTCGGCGACCTCGGCGGCCTGGCGGAGCAGGCCCTGCTCGTAGTGGACGCGGGCGTGGTGGAAGTGGGCGCGCAGGTCCATGGCGAGGTCGCCGGTGCTCTCGGCGGAGGCGAGCTCGATCAGCTCGTGGGCGCGGATGACGTCGTGGCGGACCTCGGTGAACGTGGCGAGCGTGAGCAGGGCGCCGGCCTCGGCGTCCTTGGCCCCGGCGGCGCGGGCGGTCTCCAGCGCGCGGTGAGCCAGCTGCTCGACCTCGGCGTGGCGCGGGGTCCACAGCAGGGCGCGGGCGTACGTGGCGAGGGCCCGGGCCAGGGCGGTCTGGTCGAAGGCGGTGTTGACGGCGTGTTCGGCGGCGGCGATGGCGCCTTCGGTGTCGTCCATCTCGAACAGGTAGTAGGCGAGCCGTTCGCTGACCTCGGAGGTGGGCGGCAGGGCGCGCAGGGCGTGCACGGCGCGGTGGTTGTCGCCGCTGTCGGCGGCCATGACGGCGCTGCGGAAGGCGAGCGCGATGCGGCTCTCGCCGGCGAGTTCGGCGGCGTCACTGACCCGGTCCCACAGGCTGAGCACCTGGTCGTAGTGGCGGTGGGCCTCGGCGGGCGCGCCCAGGCGCTCGGCCAGGCGGCCGGCTTCGGCGGAGGCGGCGACGGCGCCTGCCAGGTTGTGGCTGGCCAGGTGGTGGTGGGCGAGCTCGGCGGGCGAGGTGAGCAGGCGGGCGAAGTCGGCGTGCAGGCGGGTGCGCTCGCCGGGCAGCAGGTCGGTGTAGACGGCTTCCTGGAGGAGGGCGTGGCGGAAGGCGTAGCCGTGGCCGTGGACGCGCAGCAGGCCGCGCGAGACGATCTCCCGTACGGCTTCCTCGAAGTCGGGCAGGGGCAGGCCGGAGACCTCGCGCAGCAGCTCGTCCTCGACGCGGCGGCCGGCCACGGCGGCGGCGCGCAGCACCTGCTGGGAGGCGGGCGTGAGCACTTCGACGCGGGACATGAGCAGGCTGGCCAGGCTGTCGGGCAGGGTTTCGCCCTCGGCGACGGCGCCGGCGAGCTCCTCGGCGTAGAAGGGGTTGCCGTCAGCGCGGGAGACGACCATGCCGAGTTCGCGGGCGTCCAGCGAGCCCAGCGTCATGACATAGTCGGACATGTCGCCAGAGCCGAGCGGGCCCAGCTCCACGTTCGTCACCGTGGGCAGCCGCTTGAGCTCGGCCAGCACGGACCGGAGCGGGTGGCGCCGGTGCAGGTCGTCGGTACGGTACGTGCCGGCCACGCACACGCGCTCGGTCTGGACCATCCGGCTCAGGAACACCAGCAGGTCGCGCGTGGACCGGTCGGCCCAGTGCAGGTCCTCGATCACGAACAGCACCGGCTGCAGCTCCGACAGCAGCCCGAGCAGCGTGCCGAACAGCCGCTGCTGGGTCAGCGCGGCCGACTGCGTGCCCTCGGTGCCGGGCAGGAGCTGGCTGAGCATGGGGTGGGCGGCGGCGGCCTCGCGCACCTCGGGGTCGGCGCTTCGCAGCGCGTCGGCCAGCGGCAGGTAGGGCAGCGCGTCGCCGAGCTCGGCGCACTGGCCGACGAGGACGTTGAAGCCGCGCTCGCGCGCCTCGGAGACCACCTCTCCGACCAGGCGGGACTTGCCGATCCCGGCGTCGCCTCCGATGAGGGCGACCCCGGCGGTGCCCTCGGCGGCGGCGTCGAGCACCCGGACAAGACGGGCGAGCTCGATCGAGCGGCCGACGAGAGTTCCATTCACGCAGTTACTATGCCACGCACCGCAATGGACCGTATTTCAGGCCGTGCATTGGCCCTTCTGCCCGGACCAAAGCCGCCTTTACCCTCATCAGGTGATCTCCTGGACGACGTTCGTCTTCTTCGTGAGCGCCTCGCTGGCCCTGGTGCTGATCCCGGGACCCAATCACCTCTACATCATGGCCAGAGGGCTCTCCCAGGGCCGTGCGGCGGCACTGGTGAGCGCGGTCGGCGTGGAGGTGGCCACGCTCGTGCACATCGCCGCGGCCGCCGCCGGGCTGTCGTACGTGATCGCGCGCTCGGCGACGCTGTTCGCGATCGTCAAGTGGGCGGGGGTGGCGTACCTGGTCTATCTGGGCATCCGCGCCTTCACCGGCGGCGACGGGGCGGCGGCGCGGACCCCGGAGCGGCAGCCGCTGCGCAAGGTGTTCCTCGAAGGCGTCGTGGTCAACCTGCTGAACCCCAAGGTCACGCTCTACTTCCTGGCCTTCCTGCCCCAGTTCGTCCGGCCGGAGGCGGGCTCGCCGGCGGCGCAGATCGTGGTGCTCGGGCTGACGCTGCTGGCGCTGGGCACGCTGTCGGACATCGTGTACGCGTTCGCGGCCGGCGCGCTCAGCGACCGCCTGACGAGCCGGGCCAGGGCGTTACGCCGTCTCAGCGGCGTCGTCTACCTGGGGCTGGGCGTGGCCACGGCGTTCACCGGGAGAAAATGATCGCATGGCGCCGAGGAAGCAGCAGGAGATCTTCGATGCGACGTTGCGGCTGGTGGCCGAGAAGGGCTACGCGGGGCTGACCGTCGAAGGGGTCGCCGAGCGGTCGGGCGTCAACAAGACGACGATCTACCGCTGGTGGCCGTCGAAGGCCGCGCTGCTCGGCGCCGCGCTGGTGGAGGCCGATCTGCTGGCGTTCGAGGCGCCCGACACGGGCAGCCTGCGCGGCGACCTGGTCGCGCTGGTGGAGGGGCTGCGCCGGCTCCTGACGGAGCCTCCGGCGCGCGACGTCGCCGTGGCCGCGCTGGCCGCCGCCGTCGACCATCCGGAGCTGGATGTACGGCGCTTCTTCGCCGACCGGTTCGCCCGCGAGCGCCAGGTCTTCGAACGCGCGGCGCGGCGCGGCGAGCTGGCGGCCTCGGCCGACCCGATGCTGATCGTGGACCTGCTGGCCGGGGCGGTGTGGGTGCGGGCGGTGTTCCGCGGGCAGCCGCTCGGGCCCGGGTTCGCCGAGCGCACGGTGTCGCTGGTCCTCGACGGGGTCAGCCCTTGACCTCGGCCAGCGCGGCCGGGATGCGCTCCAGCACGGGGTGCGGCACCAGCCCGTAGGCGTAGAAGTCGACGGCCGCCGCGCCCGCCGCCTTGGCCCCCCGCGCCTTGGCCACCAGCCGGTCGGCGGAGTCGCTGTCGGGAAACCCGGGCCGAAGCACGGCCCGCACCTCCCGGTCCTTGCCCACGGAACGCAGGTAGGCGCCCACGTCGTCGGCCACCCGGGCGGCGTCGCGGGCGTAGGCGAGCACGCCGAAGGCCGGCACCAGGTCGCCGAGCGCCACCAGGTCGACCCCGAACTGCCAGGCGTCGTGGGCGGCCAGGCCGGGCGTGGGCAGGCCGTCGGTGTAGCCCTTGACCGCGCCGGTCGAGTCGATGAACACCAGCTTGGAGCCCTCGTCGGCGACGGCGGACGCCACCTCGGAGACGAGCGTGGTGACGGTCTCGGAGCGGGCGCGGGCGTAGGCGACGACCTCGGGGCCGGCGTAGGCGGTGAGCGCGGCCCTGGTCACCTCGCCCTGCGCGGGCGGGTCGCCGTCGAGCACGCTGCCGACGATCCTGGCGCACTCGTCCCGCGCCACCTCGGCGTTCACCCCGAGGTCGGTGGCGCGGCGCATGCAGTAGTCGCAGAAGCACAGGCCGAACAGGTAGGCGTCCATCGGCCCGAGCGGCACGAACGAGCGCTGCGGCTTGTGCGGCCTGAAGTGCAGCGATTCGGCCACCACGCTGTCGACGCCGAGCCGGGCGACGGCCCTGGCCAGGGCGACCGCGTAGTCGCGCACGTCGGGGTGGGCGGGGCACAGGTCGGCCAGCGCGCCCCGGTCGCCGAAGCAGTCGCGCACGCTCACGTCCGGGTGCGCCTCGCCGATGGTGGCGTTGCGCAGGAAGACGGTCCAGCCGTGGAGCTTGAGCCCACGCGCCGTGCAGGCGGCGCGCAGGCCGTCGAGCGCGTCCTGGTGCCCGGCCGTCGGCGTGAGCCGCAGGCCGGAGAACAGGTCGGCCGGCGGGACCAGGTGGGCCCCGTCGTGCCGGATGGTCAGCCGGGACAGCCCGTGCGGGGTGACGTCGCGGGAGGCGTGGTGGACGGCGCCGACGGTGACTCCCGCCACGCCGTAGGCGCTGATCCTGTCGAGCACCCGCTCGACCCCTTCGCCTCGCAGGTCCTCCACGAAGACGTACACCGAACTGTCCACGAGCCGACCTTACGCGCTCTTGTGCGCGACGAAGTCGATCTCCACCAGGATGTTCATCAGCTCGGACCCGACGGTGGTGCGCACCGGGTACGGCTCGGTGAAGTAGGACTTGTAGACCTCGTTGTAGGCGGCGAAGTCGCGGTGCAGGTCCTGGAGGTGGACGGTCGCCTTGATCACGTCGTCGAAGCCGAGGCCGTGGGCCGCCAGGATCGCGCCGAGGTTGCGCATGACCTGATGGGTCTGCGCGGCCACGTCGTCGCCGCCGACGATCTCACCGGTCTGCGGGTCCAGCGGGCCCATGCCGGAGGTGTAGACGAAGTCGCCGACCACGAGACCCTGCGAGTAGGCGCCGACCGGGGCGGCGCCTTCGGTGGTCCTGAGCTCTTTCTTCATGTCAACTCCTGGAAACGGGTGGTGATGGTGCCGACGACCCGGTATTCGCGGTCGACGAGGGGAAGCGCCCGCCACTTGTCGAAGGCGGTGCACGGGTGCGAGATGCCGAAGGCCAGCAGGTCGCCGGGCCTGAGCCCGTCGGCGTGCACCACCGCGTGCTGGTCCTGCATCTTGACGATGGTGACGCCGCCGCGCCTGGGAATGGGCAGGCCCTCGTCGTACGGGGCGTCGCGCTTGCCCATGCCGACGACCGCCAGGCCGGGCTCGGGGGTGGACAGCACGTGCGCCCACACCTCCAGGGCGGGCCACAGCTCGCCGTCGATCCGGTTGAACGGGGTGCGCTCGCGGTAGTAGCCGTCGTCGTGGGTGACGTAGGCGCCGCTGCGCAGCAGGATGCGGGCCTGGGTGGCGGCGAGGTGGCGGCCGATCACGTCGAACCACTGGCTGCCGCCGACGCTGAGGATCGGGGTGCGGATGCGCAGGTGCTCGGCGGCCTCCTGCAACTGGTCCAGATATTTCCGGACCTCTTCCGCCGACTTCAGCGACCCCTCGTACCCGGCGACCCCGGCCAGCTCGACCCCGCCGGTCTGCTGGACGTACGCGGCCAGGGTCAGCAGGTCGTCCAGGCTCCGGCATCCGGCCCGGCCCCCGGCGTGCCCCAGTTCGACCAGCACCCGGAACGGCCGCGCCCCGGCGTGCGCGGCCAGGATGTCGACCCCGGCCGCCGAGTCGGCGAACGACAGGAACTCGAACTCCGGGTCGCGCTCCAGCTCACCGGCCGCCCACCGCAGCCCGGCGGGGTCCACGACCTGGTTGGCCACCATGATCCGGCTCACGCCGAACTCGCGCACGGTCATCGCCTGGCGCGGCGTGGCCACGGTCAGCCCCCACGCCCCGGCGTCGAGCTGCATCGCGGCGATCTCCGGCGACAGGTGCGTCTTGGCGTGCGGCGCCAGCTCCAGTCCGTGGTCGCGGGCGAACGCGGCCATCGTCGCGATGTTGTGCTCCAGCGCGTCGCGATGCACGACCATGAGCGGGAACCCGAGCTCGCCGTCGAGCACGGAGTGTCCAAGCATCTCCCGCACATCTCCCCCTTTTGTCCGCTTCTGACCTTATCCTGTGGATCTTGTACGGTCAGCGCGGGCGCAGGGCCCGGCCGGGGGTCGCACCGGTCAGCTCACCGGCCGCCAGCACCCGCTGACCCGACACCAGCACGTCGTCCACGCCGGCGGCCAGCGTGCGCGGCGCGTCGTAGGTGGCCTGGTCGCCCACAGTCAGCGGGTCGAACACCACCACGTCCGCCGCGAACCCGGGCCGCAGCAGCCCGCGGTCGTGCATGCCGAACCGCCTGGCCGGATGCGAGGCCAGGTGCACCACGGCCTGCTCCCACGTCCAGTCGCCCAGCTCACGCACGTGCCGCCCGAGGAACCGGGCGAACGCCCCGAACCCCCGCGGATGCGGATGACCGCCCACGTAGATGCCGTCGGAGCCGCCGGTCTGCGACGGATGCCGCAGAACCGCCCGTACGGACTCCTCGCCCGCCGGGCCCTCGTCGGGGCGCGCGGCCACGCAGCCGGCCTCCAGGCGGGTCTCCACGAGCAGGCGGCGGCAGAACGCGGCGGGATCGACGCCCGCCCGCTCGGCCGCCTCGACCATCGTCAGCCCCTCGGCCCACTCCAGGCCGGGCGCGTGCGAGATCGTCAGCCTCGGCCAGGTCGGCGCCAGCCCCGCCCACCAGGCGTCGAGCTCGGTGGAGGCGATCATCTCCAGCGCCCTGTCGACCTCGGCGCCCGGCACCGACGGCGGCAGCACCACCATGGCCAGGATCGTGCTGGCCCGCAGGTAGGGGTAGGTGTCGAAGGTCAGGTCGACGTCCTTGCCGTGCGCCTCGTCGATCAGCGGCAGCAGCACGTCGGCGGGGCCGTGCAGGTGGGAGACGTGCACCGCGGCGCCCGAGAGCTGCGCGATCTCCACCACGTCCGCCATGCCGACCCCGGCGCGAGCGCCGTAGGCCCGCATGTGCGTGACGTACGGCAGGCCCGCCAGCGGCCGGCAGAGCTCGGCCAGCTCCCCGGCGGAGGCGTAGCGGCCCGGCAGGTACTCCAGGCCGCTGGACAGCCCCACCGCGCCCTCCGACAGCCCGCGCTCCACGCGCGCCAGCATGCCCGCCAGGTCCTCGGGCGAGGCGGCCTCCGGCGAGGCGCCCATCACGTCATAGCGGATCGTGCCGTGCGGCAGCAGGTAGGCGGTGTTGAGCGCCACCGAGCGGTCGTAGCCGTCGAGCAGCTCGGCCACCGTCAGCGGCCCCTCGGTGAGCAGCCCGTTGACGGCGGCGAAGTAACGCGAGGCGTAGGCGACGGTCTCGGCGGAGCCCGGCGCGAACGACAGCCCGTCCTGCCCCAGCACGAACGTCGTCACGCCCTGCCGCAGCGCCGCGAGCTGCACGCCCCGGTCGAACACCACGGCGTCGCCGTGCGCGTGGCAGTCGACGAACCCCGGCGCCACCAGCCGCCCGGCCGCGTCGATCACCGCCGCCGCGCCGGCCCCGTCGAGGCGGCCCACCGCCGCGATCCTGTCGCCGGAGATCGCCACGTCGGCCCGGTACGCCGGCGCTCCGGTGCCGTCGAGCACCCGGCCGCCGCTGATGACTACGTCGAACATCACCCCAAGATTCAACCATCAGGAACCGCGGCCGGACACGGCCTGACAGGACGACTGCGCGATCACCGGGCGTTCCGCCAGCAGGGCGCGGGCCCGTGACCTGTCCAGGTTCCAGCCGTTCCACGAATCCGGCTCGTCCAGGCCGTTGGCCCTGACCACGTCGGCGAGCACGCAACTGCGCTGCGGCTCGGGCAGCCGGTCCAGCGCCGGGACCGCCTCCGCGCCCAGATCGCCCAGGTAGTCGGCGTCGAGGTTCTGCACGCCGCGCAGCGTGGCCTGCGACTCGGCGACCCGCAGATCCGGGTTCGCCATCCCGAAGACGCCCAGCCCGACCGCGGTCACCAGCACGATCGTGCGCGGCAGCCAGCCCGTGCCGCGCCCCGCCAGCCGGACCGCCCCGGCCAGCAGCACCAGCGCGAACACCGCGCCCAGCCACCACACCGTCGCCTCCACCGACAGCCGCAGCCGCGACAGCCCGTACGCGTCCGTGTAGAGCTCCATCCGGTGCAGCGCCGAGACCAGGATCACCAGCGTCAGCCCGCACAGCAGGCCGAGCGGCGCCGACAGCAGCCACCGCTCGCCCCGCTCGGCCCGGACCGTCCCCACCGCGAACGCCACGATGCCCAGCACCGCCACGCTGGCCACGACGAGCTGGAAGAAGCCCTGCCTGGCGTACTCGGCGTAGGTGAGCCCGGCCGTCTCCAGCACCCACGCGTCGCCGCCGAACAGCGCCGTGATCTGGACCGCGACGAACGCCGCGAACAGCAGGTTCACCGCCGTCAGCGGCACCAGCCAGACGGCCTTGCTGACCCGCACCCGCACCTCAGGGGCGATCGGGTCCACCACCGGCCGCAGCGCCACCAGCACCACCGCCGCCAGCAGCACCGCGAACACCCCGGCCAGGAAGATCCGCAACGGCAGCGACTCCGCCCACTCCGGCGCCGCCGTCAACCGGTCCACGTAACCGGCGAACACCGGGTCCGCCGAGGCGAACAGCAGCCCGAACACCAGCAGCAGCACCGCCGTGATGCCCAGCCCCGCCAGCGTCGGCAGCACCCGCCGCCGCGCCGCCAGCCCCTTCAGCGGCCTGGCCACGAACCACGGCAGCGGCCCCAGCGCCAGCAGCACCGACGCGCCGCCCCTGATCACGCCCAGCCAGCCCAGCCCGGCCCCCGACACCGCCAGCGCCACCAGCCCCGCGCCCGCCACCAGCAGGAGACCCACCAGCCAGTCGGCGTCCCGCACGGCCGCCATCGCGATCAGCCAGTACGCCGCCAGCCCGAACGCGACCGTCCACGGCGTCATCCGCCGCATCACCGCGGGCAGCGCCGCCGCCCCGATCATCACCGCGACCAGCACGATCCCCAGCCCGACGTGCGCGTCGGGCAGCGCCACCGCCGCGAACACTCCCGCCCCCGCCGCCGCCGGCAGCAGCCAGCGCGGCGTCTCCGGCACCTCCGGCCTCGGGAACACGGGCGGCGGCACGTACGCGGGCGGCCCGCCGCCGTGCTGCGGCTGCGCACCCCGCTCGCCCTGGTACGGGACGGCCGTGGCGCGTGCCCTGTCCGCGGCGCGGCGGGCCGAGGCGGCGCCCATCGACGCGCCCGCCGCCCCGAGCACCAGCGTCGTCCCCGCCACCCACACCAGCAGCCCGGCCCCGTCACCGAACACCATGGACGCGAACACGGCGAGGAACAGACCCCCGACGAACCCCGCCATCACGCCGAGGACGAGCCCCACCAGGACCCGCGCCAGCCCCTCCGCCGCCCCGATCCCCTTCGCCACGGCGGGCCTCTCCGGCATGCGTACGGGCTCCTTCGGGGTCGGGGCGACCGGCGGGCCCTCGGCGGGCGCCGCAGGGGCGGCCTGAGGGGCCTCGGCTGCCGCGTCGCCGGTCACCGACGCCCCGACGAGCGCGGCGGGGACGGGGGGACGCTCGCCGGCCTCCCTCGCGGTCACGGGGGCGGCGTCCGAGGGACGGTCGGCGGGCATGGTGATCCTCCCGGGCAGATCGACGACCATGCGGCACCCCGCGCAGTCGTCGATGCGGATGGAGCCGCCGTGCAGTTCGACGATCTCCTTGACGATGGCCAGCCCCAGCCCCGCGCCGCCCGCGTCGGCGGTGCGGCCGGCGTCGAGGCGGGAGAAACGCTCGAACACCCGCCCCCGGGCGTCCGGTGGGATGCCCGGCCCCTGGTCGGCGACCGAGAGCGTCACCCCGGCCGCCGACGCCGAGGCGGTCACGGTGACCGACCCGCCGGAGGGGCTGTGGCGTACGGCGTTGTCGAGCAGGTTGGCCAGGACCTGCGCCAGCAGGTCGGGGTCGGCGCTGACCGCCAGCCCGGCGGGGACCGCCGCGCGCAGCCGGACGTCCTCGCGCGCCAGCGACGCCTCCAGCACCGCCTGCTCGGCGAGCGGCGCGAGCTCGACGACCTCCGGCTCGATGAGCCGTGAGCCCGAGTCGAACCGCGACAGGTCCAGGAGCTGCGCCACCAGCCGCCCGAGCCGCTCGGTCTGGGCGAGCGCGGTGCGCATGGTGACGGGGTCGGGCGTGGAGACGCCGTCGACGACGTTCTCCAGGACGGCGCGCAGGCCGGTGATGGGGGTGCGCAGCTCGTGGCTGACGTTGGCGACGAGCTCGCGGCGCTGCCTGTCGACCTCGCCCAGGTCGTCGGCCATCGCGTTGAACGCCCTGGCCAGCTCGCCCACCTCGTCGCGGGAGGTGGCCCGCACGCGCAGCGTGTAGCGGCCCTGGGCGATCGTCTGGGCCGCCCTGGCCATCTCGCGCAGCGGCTTGGTCATGCCCATCGCCAGGAGCTGCACCATGATGAGGGCGAGCACCACGGCGACCGCGATCCGGACGTCCCTGGAGAAACCGGCGTTGATGCCGACCTCGTTCACCACGAACGCCGTGCCGACGGCCAGCACGATGACGATGCCGAGCTTCACCTTGATGCGGCCGAGGAAGTCCAGCGGCCTCATCGGCGCACCAGCGCGTAGCCGACGCCGTGGACGGTGCGCACCACGTCCGGGCCGAGCTTGCGGCGCAGCGCCCGTACGTGACTGTCGACGGTCCTGGTGGCGGCAGCCTCCGAGAACCCCCACACGTCCGACAGCAGCCGCTCCCGCTCGAACACCTGGCCAGGCCGCTCCGCCAGCCGGCGCAGCAGGTCGAACTCGGTCCGCGTGAGCTGCGCCTCCGTGCCGCCCACGAACACCCGCCGCGCCGCCGTGTCGATCTCCACCTCGCCGACCCGGACCACGGCGTCCTCCGTGGTGGCGAGCTGCCCGGCGCGCTCCACCCGCCGCAGCAGCGCGTGGATGCGGGCGACCAGCTCCCGCATGCTGAACGGCTTGGCCAGGTAGTCGTCCGCGCCGACGCCGAGCCCCACGAGCACGTCTGTCTCCTCGCCCAGCGCGGTCAGCATGAGCACCGGCACCGGGCGGGCCGCCTGCATCCGGCGGCACACCTCCAGCCCGTCGAGCCCCGGCAGCAGCCGGTCCAGGATGACCAGCTCCGGCTCCGCCCTGCCGTACTCGGCCAGCGCGGCGTGCCCGTCGGCGGCGACCCGCACGTCGAACCCCTCGGCGGCGAGCCGGTCGCGCACGGCGCGGGCGATGGTGGCGTCGTCCTCGACGACGAGGATGCGTCGCTGCTCTGTCACGCCGGAAAGCCTAGAAGGGGGCTGTGCAGAGGGCACTCCCCAATTCGTGCACATCCGGTGCAGACTTGGGCAGGTGAACGTGCCCGCGTACCTGAACCGCCTCCGCCAGCCCGCCGCCCCGCCCTCCGCCGACGCCCTGCGCGCGCTGCACGCCGCCCACGTCGAACGGGTCGCGTACGAGGCTCTGGAGGTCTGGCTGGGCCGGCCGACCACGATCGACCCGGACGAGTCGGCGGCGCGGATCGCGGCCGGGCGCGGCGGCTACTGCTACCACCTCAACGGCGCGTTCGCGGCGCTGCTCGCGGCGCTCGGCTACGACGTCACCCGCCACGTGGGCGGCGTCCAGAACCGGGGCGGCGAGGCCGGCATCACCGCCAACCACCTCGTCCTCACCGTGCGCGGCCTTCCCGCGCCGGACAACCCCGGCGGCGCGTGGCTGGTCGACGCCGGGCTCGGCGACGGCCTGCACGAGCCGCTCCCGCTGGTCGCGAGCACGTACCGGCAAGGACCCTTCACGTACGGGCTGCGTCCGTCGCAGGTCGCGCCCGGCGGGTGGCGGTTCGACCATGACCCGGCCGGTTCGTTCATCGGCATGGACTTCGGCCTCGCCCCGGCGGAGATGAGCGCCTTCGAGGCGATGCACCGGCATCTGACCACCTCGCCCGACTCCGGGTTCGTGCGGACGGCCGTCGTGCAGCGGCGCGACGCGCTCGGCGTCGACACGCTGCGCGGGCTGGTGCTGTCGCGCACCGGCGGCAAGGTGCTCACCGTGACGCTCGACTCGGCCCGCGACTACTACGCCGCCCTGGCCGACATCTTCGAGCTGCCCCTCGACGACGTGAGCGCGGCCGAGAAGGAGAAGCTCTGGATCAAGGTGCACGCGGCGCACGAGGCGTGGCTGACGAGCACCTGACCGGGTACACCATCCCCTGCAACGGCCCCCCGGTCCCGGAGGCGAGAAGCCGGCCATGACACAGACCAGGAAGCTCGGCGGGCGCTACCGGCTGCTGAACCCCCTCGGCGGCGGAACGCTGCTGCTGGCGTTCGACGAGCACGAGCACCGCGACGTCGTCGTGCGGATGCTGCGCGTCCCCGCCGAGTCCCGCGAACTCGCCGTGATCGAGGCGCGGCGGGCCGCCGGGTTCGCCCACCCCTCGGCGGTGCCGCTGCTCGACGTGCTCGTCGACTCCGGCGAGGCGTGGCTGGTCATGGAGTTCGTCTCCGGGGCGTCACTGGAGCAGAGCGTACGGGCGCGGCGGCCGCTGGCCGTCCAGCAGGCGGCGCGCATCGGGGTGTGCGTCCTGTCGGCGCTGGAGGCGGCGCACGCGGCCGGGATCGTGCACGGGCGGGTCAACCCGGCCAACGTGCTGCTGACCGGGACCGGGCGGGCGCTGCTCACCGGGTTCGGGATGCCCGCGCCCGGCATGCGGGAGTCGGCCGACCTGTGGTCACTCGCCGCCACCCTGCACTTCGCCGTCGAAGGCCGCCCGCCCGGGCAGGCCCCCGCCACCGGCGCCGACCCGCTGCGGACGCTCATCCGGGCCATGCTGCGGCCCGCCGGGACACCGCCCACGCCGCTCGTCGCCGCCACGCTCGCCCGGCTGGCCGTCGACACCCCGCTCGACCACGTCCTCGCCGCCCGCGGGCCGCTGCCGCCCGGCGAGGTCGCCGCCATCGGGCTCGCCGTCCTCGACCAGCTCACCGCCCTGCACACCGGCGGCGCCTGCCACGGGGCCGTCCACCCGGGCGCCATCCTCCTCGACGCGGCCGGCCGGGCGACGCTCATGCCCAGCCTCGCCCCCGCCCGCCACGCGCTCCCCCCGGGCCCGGCCCTCGGCCGCCACGCCCTTCCGCCACCCGCCCCGCCGTCCGGCCCCACCACCCCGCCCCCCGGCGCCGCGCCCCCCGACTGGCCCCAACCCGCCCCGCCGGACGGGCGCACGCCCCTCCAGAGCCCTTCGCCCTCCCTCCAGGAAGGCGCACCCCCGTACGGCAGCGGGGCCGTCCCCAACGGGCGGGACCCCGCGCAGGGAACTCCCCGGGAAGGCGCACCCCCGTACGGCGGGGTGGCCGTACCACCGGGAGCCGCCCCACCCGGGTGGGCCGGCAGCCGCGCCCCCGGGGAAGCCGCGTCCCAGGCGCCCCCGGCCTCCCTCCGGGAAGGCGCGCCCGCGGAGCGGGGTGACGGGCATACCCCAACCCAGGGGGCGCCCCCGTACGGCGGGTTTCAGGGCAGTGTGTACGCGCCGCCGGAGGGGGTGGTGAGTGCCGCGGGGGACCTGTGGTCGCTCGGGGCGGTGCTGTTCGCGGCCGTGGAGGGGCGGCCGCCGGTGCCGGGGGCGGCGCTCGCCAGGGCGGGGGTGATGGCGCCGGTCCTGGTGGGTTTGCTGTCCGGGGACCCGGCGCGGCGCCCGGCGCACGGGGTGCTGCGGCGGGAGTTGCTGGCCGCGCTGGCGCACGCCGGTTGAGATAGGTCGCGAATTGGAACCACGCCGGTGGCTCCAATCGTTGGACGGGCGACGCACAATGTGGGAGAGGCGGGGCGTGGGCCCCGCGTTCGGAGGAAGCTGAGGATGTCGCCAATCACGAAGTACGCCATCGGCGCAGGCGCCGCCGTCTTGCTCTCGCTGTGGTTCTTCGGCCCCGGGTTCATCACCCTGCTCGTCATCCTCGGCGTGGTCGCGGCCCCGGTGGTCGGCTACATGATGCTGGACCCGTCGCAGCGTGAGCGGTTGAAGCGGGCGCGCAGGCGCGGCATCGGCCGTTGACGGGGCGCGGCGGGCGGCGGGGGCGTCAGGCCTCCGCCGTCCGGCCGTCCACCTGCACGGCGACGCGCACGGTGACGCGGCGCTCGACGTAGAACGACAGGAACGGCACGGTGCCGCCGAGCATCACGCCCAGCATGTACGGCCAGGACCAGCGGGCTTTCATGCCCAGGTTCATCACGGCGACGAGGTAGAGCATGTAGAGGCCGCCGTGGATGGGCGCGATGACCTTCGACAGCCCGTCGACGCCGAAGCCGTAGCGCATCACCATGGCGACGCAGAGGATCAGGAGCATGACGCCGACAATGTAGGCGAGCACCCGGAAGGGCTTGAGAGCCGATTCCACCGTTAACCTTCCAGAACCATCTCGGGGGACCCGGCTGCCCGGTCCCGGTCACTCCGTACGGCGTCGCGTACGAAGTGGAACCACATGAACACGGCGAATCCGGCGAAGATCCACCAGTTGGCGGCGTAAGCCAGGTTACGCCACGTGAGCGTGCCTCCGACCACGGGCGGTGACACCTCGACGGGGGTGAGGGCGGCGCCGGCGGCGGGCTGGGCGACGACGAAGCCGTTGCGCACCTTCTGCCCGCTCCACAGGTTGATCAGCTCGCCGGTCGACACGGTCTGCACCTGGCCCGCGGGCACGCCTTCGGGGCGGCGCTGGACGCTGTCGGTGCCCTGCGGGGGGCGCAGCCTGCCTTCGACGGTGGCGCGTCCGGCGGGCACGGCGGTGCCGGGGTCGCCGGCCTGGGCGACCCAGCCCCGGACGACGGGCATGAGGGTGCCGTCGTCGAGCCGGAGCGGTGTGAGGACCCAGTAGCCCTCGCCGCGTGAGACGTTGCCGCCGGGCGCGTCGACGTGCGGCGGCCGGTCGGCGACGAGGAGCTGCCGGTCGGCGTCGTAGACGCCTTCGGCGGTGACCCTGCGCCCGACCGCTGCGGTGAGCATGTGGCCGCCGACGTCGGAGAGCGTGGTTACGCTCACCGGCGCGGGGTCGGTGGTGGCCTGCGGCTTGCCCGAGTCCTGGAACACGCCGAGTTGCCAGCGCCCGAGCAGGATGAACGCGGTGACGACCGCGATCGTGAGCAGGTGCAACCCCATGACGCGCAGCGAGAACAGGGTCTTGAGCATGGTTCCAAGCTATCCGCCCGGGGGGCCGGTCTCGTAACCAACCCACCCGTGGATCACGCGAAAAGGCGCAAAAGCGGCAGGCGATCCCGCTAGGCTGCTGCGCATGTCTGACCAGCATATCGACCCTGCGGGCAACACTCAGCAGTTCCGCGCGTTCGCGCAGCGGTCCGAGCAGGAGTCCAAGACGGTGAAGAAGTCGCCGGTCCTGCCGATCGTCGCCGTCGTCGTGGTGGTCGCCGCCATCGGCGTCGCCGCGTTCCTGCTCCTGCGCTAGCGCCCCGGGGCCGGACCCTCCCCGCCACGCGCCGTGGCGGGTTCTCGTCGTGCCCCGGGGCCGCGCCGCTCAGCGGTGTGAGCCGGCCACCATCGCGCTGCCGCCGCCGCGCCTGACCGGCTCGGCGACCGCCTGGATCCGGCCTCGGCCGAGGAACTCCAGCGCCGTGGCCGCCCCGATCTCCGGGTTCAGCACCAGGTCGTGCCCTCTCGCCTCCAGTTCGGTCTCGTACGCGTCGAGGAACGCCTGCTCGGCCTGCGTCTGGGCGGTGTTGCGCTGGGTGGCGCGCGGCGCGGCGAGCGCTTCCGGCAGCCGCATGCCGAACTCGTACCGGTTGACCAGGATCTGCAGCACGGTCGTGATGATCGTGGAGCCGCCGGGCGAGCCGAGCGCCATCACGGGCCTGCCGTCGTCGAACACGAGGGTGGGCGCCATCGACGAGCGGGGCCGCTTGCCGGGGGCGGGCAGGTTCGGGTCGCCGGGGGCGGGGCCGAAGGTGAAGTCGGTCAGCTCGTTGTTGAGCAGGAAGCCCCGGCCGGGGACGACGATGCCGTTGCCGCCCGTGGACTCGATGGTGAGGTTGTAGGCGACGACGTTGCCCCACCGGTCGGCGACGACGAGGTGGGTGGTCTCGGGGCCTTCGGCGGCGGTGGGGGTGGCGGGTGCGGTGTCCGAAGGCGGGGCGCAGGGCCCGTAGTCGCCGTCGGGGGCGCCGGGCGGGGCCGGGTGCTTGACGGCGCGCTCGCCGATCAGGCAGGCGCGTTCCTTGGCGAAGCCGTCCGACAGGAGCTCGCGCAGCGGGACGCCGGGGATGTCGCCGACGTAGGCGTTGCGGTCGGCGAAGGCGAGCCGGGACGCCTCCAGGTATTCGTGCACGCCGACGCGGGGCAGCGCGTCGAGGATGTTGAGCGCCTCCCCCACGGTCGAGCCGCCGGACGACGGGGGCGCCATGCCGTAGACGGTCAGGCCCCGGTAGCCGACGCGCGTGGGCTCCCGCATGAGGGCCCGGTAGGCGCGCAGGTCGCCGAGCTCCATCAGGCCGGGCCGGACGTTGCGCGTCGAGCCGGGGGTCACGGGGGGCCGTTTGACCGTTTCCACGATCTCGCTGCCGAGCCGCCCGCCGTACAGCCAGCCGGGGCCGCGCCGGGCCAGCTCGCGGTAGGTGGCGGCGAGGTCGGGGTTGCGGAAGACGGAGCCGACCGCCGGGGGCGCGCCGCCGGGCAGGTAGAGGGCGGCGGTGGAGGTGAAGTCCTTGAACCGGGCGGCGTTCTGGGCGGTCTGGTCGTGGAAGGTCTGGTCGACGACGAAGCCCTTGGACGCGACCTCGATCGCGGGCTGGAGCGCCTGGCGCAGCGAGAGCGTGCCGAACCGGCGCAGCGCGAGGTCCCACTGGGCGACGGCGCCGGGGACGCCCGCCGACAGGCCGCTGGTGACGGCCTCCTCGAACGGGATGCCTTCGAGGCTGGTCGAGGTCATGGCGCGCGGGGCGGTCTCGCGGCCGTCGATGGTGTGGACCTGGCGTCTCCTGGCGTCGTAGTAGACCATGAAGCCGCCGCCGGCCAGCCCGGCGGAGTAGGGCTCGGTGACGCCGAGCACGGCGCCGGCGGCGACGGCGGCGTCCATGGCGTTGCCGCCGCGCCTGAGCACGGCGACGGCCGCCCGGCTGGCGTCGAGGTCGACGGTGGCGACGGCGCCGCCGTGGCCTTCGGCGACGGGGACCTTCTGCGGGGGCGGGTGGTGCGCGGCCACGGCCGGGGCGGCGGGGGCCAGTGAGACGAGGACTGCTGCTGCGGGAACGATCACTCGGCGCATGGTGTCCACGATGACCCAGCTACGCCTGTCGTGGTAGGGCCCCGTGCCACAACCGGAGGATGCGATGGTCATGCGCGGGGCCTAGCGTGGGGGTGTGGGCAAGAAGTCCGGGTTCGATCCCTACCTCGCTTTGATCATGGCGGTCGCCCAGGTCGTGCTGTCCCAGGGGGCGGCCTGGGGGCAGCGGGAGTTCAGGCGGCCGCTCGACGCGGTGGCGTACGTGCTGCTGCTGATCGGCCCGGCGGCGATCGTGTTCCGCCGCAAGTTCCCGGTCGCCTCGTCGGTCGTGGCGCTGCTCGCCACGTACGCCTACACCTGGCTCGACTACCCGCTCGGGCCCGTCTACTTCGCCCCGGCGATCCTGCTGTTCTGCCTGATCACCCAGGGGCGGCGGCTGGCCGGCTGGATCATGGCGGGGATCACGCTCGCGGTCTTCGTCGCGTACGGCTACATCGGCAGCGAGCTGTCGCTCGGGCTCTTCCACGACCTGGCCGTCACCGCGTTCATCCTGCTCATCATGGTGGTCGCGGAGCTCACCCGGATCTGGCGCGAGCGCCGCGCCCAGCAGCAGCGGGCCGCCGAGGAGGAGACCAGGCGCCAGGCCAGCGAGGAGCGGCTGACGATGGCGCAGGAGCTGCACGACGTGCTGGCGCACAACATCTCGCTCATCCACGTGCAGGCGTCGACCGCGCTGCACCTGATCGACGACCAGCCCGAGCAGGCCCGCACCGCGCTGACCACGATCAAGGCCGCCTCCAAGGAGGTGCTGGGCGAGATGCGCTCGGTGCTGAACGTGCTGCGCGAGGGCGCCCCGCGCGCCCCCACGGCGGGGCTCGACCGGCTGGACGACCTGGCCGAGCGCAGCGGCCTGGACGTGACGATCAAGCGGGTGGGCTCGCGCCCGCTGCCGCTGCCGGTGGAGCGGGCCGCCTACCGGATCGTCCAGGAGTCGCTGACGAACGCCGCCCGCCACGCGCCCGGCTCGCGGGTGACGGTGCGGCTGGAGTACGGCGCGGACGAGCTGGCCGTCCGGGTGACCGACTCCGGCGCGACGGCGCCGGGCGCGCTGTCCGAGGAGGGCAGCGGCAACGGCATCCCCGGCATGCGTGAGCGGGCCTCGGCCCTGGGCGGCACGCTGGTGGCCGGCCCGTCGGGCGACGGCTTCCAGGTCTCGGCCCGGCTGCCCCTACCCCAGGAGGATTGATGATCAAGCTGTTGCTGGCCGACGACCAGGCGCTCGTGCGGGCCGGGTTCAAGGCGCTGCTGGACGCCCAGCCGGACATGTCGGTGGTGGCCGAGGCGGCCGACGGGGCCGAGGCGGTCCGCCTGGCCGCCGAGCACCACCCCGACGTGGTGCTGATGGACATCCGGATGCCGGGCACCGACGGCCTCACCGCGACCCGGCAGATGCCGGAGGGGCCGCGCATCGTCATCCTGACGACGTTCGAGCTGGACGAGTACGTGTTCGAGGCGCTGCGCGGCGGCGCGAGCGGCTTCCTGGTCAAGGACACCGAGCCGGCCGAGCTGATCCAGGCCGTGCGGGTGGTGGCGGCCGGGGAGGCGCTGCTGTCGCCCAGCGTGACCCGCCGCCTGATCGCAGAGTACGCCTCCCGCGCCAAGGAGCCGCTGGCCGCCGAGGGCCTGGACCAGCTCACCGACCGCGAGCGGGAGGTGCTGACGCTGGTCGGCTCCGGCATGACGAACGACGAGATCGCCGCCCGGCTGTTCATGTCGCCGGCGACGGCCAAGACGCACGTGAGCCGGGCGATGATGAAGCTGCACGCCCGCGATCGGGCCCAGCTCGTCGTGATCGCCTACGAGTCCGGCCTGGTCAAGCCCGGCTGGCTCTGAGCGCCGGCCAGCGCCGCCGCCGGCGGGCCGGCGCGTCCGGGGGCGTGTACGGGCCGGTCGAGCCGTGCAGCAGCGCGGCCAGGTGGCGGGCGGGTCCCGGGTGGGCGAACACCTCGCCGAGCAGGTCGCGCAGGGCCGCGCCCTCCTCGCCGGACAGCCGTTCCAGCGCCCGCTGGGCGCGGGTGTGCGCGAGCGTCCGCTCGGCCTGCGGGCGGCGCTCGGCCTCGTACGCGTCGAGCACCCGGGCTGGAGCGCCGGCCAGATGGGCGGCGAGCCTGGCGGCGAGCTCGGCGGCGTCGACGAGGCCGACGTTCAGCGCTGATCCGCCCGCCGGGAACAGGTGGGCGGCGTCGCCCGCGAGGAACACCCGCCCGGCCCGGTAGCGCTCGGCGAGCCGGGCCTGGGCGACGGTGGCGGTCAGCCAGATCGGCTCGCCCAGCGGCAGGTCGCGGCCGGTGACCCGGCGCAGGGCGGCCCGCAGGTCGCCGACGGTGACGGCCCCGCCCTTCTCCCCCGGGCCGCCCTTCTCGCGTACGGCGACGATGTGGACGCCGGGCCGCAGCGAGGTCAGCAGGACGCGGCCGCCGGGGAACTCGTTCCAGCCCCGCGCCAGCCCGCCGAGCTTCGGCCTGCCCCGGAAGTGGCCGAGCCGCAGCACCTCGTCGTCGGTGGTGCCGGGGAAGCCGATCCCCGCCTGCTCGCGGACCAGGCTGCGGCCGCCGTCGCAGCCGACGGCGAACCCGGCCCGCACCGGCCGCTCGCCCGCGACGTGCAGCGTCACGCCCTGCTCGTCCTGGGTGAGCGAGCGCACCTCCCGGCCGCGCCGGATCTCCGCCCCCAGCTCGGCGGCGCGCCCGGCCAGCAGTCTCTCCAGGCGCGGCTGCTGGATGACCACCGTCCGGAGCGGCACGTCCAGCCGGGCCAGCGGCAGCGGCACCGGCCCGAACGGGAAGCGCGGCGGCCTGCGGGCCCCCTTCAGCAGTCCCCGCTGTTCGAGCAGGTCGACGGCCTGCCCGATGACGCCGTTGGCGCGCGGCAGCTCGCTCGGCTCCGGCCTCTTGTCCAGCACGAGCGGCCGCACTCCGGCCAACGCCAGCTCACCCGCCAGCATCAGCCCGACGGGCCCGGCTCCCACGATCACGACATCGTCCATGCCTGTCAGGCTAGATTGACAAATCTCCGGCTGTCAATCTAGCCTGACAGCGTGGACATGGGAGAACTGTCTGAACGCATCAAGTCCCACGACCCCGCCGTGGGCCTGCGCGCTGTCGGCGCACTCCACCGGCTCGCCGAGCAGGTCGAGGCCGTCTCGGTCGGGCTCGCCCGCGAGCAGGGCTGGACGTGGGAGCAGATCGGCGACGCCCTCGGGATGTCGCGCCAGTCGGTGCACGCCAAGTACGGAAAGTGAGGCCCGCCATGTTCGGCATGGACAAGAGCCCGTTCGGTCAGGCGATCAAGGCCGCCCAGGACGAGGCCCGGCAGCGCGGCGACCGCCGCCTGGGCACCGAGCACCTGCTGCTCGGCCTGCTCCGCGACCCGTCCGGCGCCCCGGCGCGGGCGCTGGGCGTCGACGCCGCGACGGCCCGGGGCGCGCTCGACACCCTCGACCGGGCCGCCCTGCGCGCGATCGGCATCGACGTCGGCGACGCCCCGGCGGCCAGGCCGCGCAAGCACCCGCCGCTCCCCGGCACCGCGCTGTCCTCCAGCGCCCGCGCCTCCATCGTCCAGGCGGCCAAGGCCACCACCAGGAAGAATCGCGACCAGGAAGGTCCGGGCCGGCTCCTGCTGGCCCTGCTCGACCAGCGCCACCCCGACCCGGTGGCCGAGCTCATCGACGCCCTCGGCGTCGACCGCGCCGCCGCCCGCGCCCGCCTCTCCCCCTGAGGCGTACGGACACCGGGCAGCGCGTACTCCCCCGGGCGGACCCCGGGACACGCCCGCCGTCCGATTCGCCGCGACCCTCCGGCGGCGACCCTGGAGGTACGCCGAAGGAGGAGAACATGAACACGTTCGCGCACGCGGGCTTCTGGCCCGTCATCCCGATGATCTGGGGCCTGTTCTGGATCGCCGTCGTCGCGCTCGCCGCCTGGACCTGGCGCCGGGGCGTCTGGGGCCGGCGGGGACGCCCCGCGGAGACCAGGCCCACCGCGCCCGCCGAGCAGATCCTGGCCGAGAGGTACGCCCGCGGCGAGATGAGCGACGACGAATACCTCGAAAGGATGTCCGTGCTCAGAGGCGGGGCCTGATAAACGGTACGCAGGGTGAAACAACTGTCACTGGCCGCATTCAGCACGCAAGGTTACTTTCCCTACAGGACCTCTTCCAGAAGTGGGGATGAGATGCGGTCAATCGCCAGGTTCTGCGGCCAGTGCAGCTGCGGCTGCCCGGAGCTGTTCGTCGACCCGACGGCGCCTGAGGATCGCCAGGTGGTCATCACGGACGACTTCGGCCAGCGGGTGGAGATGAGCCACGACCAGTTCGCCTCGATCGTGGAGGCGGCCAAGGCCGGATCGCTGGACGAGCTGGCGCTGGTCCACTGAGCACCACGGCACAGGCGCTCACGCTGCTCGGCAGCGGCCTGGCCGCCGGGCTGCTGGCGGGCACCGCCTCGTGCACCGCCGTGCACGGCGGCCTGATGGTCGGGCTGGCCGAGGGGCGGGGCCGGGCGGTGGCCTGGTTCCTGGCCGGCCGGCTCACCTCCTACTCGGCGGCCGGCGCGCTGCTCGGGCTGATCGGCGCCGCCGTCAAACCGCCGCCCGCCGCCCGGGCGGTCCTGCTGGTCGCCGCGGGCGTCCTGGTGATCGTCTTCGCCGTGCGGGCGCTGCGCCGCACCGGCTGCGCGCCGGGCGGGCGGGAGCTGCCCCCGATGGCCGCGCCGCTGCTCGGGGCCGCCACGATCCTGGTGCCGTGCGGGGTGACGATCGGCATGGAGCTGGTCGCGGTCTCCAGCGGCTCGCCGCTGCCGGGCGCGGCGGTGATGGCCGGGTTCGTGCTCGGCAGCTCGCCCGCGCTGGCGCTCCTGGGTTACGTGCTGCGGCGCGTGTCCCGTACCCGGCTGTCCAAGGTGACGGCGGTGCTGGCCGTCGCGGCGGGGCTGTGGACGATCGGGGCGGGCGTCAACCTGGGCGGCTGGCTGCCCGCGGGCGCGAGCGCCGGGCCGGACCGGCCGCTGAGCAGGACCGTCACCATCTACGCCACCCACGACGGCTACCGGCCCGCGGCCGTGGAGGCGCCGGCCGGGGTGCCCGTCGAGGTGGTGTTCAAGCTGGTCGACCGGGGATGCGCGCAGACCGTGGCGTTCGCCGGGCGCGACCTGGCCGTTCCCGCGACGGTGAAGCTGCCGCCGCAGCCGCCGGGAGAGCTGCGTTACGCCTGCGGGATGGGCATGTTCACAGGCTTCATCAAGTTCTCCTGACAGGCTCGGCGATTACCGTTCGCGATCGGGCGATCACGTGCCACCCTGTGGGCCATGGCGTGGAGGCAAGGTGACGTGGCGCTGCCGGCCGTGCCGGCGCCACGGGTGGGGGACGAGGCCGAGCTGCTGATGGCGGCGCAGGCGGGCGACGCGCAGGCCGCGCACCGGCTGGGCAGGCTCTACGCGCAGCGCGGCGACCGCCTGTCGGCCAGGCAGTGGTGGGAGCGCGCCGCCGCGGGCGGCAACATCGACAGCGCCTACAACCTCGGCATCTGGCACGAGAAGCACGGCAGCCTCGACGAGGCCGTCACCTGGTACGAGCTGGCCGCCGGCACCGGCGACGCGGAGGCCGCCGTCAACCTGGCCACGCTGCTGCTGGAGCAGCGCGGCGACTACGCGATGGCGCGGAGCTGGTACGAGAACGCCGCGCGGGCCGGGTCGCGGGCCGCGGCGCGCCGGCTGGCGCTGATGTGCGAGGACGCGGGCGAGATCCAGGCGGCGCGGGAGTGGCACCGGCACGCCGCCGCCGCCGGTGACGCGCCCTCCGCGCACGACGCCGGGTTCCTCGCCTACTCGGGCGGCGACGAGGAGGAGACCGTGCGCTGGTGGGAGACCGCCTCCCGGGCCGGGCACGCCGAGTCGGCCTACTGCCTGGGCCTGTTCCTCCAGGCCAGCCGCGACCCCGAGGGCGCGGAGGGCTACTACCGGCTGGCCGCCAAGAGCGAGCACCCGGGCGCCGCCTCGCAGCTCGGCGCCATCGCGCTGTCGCGCCGCGACCTGCGCACCGCGCGCGGCTGGTACGAGCAGGCCGCCGGGGCGGGGCGGCTGGAGGACCAGCGGATGGCCGGGTTCGTCTGCGTGGAGCTGAACGACGCGCAGGGCGCCAGCCACTGGTTCGGCAGGGGCGCGGCGGGCGGCGACGCCGAGTCGGCGTTCAACTTCGCGCTGCTGCTCATCGCCGAGTTCGGCGACCTGGGCGGCGGCCAGCACTGGTTCCGCCAGGCGGCGCTGGCCGGGCACCACCGGGCGGCCGTGGAGCTGGGCGGCCTGCTGACGGCGGCGGGCAAGCCGGCCGAGGCCGAGGAGTGGCTGGCCGACCCGCCGCCGCCCGCCTGGGACCGGCCCGCCGAGCCGGAGCTGGTGGCCCGCGCCGAGCTGGCCGCCGCCGCCACCGGCCGCCGGGGCGGTCACGGGCTGTCGGTGACGGAGCTGACGGAGATCCTCGGCACCTGGGACCTGATGACCCGGCCGCTGCTCGACCACGCCGACGTGATCGGCTGGCTGGTGAGCCGCAGCGGGCTGCACGCCAGCGCGGTCGAGCACCTGGCCTCGGTGCGCGGCACGCTGCTGCGGCCCGGCAGCGGGCCGTGGCCGAGCCCGGGCGAGATCGAGCACGTGCTGGCCACGGCCCGCGAGCTGCGCCGCCGCCTCGGGACGGCCGGCGCCGCCCGCGACGGAGGCGGCTCGGCGCGCCGCCGGTGAACACCGCCGACCGGCCCCGCGGCTCGGTCAGGCGGCCAGCACCTCGGCCACCGGCGTGTACGGAAGCTGGAGCGCCTGGGCGACCGGCTCGTTGGTGAGCGTGCCGGCGTGCGTGTTGAGGCCGCCCGCCAGGGTCGCGTCCGCGGCGAGCGCCTCCTGCCAGCCCAGGTCCGCCAGCTTGACCGCGTACGGGAGGGTGGCGTTGGTCAGCGCGTTCGTGGAGGTGTTGGGCACCGAGCCCGGCATGTTGCCCACGCAGTAGAAGACCGAGCCGTGCACCGTGTAAGTGGGGTTGGCGTGGGTGGTCGGCCGGGAGTCCTCGAAGCACCCGCCCTGGTCGATCGCGATGTCGACGAGCACGGAGCCGGGCTTCATCCGCGAGACCAGCTCGTTGCTGACCAGCGTGGGAGCCTTCGCGCCGGGGATGAGGACCGCGCCGATCACCAGGTCGGCCCGCAGCACCTCCTGCTCGATCGCGTACGCCGTCGACACCAGCGTGCGCAGCCGGCCCTGGTAGACGGCGTCGATGAAGCGCAGCCGGTCGACGTTCGTGTCGAGGACGGTGACCTCGGCGCCCATGCCGACGGCGATCTGGGCCGCGTTCAGCCCCGAGACGCCGCCGCCGATCACCACGACCTTGGCCGGGGCCACGCCGGGCACGCCGCCCGGCAGCACGCCGCGCCCGCCGTTGGAGCGCATCAGGTTGTACGCGCCGACCTGCGGCGCCAGCCTGCCCGCAACCTCCGACATGGGGGCGAGCAGCGGCAGCGCCCGGCCCTCCTGGACCGTCTCGTACGCGATCGCGGTGGTGCGCGCCGCCAGCAGCGCGTCGGTGCACGGCCGCGACGCCGCCAGATGGAGGTAGGTGAACAGCACCTGGCCCTCGCGCAGGCGGTGGTACTCCTCCGCGATCGGTTCCTTGACCTTGAGGACGAGGTCGGCCTCTTCCCAGACCGCGTCGGCGCCCTCGCGGATCTTCGCGCCCGCCGACAGGTACTCCTCGTCCGTGATGTGCGAGCCGAGCCCCGCGCCGCGCTGGACCGTCACGCTGTGGCCGTGGTTGACCAGCTCGTGGACGCCAGCAGGGGTGACCGCGACGCGGTATTCGTGGTTCTTGACCTCGGTCGGCACGCCGATCTTCATGGGCGATGCTCCTTTCGGGAACAAAAAATCCGGTACGGCGAGCCGTACCGGATGGGGGGTTTCTACAATCGCGCCCACGCTTCCGTGAGCACCGAGCGGAGTATCGACCCGATCTCGTCGAACTCCTTCGGTCCTGCGATCAGCGGTGGCGCGAGCTGGATGACCGGGTCGCCGCGATCGTCGGCCCGGCAGTAGAGGCCGGCGTCGTACAGCGCGTGCGACAGGTAGCCGCGCAGCAGCCGCTCCGACTCGTCGGCGTCGAACGTCTCCTTGGTGGCCTTGTCCTTGACCAGCTCGATGCCCCAGAAGTAGCCGGAGCCGCGCACGTCGCCGACGATCGGCAGGTCCTTCAGGCCGTCGAGCGTGGCCTGGAACACGGGCTCGTTCCTGGTGACGTGGCCGAGCAGGTCCTCGCGCTCGAAGATGTCCAGGTTGGCCAGCGCGACGGCGGCGGAGACGGGGTGGCCGCCGAAGGTGTAGCCGTGGGCGAACATCTGGTCGCCGTTCTTGAACGGCTCGAACAGCCGCTCGTGCGCGATCATGGCGCCGATCGGCGAGTAGCCGCTGGTCATGCCCTTGGCGCAGGTGATGATGTCGGGCACGTAGTCGAACTTCTCGCCGCCGAACATGGTGCCGAGCCGGCCGAAGGCGCAGATGACCTCGTCGGAGACGAGCAGCACGTCGTACTCGTCGCAGATCTCGCGCAGCCGCTGGAAGTAGCCGGGAGGCGGCGGGAAGCAGCCGCCGGCGTTCTGCACGGGCTCGGCGAACACGGCGGCCACCGTGTCGGGGCCCTCCATCTCGATCGCCCTGGCCACCCGGTCGGCCGCCCAGATCCCGTACTGCTCGGGCGTCATGCCCGGCACGCCGGTGATCTCGTCGGCGCGGTAGTGGTTGGTGTTGGGCACCCGCACCGAGCCGGGCACCAGCGGCTCGAACATCTGCTTGAACGCCGGGATGCCGGTGATCGACAGCGCGCCCTGCGGGGTGCCGTGGTAGGCGATCTGGCGGCTGATGACCTTGTGCTTGAGCGGCTTGCCGACGAGCTTGTAATACTGCTTGGCCAGCTTCCACGCGGTCTCGACGGCCTCGCCGCCGCCTGTGGTGAAGAACACGCGGTTGAGGTCGCCCGGCGTCATCGCCGCCAGGCGCTGGGCCAGCTCGGCGGCCTTCGGGTGCGCGTAGGACCACAGGGGGAAGAACGCCAGCTCCTGGGCCTGCTTGGCGGCGGCCTCGGCCAGCTCGCCGCGCCCGTGGCCGACCTGGACCACGAAGAGTCCCGCCAGGCCGTCGAGGTAGCGTTTGCCGTTGATGTCGTAGATGTAGGAGCCCTCACCGCGGACGATGGTCGGGACCTCGGACTGCTGGTAGGCGCTGTGCCTCGTGAAGTGCAACCACAGGTTGTCCTGAGCGGCCTTCAGGACGTCGTTTTCCGGCTGCGTCATAGCTATCTTCCCTTGTGTCTGACCTCCCCACAGTCTGCATCTTCACCTGCGCTTTGCCAAGCGAATGCGTCGCGACACTCTGCAAGAAAACCGAGATCCGCAGAACCGGTATGTAACAACTACGAAATCCGCAGGTAGATTAGCCGTTGCAGCATCCGGTTTCACGCACAGTGAAGCCTTGTGTGATGCAATGAGACGTTAACTATCGAGAACGACCCCGGGGGACCCACCCGTGACTCCTGACCAGATCGAGAGCGCCGTCGCGGCCGCCATGCCCCAGTCCGTCGAGGAACTGAGGCGCCTGGCCGCCATCCCCTCCGTGGCCTTCCCGGGGCACCCCGAGGAGCCCGTGCTCGCGGCGGCGGCGGCAGTGGAGGAGCTGCTGCGCAGCACCGGCCTGGCCCGCGTGCAGCAGATCCCCGTCGAGGGCAGCTTCCCCGCCGTCTACGGCGAATCGCCGGCCCCGCCCGGCATGCCCACGGTCCTGCTGTACGCCCACTACGACGTGCAGCCCGCCGGCGACCCGGCCGCCTGGCGCACCCCGCCCTTCGAGCCCACCCTCATCGACGGGCAGCTCTTCGGCCGGGGCGTGGCCGACGACAAGTCCGGCATCATCTCCCACGTCACCGCCCTGCGCGCCTTCCAGGGCCGCTTCCCCGTCGGCATCAAGGTCATCATTGAGGGCCAGGAGGAGTACGCCGGCGAGCGGCTGGAGGCGTTCGTCGAGCGCAACCCCGACCTGCTGCGCGCCGACGCCATCGTGGTCGCCGACACCGGCAACCCGCGCGTCGGCGACCCCGCGGTGACCACGTCGCTGCGCGGCATGGCGGCCTTCACGATGGAGGTGCGCACCCTGCGCGAGCCCGTGCACAGCGGCTCGTTCGGCGGCGCCGCCCCCGACGCGCTCGCCGCCCTGATGCGCATGGTGAGCGCGCTCCACGACGAGAACGGCGACATCCGCGTGCCCGGCCTGCCGCGCGGCAGCTTCCTCGGCCAGGGCCCCTCCGAGGAGGAGTTCCGCAAGACGGCCGGCGTCGTCGACGGCGTCTCGCTGGTCGGCTCCGGCTCGCTCGCCGACCGCCTCTGGGCCTCCTACGCGATCACCGTGACCGGCCTCGACGTGCCCAGCGTCTCGGGCGCGGTCAACGCCGTCCAGCCGGTCGCGCGGGCCCGCGTCACCGTCCGCGTCCCCCCGGCGGGCGACCCCAAGACCACGGTCAACGCGGTCGTGGAGTTCCTGCGCCAGGTGGCGCCGTGGGGCGTCAAGGTGTCGTTCGGCGACTTCACCGTGGGCTCCGGCTTCCAGGCCGACTCCGGCGGCAAGGCCCGCTCGGCGCTCAACCGCGCCATGGAGCGCGCCTTCGGCCGCCCGCCGCGCGACGTCGGCGCCGGCGGCTCCATCCCGCTGGTCAACACGCTGCTCAAGCAGTTCCCGGCGGCGGAGATCCTGCTGTTCGGCGCCGAGGACGAGGACGCGGCCATCCACGCGCCCAACGAGCGGCTCGACCTGGAGGAGCTGCGCCGGGTGGCCACCACCGAGGCGCTGTTCCTGCGCGAGCTCAGCCTCCCCTCGGCGCTCGGCGTCTAGGGAAGCCCAAGGGGTCAGGGGCGCCAGCGGGTCTGGGCGTAGTCGCCCTTGCGGAAGCCGAGCACCTTGTCCGGGGCGACCTCGAAGACCAGCGCCCGGCCGCCCTCCTCGCTGTGGAAGGCGCCGTCGCGCACCTCGAAGCGCCACTCCTCGCCGTACTTGGCCACGTAGGCGGCGGCGAGCGCGTGGAGCAGGCCGGGGTCGGACACCTGGGCGGCGACGCCCTCGACGACCAGGTCGAGGCCCTCGCGCAGGGTGCTGGCGCCGGTCGTGAGCGCGCACCGCTGGTTGGTCTCCAGGTTGCGGGCCTTCTGCTCGCCGGGGCCGGTGCAGAAGTAGAGCGCGCGCTCGTGCCAGACGGCGATCAGCGGCGTGACGTGCGGGCGGCCGTCCGTCCGCACGGTCGACAGCCAGTACGTCTGCGCGCGGGCCAGCTCGTCGCGGGCCTGCTCCCACGGCGTGGCGGTGGCGCCCGGCGCGCTGAAGCGCTCGTCGAGATGGGTCTCCATGGCGGGGTCCTTCCCGTGTCGGTTCGGGGGATTGGACTCCGGCGGGGTCAGGAACTCGTCGCCGGGCGCGGGAAGAGCCGGACGAACCGCTCGGCGACCTGCTTGTCCCCCTGGACGGCCATCCTGTCGCAGGGCTCGCCCATGAACACGACGGCGCGCAGCGTGCCGGGGTCGGTGTCGAGGACGGCCTGGGCCGGGGCCTGCCCGTCGGCCGCCCGGGTCAGCGTGAGCCGACCGCCGTCCACCGCGGCCAGGAAGCGCTGCTCGCCGAGGCGCAGGTCGACGCTGCCGGTGAAGCCTTCGGCGGCCCGGGGGTCGAAGGTGGACTTCAGGGCGTACATGAGCGCGTCGGGGCTGAGCGGCCGGTCGGAGCGCAGCGGCGTGCGGCTGCCCCAGCGGGCCAGCGCGAGCACGACGGGCTCCAGGTCGCGGCCGAGGCCGGTCAGCTCGTAGACCTGGCTCGCGGCGGGCGGCGGCAGCTTGCGGCGGCGCACCACCTCCGACTCCTCCAGCTCGCGCAGACGCTGGGAGAGCACGTTCTGGCTCGCGCCGGGCAGGCCCGCGCGCAGGTCGGTGAAGCGCTTGGGGCCGAGCAGCAGCTCGCGGACGATCAGCAGCGCCCACCGCTCGCCGACGTGGTCGAGGGCGCGGGCGATGCCACAGGGGTCGTCGTACGTTCTCATCAGGCTCCTTGCCAACTCGCACCAGCTAGTCCTAGTTTAGGACTATGGAGACCGACCTGAACACACTGCCGCAGGGCGACCTCAGGCTGCTGGAGCACGAGGTGGCCCGCAGCCTGCTCGTCTCGACGGAGCTGGCCAGGGTCGCCTACGTCGCCTCCGACGGCACGCCCCGCGTCTACCCGACGATGTTCCACTGGAACGGCGAGGAGCTGGTCATGGCCACGTTCGCCGGCGCGGCCAAGATCACCGCGCTGCGCGCCAGGCCCGACGTCGCCATCACCATCGACGCCAACACGATGCCGCCCGACGTGCTGCTCATCCGGGGCCGGGCCGAGTTGACCGACTGGGAGGGCATCGTCCCGGAGTACGCCCTGGCCCACCACCGCTACGCCGGCCCGGAGCAGGGCGCCAGGAACGTGGCCGAGGCGGACCGGCCCGGCGTGCGCATGGCCCGCATCGCGGTCCGGCCCGCCTGGGTCGGGGTGCTGGACTTCCAGACCCGCCTGCCCGCGCCGATCGCCGGCCGGGAGTGAGCGTGACGACGTTCGCACTGATCCACGGCGGCGGCTGCAGCGCGTGGTACTGGCACCTGCTGGAGGACGAGCTGCGCCGGCGCGGCCACACCACGGTGGCCGTCGACCTGCCCATCGAGGACCCGGACGCCGGGCTCGGCGACTACGCGGACACCGTGGCCGAAGCGATCCGGCGAGCGGCCCCGAAGGCCGGCGGGGAGGGCACAGGGGAGAGCACCGGGCGGCTGGCCGTGGTGGCGCACTCGTGGGGCGGCTTCGTCGGGCCGCTGGTGTGCGACCGGGCCGGGGCCGACCTGCTGGTGATGCTGGCCGCGATGGTGCCCGTGCCCGGGGAGGCGCCTGGCGCCTGGTGGGCCAACACCGGCTTCGGCGACAAGGACATCGACGACGAGGTGGCGCTGTTCATGCACGACGTGCCGCCCGAGCTGGCCGCCGAGGCGTCGCGGCACAACCGGGCGCACGCGGACAAGGCGCTCGTCGAGCCGTGGCCGCTGGAGCGGTGGCCGGACGTGCCGACCCGCTTCCTGCTCTGCCGGGACGACCGCTGGTTCCCGGCGCCGTTCATGCGGGAGATGGCCCGGGCGCGGCTCGGGGTGACGGCCGACGAGATCGACGGCAGCCACAGCGTCATGCTGTCGCGGCCCGCCGCGCTGGCCGACCGGCTCGAAGCCTACGACCGGGAGGCCGCCGAGGACGCGCGGACCGGCAGGTCGTAGACGCGACGGACGCTGCTGCCCAGCCTGCTCACGTCGGCCCCGTACACGTGGATCGACACCCCGACCTCGGCGCTGGTGTTGCGCACCTTGTGGATGTCGCCGGGCGGCGCGAAGCCGCTGACCTCGCCGGGCCGGTTGTCGGCGCGCCCGATCTCCAGCAGGTGGTCGCCCATGTCCCGGTAGAGGGTCTCGTGCTCGACGCCGCTGAGGACGCCGAACGCGCACCACGAGACGTGGTCGTGGATGACGGTGTCCTGGCCGGGCCGCCAGACGACCGCCACGACCGAGAATGCGTCCTGCGCGTGCAGCACGCGGGACACGTACCCGTCGGGTGAGCCGGCGCGCTCCTCCTCGGTGAGGATGTCCAGCGGGGGGAGCCCGTCGCGCAGCAGGTCGGCGACCGCGAACGCGGTCTCGCGGCGGCCGAGGCCGCGGTCGGTGATCGCGCGGATGCCCGGCACCAGCTCGCCGAGCCCGGGACGCAGGGTCGTCTTCATGGTTTGCCTCCTTTTCTCCACGGTCCTACGGCGGCATCGATAGGTCCAACAGAAGTAATGAGGCTCATTCATAGGTACGGTTGATGGATGCTTGATGTCGTGCGGCTTCGCGTCCTGCTGGCGGTCGCCAGGAAGGGATCGCTCACGGCCGCGGCCAAGGAGCTGCACTACGCGCAGCCGTCCGTCAGCCATCACCTGGCCAGGCTGGAGGCGGAGACCGGGGCCAAGCTGATCCAGCGGGCCGGGCGCGGCATCCGGCTGACCGAGGCGGGGCGGCTGCTGGCCGAGCGGGCCGCCGACATCGTGAGCCGGCTCGACGCCGCCGAGGACGACCTGGCCGCGCACGTCGGGCTGCGGTCGGGGCGGGTGCGGCTGGCGGCGTTCCCGTCGGCGCTCGGCACGTTCGTCCCCGTGGCGGCCGGGCTGCTCGGGCGCGAGCACCCGGGGCTGCGGCTGCACCTGACCGAGACCGAGCCGCCCGAGGCGCTCAAGCTGCTGCGGGCCGGGCGGGTCGACGTCGCGGTCATCTTCCGCTACGACGACACCGCGCCGGAGGACAACGGCATCCAGATGGTCCACCTGCTCGACGACCCGAGCTACCTGGTCTCGCCCGGCCCGGACCGGACGCTGGAAGAGCATGCCGGATCGACGTGGATCGCCGGGTGCGACCGGTGCCGCAGCCATCTGCTCGACCTGTGCGACAAGGCGGGATTCGCCCCGGACATCACGTTCACCAGCGACGACATCGTGGCCGTGCAGGCGCTGGTGGCCGCCGGGATGGGCGTCACCGTCCTGCCGGGGCTGGCGCTGCGCGCGCACCGCCACCCGGAGGTGTCGGCGACCCCGATCCCGGGCTCGACCAGGCACGTCTACGCCGCCGTCTACGGCGAGCCGCCGCACCCGCCGGCCACCGAGGCACTGCTGGCGGCACTGCGGTCGGCACTGCGGTCGGCACCACGGTCTGCGCTGCGGTCTGCACTGCGGGAAACCCTTTGACGGGCCCTCCTACGATGGCCGCATGCCGGATCTGACGACACTCGCCCTCTTCTGCGCGGCCACGCTCGCGCTGCTGCTGGTCCCCGGGCCCGCGGTGCTCTTCATCGTCACGCGCAGCGTCGCCCAGGGCAGGTCCGCGGGGCTCGTCTCCGTCCTGGGCGTGCACGCCGGGTCCGTGGTGCACGTCGTCGCCGCCACGCTCGGGGTCAGCGCCCTGCTGGCGGCCTCGGCGACGGCCTTCACCGTCGTCAAGTACGCGGGCGTCGCCTACCTGGTCTGGCTCGGGCTGCGCAAGCTGGTGCGCCGGGGCGGCGGCGAGGAGGCCGTGGCGGTGCCGGAGCAGTCCAGGCGGCGGATGTTCTGGGAGGGGTTCGTGGTCAACGTGCTCAACCCGAAGACGGCCATCTTCTTCCTGGCGTTCCTGCCGCAGTTCACCGACCCGTCCGCCGGGCCGGTCGCGCCGCAGATGCTGGTGCTGGGGCTGATCTGGATGGTGCTCGGCATGGCCAGTGACGGCACGTACGCGCTGCTGTCGTCGGCCCTGGCGGGTTACGTGCGCGGCTCGGCCCGGGCGCGGCGGCGGCTCGACGTGGGCAGCGGGCTGGTCTACCTGGGGCTGGCGGCCTGGCTCACCGGCGAGAAGGCGTAGCGGATGTAGCCGCCGGGTGACATGCCTCTTCCCGAATGATCGCCAGGCGGCGAAGAAGAGCGACAAGCCGGAAATTTCGTGTCTCTAGTGCCATAGTGAGCGGGTGGCGGGGGCTCAGGCGTTTCTGCGCGGCACCCGCCATCGGCGAACCCCATGTCACCCCGCCACCGCCTTCGCAGCGGCCGGAAAGGGTGACACCCTCGTCATGGACGACACTTCGGACGGCATGTAGCGAAGAGGCGGGCCCCATGCACAGGCCACCGCACAGCCTCGGGCTCCAGCGGGTCGTCGAGGTCTACTCCGGTCACGACGACCTCGTCGGCGCGACCGGATCCGGGTACGTGATCGGCCCCGACCTCGTGCTGACCTCGGCGCGCGACCCCGAGTCCCCCTGCCAGGTGCGCTCCTCGCGCTGGCCCTGGTGGGCCGAGGCCGAGCAGGTATGGCGCGGGCGCGGCAGCACCGACGCCGCCCTCCTCCGCGTCCCCGACGCGCCCTGGCGGAACGTGCCAGGCATCGACCACGTCCGCTGGGCCGCCACCCGGCAGGCCGGCCTGCCCTGCGTCGCGTACGGCTACGCCCTCGCCCACAGCCGCGACGACCACCCGCGCGCCCACCCCAACGGCGACCACCCCACCCACCCGAACGGCCACCGCCCCATGATCACGGCAACCGGCCACCTCGACGGCATCCCCGGCTGGGGCCCGCCCACCGCCACCGTGACCGGCTGGACCGTGCCCCCCGCCGTGCCCTCCGCCGTGCCCCCCGCCGAGGCGCCCGGCGGCGCGGACGTGGCGCTGCCGGACTGGCTCGGGCTCTCGGGAGCCGCGCTCGTCGGCGCTCACGGCCGGCAGGTGCTCGGCGTCGTGCGCGCCGGCCGCTCCGGGCACGCCCACCGCCGGCTGGACATCGTGCCCGTCGCCGCGCTGCTCGCCGACGCCGGGTTCCGCGAGCTGGCAGGCGTACGGCCCGAGCAGGTCGAGGAGCTGACCGGCGAGCCCGGCCTCCTCCTGCCCGACCTGCTGCTGTCCGCCCTCGACGAGCTGCCGCCCGGCTCCCCCGACTGGGCGCTGCTCGCCCCGCGCCACGCCGTCGTCCCGTTCCTCGGCCGTACCCACGAGCTGGCCACGCTGCGCAGCTGGGCCGCGAGCCCCGACCGCCTCTCGATCGCGGTCCTGACCGGCGCGGGCGGCACCGGCAAGACCCGCCTGGCCGCCGAGCTCTGCGACGAGCTCGGCTCCATCGGCTGGGACACCGGATTCCTCCGCCTCCCGCCCCTGTCCGGCCCGGCCGTCCCGCTGGACGCCCTGGGCCCGACGCTCCTGGTCGTCGACCTCCCGGAGCCGTCGGCCGCCCTGCCCGGCGAGCTGATCCGGCGGCTGGCCGCCCACCCGCACAACCCTCGCGTACGCGTCCTCCTCGTGGCACGGGCCCACGCCGGGCCCGACTGGTGGCAGCGCTTCGACGCGGCGGCCGGCGGGCTGCTCAAGCACCTCACCCGCACCGCCATCCACCTCGACGCCCGGCCGCTCAGCCCGGTCGAACGCACCGCCCATGCCACCGCCGCCACCCACGCCTTCACCCTGCACTCCGCCCAGGTGAGCTCCCCGCCCGCGCCCCGGCAGGACCAGCCCGCCCCGGGCCGGTTCTTCGTCGTGGGCGACGAGCGGCCCGCCCACCGGCACCCGCAGGCGCGCGAGGACGAGCCGGACCGGCCGCTCCAGGTGCACGTCGCCGCGCTGATGCGCGTACGGGGACTGGCCCCCGAGCCCGGCGGCGACCCCGTCGAGCGGCTCCTCGAACACGAGCAGGCCAGGCACGGCGACCCGGCCTGGCGTCAGGCGGCGGCGGTCGTCACGCTGACCGCACCGGCCCCCGGCGAGCGGCGGGCGCTGCTGTCCGTGGTGCCGGGCGCGGCGGGGTTCGACGACGACGGGCCCGCCTCGGCGGTCGTGGCCGAACGGCTGCTCGGCGGCGTCGACGAGCTCACCGACCTGGTGCTCGCCCTGCACGACCACCCGACGCGCACGGCCGGGCACCTGGCGCGGATGCTCGCGGTGCTGCGGGCGGCGTGCGGCGACGCGCGGGTCCGGGAGGCGCTGCTGGCCCTGCTGACCGGCCGCCTCGACCGGATGGCGGTCGAGGCGGCCACCGGTCCCGGGGAGCAGCTCGGCGACCTGCTGGACGCGGCCGTGCGGGCGTTACGCGACGAGCCCGCGCTGGCCCGGGCGGCGATGGCGGTGCCGCCGGGCCCGCCCGGGCAGCTCGGGCTCCGGGCGCTGGAGGCCACGCTGGCGGAGCTGCGCGCCGAGTCGCTGCGCGCCGGCGGCGACCCTGCCGAGCTGGCCGCCGCCCTGTCGGACCTGTCCGTCCGGCTGGCGGCCCTGGGCAGGCTCCCGGAGGCGACCGCCGCCGCGGCGGAGGCCGTCGAGACCTTCGCCACCACACCCCCGGACAGCCACCCGGTCGCCCAGGCCCTCTTCAACCACGCCGCCTGCCTCCTCCTGACCACCCCACCCGGGGAGACGCCGTCACGCGAGCCCGCACCACCCGGACGAGCACGAGAGACGGCCACCGGGCACCCACCGGCCGCACCCCGGGAGAGGCCGCCGCACGAGCGAGCGCCCGAGGCAACGGACGCGCCGCCCCCGGAGCCCGCAGCGCGGGAAGCGGTGGGCGCCCCTACCCCGGTGGATGTGGCGCGGGAGGAGGCGGGGCGGTTTCGGCGGCTGGCCGAGGTGGAGGCCGGGTATGCCGGGCAGGCCGCCGGAGCGCAGTACAACCTGGCGTGTGCGCTGCTCGGGGCGGGACGGCTCGGGGAGGCGGTGGCGGCGTTCGCGGCGGCGGGCGGGGACGTGGAGCTGGCCGGGGCCGTCGGAGACGTGCTGCTCGCCCGCACCGGCGCGGGCCGGGCCGGGTGCATGACGGACGGGCCGGCGCCGCTGGGGCCCGGGATGGCGCTGGACGAGGGCAGGCTGAGGGAGCTCGGGACGGCGCTGGCGGTCGCCGCCACGCGGGCCCTGCCGGAGGCGGCGGACGAGGGTGTGTGGCGGGCGTTGCGGCGGGTGGCCGGGCGGCTGGGGAAGGCGGACGGGGCGCTGGTCCCGGCGGCCGAGGCGGTGGCGAGGCTGCGCGGGGCGGCCGCGCGGGAGCCGGGCCTGGGTGCGGAGCTGGCGTCGGCGGCCGGGGAGCTGGCCGGGCTGTACGCGGACCGGGGCCGCTACGGCGAGGCGGCCGCGAGCGCGGCCGAGGCCGTGGCGTGCCTGCGGGCGCTGGTGGTGACGGAGCCGGACGGGCATCGGCCCGAGCTCGTACGGCGGCTGCTCGACCTGGGCGAGTGCCTGCTGGGTGACGGGCGCGCGGAGGAGGCGCTGGAGCCGTTGCGCGAGGCGGCGACCGGCGGCGGCCTGTCGGCGAGGGGGGCGCGGCTGCTCGGCATGTGCCTGCTGGAGCTGGGCCGCAACGTCGACGGCACGGCGTACCTGGAGCGGGCCGCGGAGCTGTACCGGGAGCGGGGCGAGCGGCGGGTGGACGTGCTCGCCGCCGTGGAGCGGGGCCGGGAGGCGGAGGCGGCGCCGCCTCCGCCGGCGCTGATCAACCTGGTGCCGAGCGTGCGCCCCGAGGAGGACGTGACCAAGGCCGAACGGGAGCTGGCCGACCACCGGCGCGGCGACGGCGACGTGCGCGAGCATGTCGCGGTGCAGGCCAGGCTCGCCTGGACGTGGGCGGCGACGGGCCGCCCGGCGGACGGCGTGGTGCTGGCGGAGCAGGCCGCCGAGCTGCTCGACCGGTACGTCCCTGCGGAGGCGCGTACGGGACTGGCCGGGGACGTGGCGGCGGCGCTGGGCCGGTCGCTGGTGGCGCTGGGCCGGGACGAGGAGGCGGTGCCGCACCTGACGGCGGCGGTGGCGGCGTGCGGGCCGGAGGTGCGGCTGGAGCTGGTGGAGCGCCTGGTGCTGGCGGCCACGGCGCTGTCCAGGACGCGCCGCGACGCGGAGGCGGAGGCTGCCGCGGACCGGCTGGTCGAGCTGCTGCGCGCCCAGGTGGAGCAGCCGTCGCGGGAGTCGAGGCAGTGGGGGGTGCCCGCCGGGGTGGGGGTGGCGGCGCTGGCCGGGGCGTTGCGGTTGCGCGGCGGGATCCGGCTGGCCAGGGGCGATCTGGAGGGGGCGCTGGAGGCGGCCGGTGCGGCGCTGGCGGTGCTGCCGCCGGTGGGCCGTGAGGTGCTGGCCGGTACGTGCCTGCAGCTCAGCGGCCTGTGCCGGAGCCTGCTCGGCGACGGTGAGCGGGCGGCGGTGGAGCTGGTGCGCGGGACGACCCTGCTGTCGGGGCTGTTCGACGAGCAGGTCCCGGTGGCTCCCGAGGTCGCGGCGACGCACCGGCTCGCGTTGCTGCGGCTGGGCGGGCGGTACGTGGACCAGGGCGAGCCGGCCGAGGCGGCGGCGTTCTACGGGCGGGCGCTGGAGGGTCCGGCGGGCGGCCTGGAGGTGCTGGGCGAGCTGGCCGGTTATCTCGGGGTGGCGTTCGAGGCCGCCTCGCGCGGCGGCCCCGGGGAGCGGGCGCGGCTGGCGGAGGCGATGGCCGAGCTGCTGCCGCCGTTGACGGACCACGCCGCCGCGCTGGAGCGTGACGTCCCGGTGCGGGCGGGCGCGGAGGCGTACGAGCTGCTGGGGCGCTGCCTGGAGACGTACGCGGCGGTAACGGAGGTCGTCGGCGATCCGGAGACGGCGGCGGACGGGGCGGAGCTGGCGGTGCGGGTGCTGGAGTGCCTGGCCGCGTGCGATCCGGCCCGTTACGGGGCGGAGCTGGGCGCGGCGCTGGGGCGGCTGGGCGGGCTGCTGCACGAGCTGGGCCGGCCGGATCTGACGGTGCTGGCGCGGGCGGCGGACGTGCCGGGCGGCGGCCGGGCGGCGGCGCTGTACGGGATCGCGCTGCTGGAGGCGGGCCGGACGGCGGAGGCGGTGGCGCTGCTGGAGCGGGCGGCCGACCTGTGCGACGAGCCTGACGACCCGGCGACGTCGGCGCTGACGTACGCGTATCTGGCGGCGGGGCTGGTGGCGCTCGACCGGCCGGGGGCGGCGCTGGACGCGGCGGGCTGGTCGCTGGCGGAGCAGGAGCGGGTGCCCCCGGAGCAGGCGGACCGCGTGGCACCGCTGCGTGCCATGGCCGCCGGGGTGCGCGAGACGGTGCTGCGCGCTACCGATACCCAGTGATCACCCTCCGGTGAGCACCTGCTTGGCCCACCGGTAGTCGGCCTTGCCGGCCGGGGAGCGGATCATCTCGGCGACGAACGCCCACGCGCGCGGCACCTTGTAGCCGGCCAGCAGCCGCCGGCAGTGGGCGTCGAGCTCGGCCTCGGTGACGTGCAGGCCGGGCCGGGGCTCGATCACGGCGGCGACCCTGCTGCCCCACCGCTCGTCGGGCACGCCGGTGACGACGGCGTCGAAGACGGCGGGATGCCCCTTGAGCACGGCCTCCACCTCCTCGGGGAAGACCTTCTCGCCCCCGGTGTTGACGCACTGCGACCCGCGGCCGAACACGTTGACGGTGCCGTCCGGCTCGACGCTGGCCAGGTCGCCGGTCAGCAGCCAGCGGGTGCCCGCGGAGTCGGTGACGAAGGTGCGGGCGGTCTTGCCGGGGTCGTTGTAGTAGCCGAACGCGATCCGCCCGGCCTTGGCCACGGTGCCGAGCTCGCCGGAGCCGGGCGTGACGGGGCGCAGCTTGTCGTCGAGCACCGCCAGCCCGGCGGTGGCGTTCGGCCGGTAGCGCAGCCCGGTCTCGGGCGAGGAGCCGGCGATGCCGGAGGCGGTGTAGCCGGACTCGGTGGAGCCGAAGTTGTCGAGGATGATCACGTTGGGCAGCAGTTCCTGGAGCCGGTCGCGCACCGCCCCGCTGAGGATGGCGCCGGTGGAGCTGACGACGCACAGCGAGGACACGTCGTACGAGCCGGCCTCCAGGGCTTCGGCGAGCGGCCTGGCCATGGCGTCGCCGGTGATGTTGAGGGTGAAGACGCGCTCGCGTTCGACGGTCCGCCACACCTCGGCGGCGTGGAACTTGCGCACGTACACCATGGTGGAGCCCATCCACCAGGTGATGAACGTGGCCATCTGGGCGGCGCCGTGCATGAGGGGCGGCGCCGCCATCATGATCATCGGGGCGGTCCTGGTGGCCTCCTCCACCACCTCGCGGGGCGTGGCCCGCGGCTCGCCGTACGGGTTGCCGCCGCCGAAGGCCATGAACAGGTCCTCGACGTGCCACATGGCGCCCTTGGGCAGGCCGGTGGTGCCGCCGGTGTAGATGATGTACACGTCCTGCCCGGAGCGCGGCCCGAACCCGCGCTCGGGCCGCCCGGCGCGTAACGCCTCCTCGTACGGGACCGCGTGCGGGACGGCCGACGACCCGCCGACGGCGATCAGGTGCTCCAGCCGGGGCGCGTCGCCGGCGACGGCGGCCACCCGGGCGTCGAACTCCACGTCGTAGAGCAGCGCCCGGATGTCGGAGTCGCGGTAGAGGTAGAGCAGCTCGGCCTCGACGTAGCGGTAGTTGACGTTGACGGGCACCGCCCGGATCTTGAGGGCGGCCAGCAGCCCGGCGACGTACTCGACGCCGTTGCACAGGTGGATGCCGACGTGCTCGCCGGGCCGGACGCCGAGGTCCTTCAGGTGGTGGGCGAGCCGGTTGGCCTCGGCGTCGAGTTCGGCGTAGGTGCGGCGTTCGGCGCCGCAGACCACGGCGACCCGGTCCCCGATCGCGTCCGCGAGCCCTTCGTACAGGTCAGCGTGGTTGAACTCCATCAGGGCTTCTCCCGTCCGACGATCCACATCGCGAAGAACTGGGCTCCTCCGCCGTAGGCGTGGCCGAGCGCCAGCCGGGCGCCGTCCACCTGGTGCTCCCCCGCCGCGCCGCGCACCTGGAGCGCCGCCTCGGCGAACCGGATCAGCCCGGACGCGCCGATCGGGTTGCTGGACAGGACGCCGCCCGAGGGGTTCCACGGGGTGTCGCCGTCGAGCGCGGTGGCGCCCGACTCGGTCAGCTTCCAGCCCTCGCCCTCGGCGGCGAATCCCAGGTTCTCCAGCCACATCGGCTCGTACCAGGAGAAGGGCACGTACACCTCGGCGACGTCGATCTGCCGCCGGGGGTCGGTGACGCCGGCCTGCCGGTAGACGTCGGCGGCGCAGTCCTTGCCCGCCTGCGGGCTGACGGTGTCGCGCCCGGCACGGAAGATCGGCTCGGAGCGCATGGCGCCGCCGTGCACCCAGGCGGGGGTGCCGGTGGCGGCGCGTTCGGACGACAGCACGAGCGCGCAGGCGCCGTCGCTGGACGGGCAGGTCTCCAGGTAGCGGATCGGCTCCCACAGCATGGGGGTGGACTCGACCATCGCCCGGTCGATGCCGGGGATCTTCAGGTGCGCGTACGGGTTGCGCAGCGCGTTGAGCCGGTCCTTGACGGCCACGAGCGTGCCGATGTGGCCGGGGGCTCCGGTGCGGCGCATGTACTCGCGGATGTGCGGGGCGAAGTAGCCGCCCGCGCCGACGACGAGGGAGGAGCTGAACGGCAGGTGCGTGGACAGCGCCCAGGTGGCGTTGGACTCGGACTGCTTCTCGTAGGCGACGACGAGCACCCGCTCGTGCACGCCGCCCTGGACGAGCCCGGCGCCGACGAGGGCGGTGGAGCCGCCGACGCTGCCGGCGGTGTGCACGCGCATCATCGGCTTGCCGGCGGCGCCGAGCGCGTCGGCCAGGTACGCCTCGGGCATCATGACGCCCTCGAACAGGTCGGGGGCCTTGCCGATGACGACCGCGTCGATGTCCTTGAACGTCAGCCCGGCGTCCTCCAGCGCGCGCAGCGCGGCCTCGCGCACCAGCCCGGCCATGGACACGTCCCGGCGCTTGGTCGTGTAGTGCGTCTGCCCGACGCCGATCACCGCGCAGCGCTGCGCCATCATGCCTCCAGGACGGTGACGAGGTTGTGCTGCAGGCAGGGCCCGCCGGCGGCGTGGCCGACGACGCGCCGGGCGGTGCCGTCGTGGACGCGGCGGGCGGCCTCGCCGATGCGGATCAGGCCGGTGGCCATGACGGGGTTGGCGGCGAGCGGGCCGCCCGACGGGTTGATCACCGTGTCGTCCGGCAGTTCCAGGGCGCGGCGCAGGATGGGCTCCTCGTGCGCGAACTGCGCGTGCAGCTCGGCCACCTCGACGGGCCCCTTGCCGACCCCGGCGGCCCGCGCGGCGTCGGCGGCGGACGCGGACCTGGACAGGTCGCGCAGGCCGAGGTAGTGCGGCTCGATGCGGTGCGCGATGCCGGTCACGTACGCGGGCCGCTCGCACAGCTCGGCGGCCAGGTCGCCGGCGGCGAGCACGACCGCGGCCGCGCCGTCGGTCACGGGAGCCACGTCGCAGGCCAGCACCGGCCCCGCGACGGGGTCGGCGGCCAGTTCGTCGGGCAGGTCGAGCGCGTACGGGTTGCGCCGCCCGTCGGCCCGGCTGCGCCGGACGATCGCGTCCAGCTCCGCGCGCGGCACGCCCGCCGCCGACGCCTGCAGCGCCGCGTAGGACACCTGGTCGAGCCCGAGCGGCGCCAGGTAGTACGGGTCGAGCTGCAGGGTCATGAGCGTGCGCGGATCGCCGGGCGTGGACTTGCCGAAGCCGTACACCAGCGCGCTGTCCACGTCCCCGTGCTGGAGCCGCACCCATGCCTCGTACAGCGCCCAGGCGCCGTCCATCTCGACGTGGCTCTCGGAGATGGGCGGCCAGGCGCCGAGCGCGTCGAGGGCCGAGACGAACGAGAACGGCGCGCCCGCCAGGTAGTCGCAGCTCCCGGAGCAGGTGAAGCCGAACCGGCTGAGCCCGGTGGCCGCCTTGACCGCGTCGATCACGGGCAGGATCAGCTCCGGCTCGGCCAGCCCGGTGTCGTGGTCGGTGTGCTCGCTCTGGGCGAAGGCGACGATCGCCACCCTTCTCATGACAGCTCCACATCCGGCTCGCCGGTGGGGGCGAACCACCGCACGCTGGCCATCGACGGCGTCCGCTCGTCCTCGGGGACCCATACGGCGCGCACCCGCATGCCGTGGCGCACCTCGTGCGCGGGCACCCCGCCGACGAGCGCGATCATCGGCACGTCCGCGCCGTCGAGCAGGATGTACGCGGACACGAACGGCACCTCGGGGGCGCGCGGGTCGGGCAGGTTGTTGATCGCGAAGGTGGTGACGGTGCCGGTGCCGGGCAGCTCGGTCCGCTCGGCGATCCGCAGGCCGCACTCCGGGCACGACAGCCGGTACGGGACGTACACCTTGCCGCAGCCGCCGCATCGCCCGCCGACGAACACGCCGCGCCCGATGCCCTCCAGGAAGACGCCGAGCGCCCCGCCCGCCCTGAGCGTGTACGCGCTCCGCACCGGTGAGACGATCTTCGTCACCTCCGGCGCGAAGCAGGAGAGGTCGGTGATGTGACCGGTGCGTTCGCCGCGCCACACCGGCCACACCCGGGTCCCGGCGGCGACGGCCTTGGGGTTGCCCGCGTCCACGGCGTGCACGAGCGCCGTGTCGGCCCCGTCCAGCTTGATCAGCGCCCAGGCGAACGGCCGGTCCAGCGGGTGGCCGTCCAGCGGCTCGGGCACCCAGGCGCAGGCCGTGACGGTCCCGGCGGGCCCGACCTCGACGTACTCGCCGGTGACCGGTTCGCCGGTCGCGGGGTCGTACTCCAGCGGCGGCACCAGCACCCGGCCCTCGGCGGTGCGCACGCCGACGAGCCGCCCGGCGCGCAGCTCGGTCAGGAACCGGCCGATCACCGGCCCGGTGGTGCGCGTGTAGCCGCCGGGGAACTCCAGCACGTGCTCGGCCGTCAGCGGCTCGTCAGATGGCACGCTCGTGTCCCTCCCAGTAGGGCGCCCGGAGCTTGCGTTTGAGCAGCTTGCCGTTGGGCTCGCGGGGCATCTCGGCGATGAAGTCGACGGTCCTGGGCCACTTCATCCGCGACAGCCGGCCCTCCAGCGAGGCCAGGATCTCCCGGGCCAGCTCGGGCCCGGGTTCGGCGCCGGGGGCGGGCTCGACGACGGCCTTGATCTGCTCGCCCCACTCCTCGTCCGGGATGCCGAAGACGGCCACGTCGGCGACCTTGGGGTGGACGATGATCTCGTTCTCGATCTCGGCGGGGTAGATGTTGGTCCCGCCCGAAATGATCATGTCGGCCTTGCGGTCGCACAGGAACAGGAAGCCGTCCTCGTCCAGGTAGCCGATGTCGCCGACGGTGAAGTAGTCCTTGAGCCGGTTCGCCTCGGTCTTGGCCGGGTCGCCCTTGTACTCGAAGGAGGCGCCCATCATCTTCATGTAGATGGTCCCCGGGGTGCCGGTGGGCACCGGGTCGCCCGCGTCGTCGACGACGAGCAGCTCGCTGATCGGCCAGGCCCGCCCGACGGTGCCGGGGTGCGCCTTCCAGTCGGCGGGGGTGGCCAGGGTGCCGCCGCCCTCGGTGGCCGCGTAGTACTCGTAGACGCAGTCGCCCCACCAGTCCAGCATCGCCCGCTTGACCGGCACCGGGCAGGGCGCGGCGGCGTGGATCATCCACCTCAGCGACGACAGGTCGTAGCGGCCCCGGGTCTCCGCGGGCAGCGACAGCAGGCGTTTGAAGTGCGTGGGGACCATGTGCGAGTTCGTCACCCGGTGGCGCTCGCAGAGCCTCAGCATCTCCTCGGCGTCCCACCGGTCCATGTACACGAGGGTGTGGCCCATGTGCAGGGCGGTGCCGCCGAACTGGGTGACGGCCGTGTGATAGCCGGGCGAGGTGACCAGGTGGGCGTTGGGGCGGCCGGGCGTGATGCCGAACAGGCCGGGCAGGAACGTCATCAGCTCGGCCGCGTCGTCGGGGTCGAGGCCGCTGAGCGGGCGGCGCACGCCCTTGGGCCGGCCGGTGGTGCCGGAGGTGTAGTGCATGGTGGCGCCGGCCGTCCGGTCGCCGGGCAGGGTGTCCGGCCTGCCGTCGGTCAGGTCGCTCAGCGGGCGGAAGCCGGGGAGCTCCGGGACGCCGAAGCACCTGCCGGGGTCGACGGCCTCGGCGGCGCGGGCGGCCTCGGCCGCGTAGCGCGGGTGCGCGAAGAACGCGCGGGCCTCGCTGTCGGCCAGGATGTAGGCGATCTCCGGGCCGGTCAGGTGCCAGTTGATCGGCGTGTAGTACCAGCCCGCCTGTAACGCGGCCAGGTAGAGCACCAGGCCGTCGGCCCCGTTGGGCACCAGCCCGCAGAAGCCGTCGCCGGGTCGCAGCCCGAGCTCGCGCAGGCCGTGCACCAGCCGGTTCGCCCTGGCCAGCAGGTCACCGGCGCGATGTTCCGTGCCGTCGGGGTCCACGGCGGCGACCCAGCCGGGGTCCGCCTGCGCCAGTCTCCAGAAACCGAGCGTGCCCATCGGAACTCCTCACCCGGGCGCAGACAAACGAGAACCTGTTCTCGTTTCTTTCCGGGAGCGTAACCCGCCGCTAATGTGGGAGCAAGCGCTTGATTTCAGGAGGTGTCCGTGGAATCGCTGCCGATCAGCACCCCCCACTGCCGCGTCGAACGGGACGGCCACGTGGTCGTCGTCACCATGGACCGCCCCGAGGCCCGCAACGCGCTGTCGTCGGACATGCTGATCGGCCTGGCGAGCGCATGGGCGTACGTGTCGGCCGAGCCGTCCGTCCGCGTCGCCGTCCTGACCGGCGCGCAGGGCACGTTCTGCGCGGGCGCCGACCTCAAGGCCATGGGCCGGCCGCCGCAGGACCCCGAGGTCCAGGCGCGCGGCGCGAAGATCGCCGACTACCACTGGAAGGGCCTGCTGCGCGCCGACCTGCCCACCAAGCCGATCATCAGCGCCGTCGAGGGCCACGCCGTGGCCGGGGGCACCGAGCTGCTGGTCGGCACCGACCTGCGCGTCGTCGCCGAGTCGGCCACGCTCGGCCTGTTCGAGGCCAGGCGCGCGCTGTTCCCGATGGGCGGCAGCGCGATCCGGCTGCCCCGGCAGATCCCGTACTGTCACGCCATGGACCTCCTGCTGACCGGGCGGGCCGTCACCGCCGCCGAGGCCCTGTCGATGGGGCTGGTCAACCGCGTCGTCCCCGACGGGCAGGCGCTGCCCGAGGCGCTGAAGCTGGCCGCCGACGTCGCGGCCAGCGGCCCGCTGGCCGTCCAGGCCATCCTGCGCGCCTACCGCGACACGCTCGGCCTGCCGGAGCCCGAGGCGCTCAAGGTCTCCGACGAGCTCGGCTGGCCGGTCATCGGCTCCGAGGACGCCAAGGAGGGCACGCTCGCCTTCCGCGAGAAGCGCCCGCCCGTCTACCGGGGCCGCTGACGCGCCGCTCAGTCGCGGGTGATGCGCTCCAGCCGCTCCAGGGCGTCGGCGTACTCCTCGACGAGGGAGAAGACGACGTCCTTGGTGGCGCGGACCTGGTTGGTGATGCCGATGATCTGGCCCGCCGGGAACGTGGCCAGCTCCGCGGCGTCGGAGCGGCCGATGCGCCGCAGCGCGTCCGACACCAGCATGAACTGCAGCGGCATCGGCAGCGTGCCCGGCGACCCGGCCGACTCCCAGGCGTCGGTCCACTCGTTCCTGAGCAGGCGGGCGGGCTTGCCCGTCCAGCTCCGGGAGCGGACCGTGTCGCGGGAGGTGGCCTCCAGGATGCGCCGCTTGGCCATCTCCGGCGTGTCGGCCTCCTCGACCGTGAGCCAGAGCGAGCCGGTCCACACGCCTTCCGCGCCGAGCGCCAGCCCGGCGGCCATCTGGCGGCCGTTGCCGATCCCGCCCGCCGCCAGCACGGGCACGTCGACCGCGTCGACCACCTGCGGGATGAGGACCATGGTGGAGATCTCGCCGGTGTGGCCGCCGGCCTCGGTGCCCTGCGCGACGACCACGTCCACGCCGACCTCGACCTGCTTGAGCGCGTGGCGGGGCGTGGAGGCCAGCGCGGCGACCTTGACGCCGTGCGCGTGGGCCAGCTCGACGATGTCGGCGGGCGGCGGGCCGAGCGCGTTGGCCAGCAGCGCGATCGGGTGCCGCAGCGCGACCTCGACCTGCGGGCGGGCGGTGGCGTCTGTCCAGCCGAGCAGCACCCGGCCGGCGTCGGCGTCCTCGCCGAGCGGCGGCACGCCGTGGGCGGCCAGCAGGCCGTCGACGAACTCCCGGTGCCCCTGCGGGATCATCCCCTGGAGGCGGCCGACGAGCTCCTCGGGCGCGAAGTCGGCGCCCTCGTAGGAGGCGGGCATGACCACGTCGACGCCGTACGGCTTGCCGTCCACGTGGTCGTCGATCCACTTGAGCTCCTGTTCGAGCTCTTCCGGGGTGAAGTAGAGCGCGCCGAGCACGCCCATCCCTCCGGCGCGGCTGACGGCCGCCACCACGTCCCGGCAGTGGCTGAAAGCGAAGATCGGGAGGTCGATTCCGAACATGTCCGTGACCCGGGTCCGCATGGCTCGACGATAAGCCGCGACCCCGCCAACTGCAACGTGTTCTACTCCGCGGTTCGACTACACGGGGTTCTGTGGAACGGGTTCTAACGCGGCATCCGGCGCCAGAGCGCGCGGGGCAGCAGCCGCATCAGGCCGAACGCCGGCCCGAGCGCCGGAGGCACCCACACGCTCGCCCGGCCCTCACGCAGCGCCCGCACCGTGGCCAGCGCCACCTGCCGGGGCGTCGACGACAGCGGCGCCGGCGTCAGCCCCTCGGTCATCCGCCCGATCACGAACCCCGGCCGCACGATCAGCACCCGGGCCCCGGTGCCGTGCAGCGCGTCGCCGAGCCCCTGCGCGAACCCGTCGAGCCCGGCCTTGGCCGACCCGTACACGAAGTTGGCCCGGCGCACCCGCGCGCCCGCCACCGACGACAGCACCACGAGCGTGCCGTGGCCCTGGCGGCGCAGCACCCGGGCCGCGTGCAGGCCCGCCGACACGTGCGCGCCGTAGTTGACGGCCACGTCGGTCATGGCCGCCGCCGGGTCGGCGTCGTAGGCGTCCTGGCTGCCCAGCACGCCGAACGCGGAGATCACCACGTCGAGGTCGCCGACCAGCTCCACGGCCTTGTCGAAGACCTCGCCGTGGGAGGCCGCGTCGAGCGCGTCGAACGGCAGCACGTGCACCTCGGGCGGCGCCGCCCCGGCGGGCCGCTCGACGTTCGGCGTCACGGCGGGCGGCGGGCCGCCGGGCTCGCGCATCGCCAGCACGATCCGGCTCGCGCCCAGCCCCACCAGCAGCCGGACGATCTCCAGCCCGATCTCGCTGCGTCCGCCGAGCAGCAGCACGGTGTCGACCGCGCCCAGAGCGTTCTTCACAGGCCGAGCCTCCTGGCCAGGTCGGAGCGGAACAGCCCGGCGGGGTCGGCCTCGTCCCTGATCCGCCGCCACCGGTCCAGCCCGGGATACATGCGGGCCATCATGTCAGCTCGCAGCCGCGAGTCCTTGGCCAGGTAGACGCGCCCGCCCGCCTCGGCGACCCGCTCGTCGAAGCCGCGCAGCAGCCGGCCCAGCCCGCGCTGCCCGGCCGGGATGTCGAGGGCCAGCGTCCAGCCCGGCATCGGGAACGACAGCAGCCCGCTGGACCCGGCTCCGAACCGCTTGAGCACGGTCAGGAACGACACGGTCCCGGTCGACGACAGCCGTCCGACGATCTCCCGCAGCGTCTTCTCGGCTCCGAACGGCACCACGAACTGGTATTGGACGAAGCCCCGTGGGCCGTAGACGCGGTTCCAGCCCTCGACGGCGTCGAGCGGGTGGAAGAACGGCGCGATCCCCTGCACGACGCTCGCCCGCCGGGGCGCCCTGTGGTACCACGCCTCGTTGAAGGCCCGCACGCTCACGCCGTTGAGCAGCCCGCCGGGGGCCCGGCGCGGGGCGCGCAGCAGGGTGCGGGGTGCGAAGTCGCGGGCGCCACGCTCGGCGTGGTCGCCGCTGGTCAGCACGCCGCGCCCCATCCGGCGCCCGCGCGCCAGCAGGTCGATCCAGGCGACCGTGTAGCGGTGGCGGTCGTCGTCGTCGGCCATGGCGGCCAGCGTCTCGTCCAGGTCGCCGGTGCGCCGCACGTCCACCCGCATGAGGGAGCTCGCCACGGGCACGCAGCCGAACGTCGCCTCGCACACCACGCCGGTCAGCCCCATGCCGCCCACGGTGGCGTGGAACAGCGGCTCGTCCGGGGTGAGCGTGCGCACCGCGCCGTCGGCCGTGACCAGCGTGAGCGAGCGCAGGTGGGCGCCGAAGGAGGAGTCGCGGTGGTGGTTCTTGCCGTGCACGTCGGCCGCGACGGCGCCGCCGACGGTGACGTGACGGGTGCCGGGGCTGACGGGCACGAACCAGCCGCGCGGCACCAGGGCCGTCATCAGCTCGTGCAGGCTCACCCCGGCCGAGGCGGTCACCAGCCCGGTCGCCTCGTCGAAGCTCCAGCCGCCCAGCCCGGTGCAGTCGAGGACCAGGCCGCCGGAGTTCTGGGCGGCGTCGCCGTACGCCCTGCCGAGGCCGCGGGCCAGGAGGCCGCGGCCGGGGGCGGCGCCGACCAGCGCGGCCACCTCGGCGGCGTCGCGCGGCCTGACCACGGTCGCCGGGGAGGGTGACGTGCGGCCCCACCCGGTCAGGAACGTCGTCATGTGTAGATCCCCAGCCCTGCCAGCGCGATCAGCAGCGCGGCGAAGATCCTGATCTGCGGGTCGCGCACGGCAAGCTCCTCGGGCTCTTCTCCGATCCCCCGGTCCACCAGGAGATTGTGCCGCAGGACGAGCAGCACGAAGGGCACGATGCTGAGCCCGTAGAACAGGTTCGCGTGCGCGTTGAGCGCCCACAGGCAGTAGGTCACGATCATCGCGCCCGAGCACATGACGCGGACCTGGGACAGGTAGGCGGGCGTGTAGGCGGCCAGCGTGGCGCGGGTGCCGCTCACGCCCTGGGCGCGCAGCTCGGTCTCCCGCTTGCCCGCGACGAGCTGCAGCGCGGCCAGCGACACCACGACGAGGAACCAGCCGGTCACCGGCACGTCCACGGCGACGGCCCCGGCGTAGGCGCGGACCACGTGGCAGCCGGCGACCGCGATCAGGTCCACGACCTCGACGTGCTTGAGCCACAGCGTGTACGCGAGGGTCAGGGCCAGGTAGCCGGCCACGACGGCGGCCGGACGCCAGTCGCCGGTGAGCGCGGCGACGCCGGGGGCGAGCACCATGAGCGCCACGCCGGTCCAGCGCGCCACCGGCACCGGCACCACGCCGGAGGCGACCGCCCGCTTGCTCTTGCGCGGGTGCAGCCGGTCGGCGGCCACGTCGGCGGCGTCGTTGAGCAGGTAGGACCCGCTGGCGGCCAGGCAGAACGCGGCGAACACGAGCATCGCCGCCAGCAGGCTGCGCGGCTCGCCGATCACTCCGGCGGCCATGGGCGCGGCCAGCACCAGCACGTTCTTCAGCCACTGGCGCGGCCGGGCCGCCCTGATCAGCCCGAGGACGGGCGCGGCGACGGGCCGCGCCACCACCCCGTCCTGGCTCATGCGCGCTTGCGGCTCACCGCGAAGATCCCCACGGCCAGCAGCACGACGCCGACGATCGCCAGCACGAGCGGGATCGTGGTCCTGATCAGCGTGATCTGGCTCTTGCTGTCGGCGGCGCTGTCGACGAGCTTCTTGACCGTCTCGTCCGTCATCTTGGCGTGGGCGACGAACGCCTTGGACCGCTCGACGCCGTCCTGGCTGCGCAGCACCTCGTTGCGCTGCTGCTCCTGCTTGACGGGCGCGCCGGTGACCGGCTCGATCCAGTAGGTGTTGACGCCGGAGTAGACGCGGTCGAGCTGGACGTCACCCGACTCGCCCATGCCGAACCAGGCGGCGGGGGCGGTCCTGGTCTCCGTCTTGGTCTCCGGGACCGTCTGCTCGAACTTGTACACGGTCAGGCCGTTGACCTGCTCCTCGGCGACGAACTTGGCCTCGAACGCCTTGCCGGCCGTGGAGTTGAAGACCTGGTAGCTCTTCTTCTCCACGTCGAAGGGGAACTTGTAGATCTGGCCCTGGAGCTGGACGGGCTCCTTGTCGATGCTGACGCCGCAGCAGTTGAGGCCGACGCCGGAGCGCTTGTCGAAGGCGCTGCGCCGCTCGGTGTAGTCGATCGGCTTGCTGTGGGTGACGTCGTTGACGTAGGTGAACTCGTCCCAGACGACCGTGTCGCCCTCGGCTCCCTTGACGTCGCCCCGGGTGGTGACGGTGATGTCGAGGTCGGCGGTCAGCACCTTGCCGTCGGCGGCGCTGAAGTACTGTGCGCCCGTGGCCCGGAGGTTGCTGATCCCGTACTGGTCGGCCTTGGCGGCGATCAGCGCCGAGGCCACCTGGAAGTGCGTCAGGGGGGACAGCACGACGAGAAAGGCACCGATGGCGATCAGAACGCTTCCAACGACCCGGTTCATGGAACCTCCATGGGACAGGTGCACGGATGCCGGTTTTGGGCGATTACGTACTGAAAACGAGTTCTACTTGCCGGTATGTTATTGCCGCCAGTGAGCGACGTCACCAGGGATGCGGAAACGTGACCGAAACAGGTTCTACATCGGCGGGCAGACCCGTGATGTCCGGCCGCCAGCCCGCGCTCGACGGCATCCGCGCCGTCGCCGCCCTCGCGGTCCTGCTCTTCCACGTCTCCATGGAGGCGGGCACGGCGCTCCAGCCCGGCTTCCTCGGCGGGCTGCTGTCGCGCGGCGAGATCGGCGTGCCGATCTTCTTCACGCTCTCCGGCCTGCTGCTCTACCGGCCGTGGGCGGCCGCCCTGCTGACCGGCGACCCCGAGCCCGCCGCCGGCCGCTACCTGTGGCGGCGCTTCTTCCGGATCGTCCCCGCCTACTGGCTGGTCGTCGCCGTCGCGCTGCTGCTGTGGGGCGGCGCGCACCGCGGCGACGTGTGGACGTGGGCGAAGATGCTGTTCCTGGTGCACATCTACGACCTCGACCCGTGGTGGTTCGGCCTCGGGCCCAAGGGGCTCGGCCAGATGTGGAGCCTCGCGGTCGAGGCGGCCTTCTACCTCACGCTGCCGCTCATGGCCGCCGCCCTGCGCGCCTTCGCGCTGCGGGCCGGGCCCGGCGTCGCCGCCCGCGCCAAGCGCCTGCTGATCGGCCTGGCCGTCTTCGGCGCGCTCTCGTACGTGTACACGATCTTCGAGTACTTCCCCGAGTACCGGCCGTGGATGAACGTGTGGCTGCCGCGCTCGTGGACGTTCTTCGTGCCCGGCATGGCCCTGGCGGTGCTGACCGTCTGGGCCAGGGCAGAGGACGGCCCGGCACGGCGGCTGGGCGCGGCCCTGGCGGCCTCGTGGGGCACGCTGTGGGTCATCGCCGGCCTGGCGTACGCCATCGCGGCCACGCCGCTCACCGGGCCGCGCTTCGTCGGCCTGGGCGGCATCTGGACCGCGTTCTCCGAGCAGCTCCTCTACACGGTCATCGCCTTCTGCCTGGTGGCGCCCGCCGCGCTGGAGCCCGAGGGGGTCACGCGGGTGCGGCGGGTGATCGGCGGGCGGATGATGAGCCGGCTGGGCGAGATCTCCTACGGCGTGTTCCTGTGGCAGTTCGTGGTGATCTATCTCTGGTACGACTTCACCGGGCAGCAGCCGTGGAGCGGCAACCTGCTGGTCAACCTGGTCGCGATCGGCGCCATCACGGTCGGGCTGTCGGCGCTCACCTACCGCTGGGTCGAGGAGCCGGCCAGGGCGCTGATCCGGTTCGTGCCTCACAGGGCGGGCCCCGGCTCGCCGAACGCGACCGCCCTGAGACAGAAGTCCTGAGCCCCGGCGCCCGCCACGGTGACGCGCAGCCCGGCGCCCGCGCCGTCGTGCGGGACGTAGAACAGGCCGCCGTCGGCGGGCGTGGCGGGCAGGCTCGCCGCCCGTTCCGTGCCGCCCAGGTCGGCCACCACCCGCACCGGCACCTCGCTGGTGTAGGCCAGGGCGACCACCATGCCGGGCCCGCCCATCGACTCGACGGGGAACACCGCGCCCGCCGGATAGCACTCGGCCCCGGCCACCTCGTCGAAGAACGGCACCACCCGGCCCACCGGCACCAGCTTCCCGGCGTCGTCGAACACGTACGGCCTGGCCGACGGGCGCGGGTCGCGCATCCGCTGCCGCGTCTCCGGGTCGGCCAGCGGGCCCAGCACGTTCGAGGTGAGCCGCCGGGAGCCGTTCCACGGCAGCACGAGGTGCGGCGGCACCGGCCGGTCGTACACGTCGAGGTCCGGGGCCTGGGCCAGCGACTGCCGGGCGGCGTCCAGATAGGTCCTGACGCGGTCGCCGGTGAGGGTGTCGGCGTAGGCGTTGGTGGAGACCAGCGCCGCGACCACGAAGGCGGCCGTGAGCGCGCCCGCCGCGGCGGGCAGGCCGCCGGGCGTCCGCCGCCGCACGGCGTCCTCCTCCCCGGCGACCGGCAGCGCGGCCAGGGCCAGGCAGAGGGCGAACAGCACGGCGGCGTCGGCGACGTAGCGCGTCTCGGCCCCCACCATGTCCCACAGCGTGGCGCGGGCGATCACCGTGGGGACCGCGTCGGCCACCACGACGTAGGCGGCCAGGATCGCCCACGCCCGCCAGGCCCGCCGCCGGTACACGCAGGTGAGCGCCACCAGCAGCGCGATCAGCGCCCACGAGGCCACCACCGTGACCGCCTCCGGGTCCGCGAGGCCCCCGGTGGCGGTGACGCCGCCCCAGCGCAGCGGCCCGCCCACGGCGCCTGTCGGGAACGTCTCGCCCAGCAGCCGGCGCACCACCCCCGGCACCAGCTCGGCCTTCGGCCCGGTCAGCGCGTCGGACCCGGCGCTGTCGCGGCGCAGCAGGTAGAGCACCGCGTAGCCGGCCAGCAGCGCCCCCTGCGCCCACCAGCCCGGCCGGCGCAGCTCCGCCAGGATCGAGCGGGCCCACAGCCCCCTGCCGAGGAAGGCGCTGGACACCCCGAGGATCACGAAGGGGATGAACACCCCCTTGGTGGAGAAGGCCATGCCGGCGGCCGTCCAGATCAGCGCGTGCCACCTGCCCTGCCCGGTCCTGGCGTACCGGACGTGCGCGGCCAGCGCCCCCGCCAGCGCGAGCTGGAGCGGGACCGCGTTGAGCGCCGCCGACCACCAGCTCATCGCGGGCACGGTCAGCGGCGCGAACACGTACACGGCCAGCGGCGCGAGCACCCAGGGCCGGTCGCCGAACAGCCGCCGCAGCAGCACCAGGAACATGACCGACGCCGCCGCCTGGAGCGCGATCGTCACGAACGAGACCAGCGCCCAGCTGTAGGGCGCGACCGCCGAGAGCACCCACACCAGCGCGAGCGCGCCCGGCATGAAGTGCCCCTTGTGCACCCGGGTCAGATAGTTCCAGGTCAGGCCGCTGTCACCGGCCGCGGCGACGAACAGGAAGTCGTCCTCGACGAAGTACGCCCGGCCCAGCACGCTCGCCCTGAAGGCCAGCGAGATCGCGACGAGCAGCAGACCGGCGCCGACGACCGGACCGGTGCCGAGGGAGGGCAGGGTGATCTGGAAGCCGGCGGGGCGTTCGTCCTGGACCGTCAACGCGTTCCCTCCTCTGGAGTATGCTCCGCGCCGTGGACACCCCTGCACCGTTCCGGGCGGATCTGGCGAGGTCCGTCCGGCTGCTGCGCGCCTTCCGCCTCGAACAGAGCGATCCCGACTTCTTCTACGGCACGCTGGCCGCCGACACGGTGGCGCAGCTCGGCACGTACACGGATCTCGACGGCGCGACGGTGGCCGACGTGGGCGGCGGGCCCGGCTACTTCGCCGACGCGCTGCGCGCGGCGGGTGCGCGCCCGGTGTGCGTCGACTGCGACGCCGGCGAGATGCGGCTGCGCGACGGCGCGCCCCCGCGCGACGCGGTGCTGGGCAGCGCGCTGGACCTGCCGCTGGCCACCGGCTCGGTCGACGTGTGCTTCTCGTCCAATGTGCTGGAGCACGTGCCGGACCCGCGACGCATGGCCGACGAGATGGTCCGCGTCACCCGGCCGGGCGGCGTCGTCTACCTGTCCTACACGATCTGGCTGTCGCCCTGGGGCGGCCACGAGACCTCGCCGTGGCACTACCTCGGCGGCCACCGGGCCGCCCGCCGCTACGAGCGCACGCACGGCAGGCCGCCCAAGAACGTCTACGGGGAGAGCATGTTCGCCGTCGGCGTGGCGGGGCCGCTGGCGTGGGCGCGCCGCCACCGCGACGTGGACGTGCTCGACGCGATCCCCCGCTACCACCCGCGCTGGGCCCGGCATGTCGTCCACCTACCTGGCGTCCGCGAGCTCGTCACCTGGAACCTGCTGCTGGTCCTGCGCCGCAGGTGAGCGCCGCCGCGCCAGCCACAGCGCGGCGGCCACGCAGCCCGCGCCGAGCAGCCCGCCGCCGACCGGCGCGACCGTCCCGGCGATCAGCTCCCAGCGCCGGTAGAAGGCCGCCGTCTCCAGCGCCGCCCGCACGTCGCCCGCCGCCGTGGTGAAGTCGGCGTCCAGCGCCACCAGCCTGCCGCTCCCGTCGGCCGTGACGAGCGTCTCCGTCACCCGGTCCGCGGTCTTCACGGGCAGCCCGCTGACCGGTTCGACCCAGAAGGTCCGGCGGATCTCCGCGTAGCGGGCCACCCCCACGTCGCCCGCGCCCTTGAGCCCGAGCAGCCGGCGCGGCACCGGCGGCTGCTCCCCCGGCACGAGCTGCCTCGGCGTGCGCTGCGCGTAGCGGTGCGTCTCGACGCCGCGCACCCGCTCGACCCCTTCGTACGTGACCGGCACCGCCCGCCGCAGCCGCAGGTCGAACAGCGTGTAGTCGCGCGGCTCCGCCCGGAACGGCCACCGGTACGCCTGGCCCGACTGCTTGATCCGGGCGTCCTCGTCCAGATACTCGCCGCAGCAGTTGACGATCACGCCGGTCCGCCGGTCGAAGGCCAGCCGCCGCTCGTGGTAGTCGAGCCGCCGGTCGTCACGGGTGGCCAGCGAGACCGACTCCGTCCACACCGCCCGCCGCTCGTCCCCGGCCAGCACGTCGCCGATCAGCCAGCGGGTCAGCACCAGCGGGCCCCGCTGCGGCTTCATCGTGGCCGGGTCCAGGTAGGTCGCGGACTCGGCCACCGACCTGGTCATCGTCTGCTGCTCCAGCGGCGCCACGAACACCCGCGCGGAGACGTGCCAGCGCATCAGCGGGACCATCGTCAGCAGGAACGCCCCGGCCGCGGCCAGGACCAGCGCGAGGGTCGTGCGGCTCACGGTCACGGGACGGGCACCGCCTGACCGGGGGTGACCGCGCCGACGCACACGCCGGGCGGCAGGTCGGGCAGCACGATGCGGTCCGCCCCCGGCTCGGCGACCATGAACACCTTGCCGAGCCCGGCGCGCAGCTTCACGTCGACGGGCCGGTCGGCCATCCACAGCGTGACCTCGGTGTCGGCGCGGGCGGAGTAGCCGAGCCGGATCAGCGTGCCCTCGACGCGCGGCGGCGAGGCGGCCAGCGGCACCTGCACGGTCCCTCCCGTCGCGGGCCAGCAGCCGTCGGGCGTGCGCGGCGCGAGCTCGGTCCCGGCGACCTCCACCGGCCGCAGCCGGCCAAGGTCGTCGAAGACCAGGCCGTCCAGCGCCGCAGGCGGGTCCTGCATGCGGGCCCGGAGCTGCGGCGACGCCATCGCGCCCAGCACCCTGGAGGTGAGACTGTAGGTGCGGTAGCCGCCCGGCACCACGTCGGCGGGCACCAGCCGGTCGTAGACGACAGCGCCGGGCGCGGCCTTCGCCAGCTCGGCGCGGGCGGTCTCGATGTAGCCGTGCCGCCGGTCCGCGCCCAGGTAGCCGGCGAAGATCGTCACCGAGACGAGCGACGCGCCCGCGAACACGCCGAGGGCCGCGCCGCACAGCCCGCTCACCCGTTCCCTGGCGGGCAGCGGCCTGCGGTACGGCTCGGCCTCACCGGGCAGCGGCAGCAGCACGAGCCCGACGACGAGCGCGAGCAGCGGCGCGGCGTCGGCCACGTAGCGGGTGTCCGTACCGGCGAACGAGCCGAGCAGGTGCACCCGCCCCCACAGGACGGGCAGCGCGTCGGCCACGACGGCGTAGCCGAGCAGCAGCCCCCAGGCCAGGTACGCCCGCCGCCGGTAGTAGCCGGTCACCACGACCAGCAGCGCGAGGACCAGCAGCGAGAGCACCACCAGCGGGGTGGGCGGCGCGGCGACGCCCCAGTCGTTCCCGGCGAACCACTTCCACGGCCCGCCCAGCACGGTCGTCGCGAACGTCCTGCCGAGCAGCTCCCACAGGAAGCTCGCGGCCTGGTCGAAGAGGGGCAGGCCGCCGGTGTTCGGCGCGGCCAGCGACCGCTGCGCGTACAGGGCGCCGAACGCGGCCAGCACGCCCGCGTACATCAGCCAGGCGGCCAGGCGCCTGCGCAGCCCGCCGAAGTAGATCGCCGTCAGCGCGAGCAGCACCAGCGGCACGGCGAAGCCCTTGACGAAGCCGAGCAGCCCGACCAGCACCCAAGCCGCCGCCGCCACCGCGTGGCGCAGCCGCCCGGTGCGCAGGTGGTGCCAGTGCGAGGCCACCGCCATCGGCAGCGCGAGCTGCAGGAACACCGTGTTGAGCGCCGCCGCCCACCAGGCGAGCGCCGGGAACGTGATCGGCGCCAGCAGGAACACCAGCAGCGGCGCCAGGATCGCCGGCCGCGCGCCGAACACGACCCGCAGCATGCGCAGCACGGCGAGCCCGGCGGCCGCGTGCAGCACGAGCACGCCGCCCGCCGCCACCCCCCATCCGTACGGCTCCAGCCGGGCCGAGAGCCAGGCCAGCAGGAATCCGCCGGGCATGAACTGGCCGAAGTGGATCCGGGTCAGATAGTCGAAGGAGAGCCCGCTCTCGACCGCCCTGGCCACGAACTCGTAGTCGTCCTCCTTGAAGTAGGCGTGCTGGAGGAGCACCGCCTTCCACGCCAGCGCGGCGGCGACCATCACGACCCCGGTCAGCACCACGCCGTGCCGGCGCACCGCCCTGACCAGCGGCCCGGGCACCGCGATCACGACCCGGCCGCGCTGCTCCGTCGTCGTCATGGCACGCTCGTCATGGTCGGGCCGCCCGCGGCGACGGGGACGGGGGCTCGGGTCCTGGGCGCGGGCCGCGTCCTGGCGGCGGCCTCGACGCAGAGCTGCGCCAGCAGCGGCACGCACAGGAGCTGCGTCCACAGCCCGCCCACGCCGGCCGCGACCCCGGCGGCGGCGACCAGATACAGCGCGATGCCCGCGTACGGGCCGGACAGCGGGCGCAGCAGCCGGGCCCGCGGTCCCGCGCGCAGGTGCTCGGCGTCGCGCAGCGGGCGCAGCCACAGGCCCGGCAGGAACGTGAGCGCCGCGACCGCCGCGCCCGCCGGCCCGCCCACCCAGTAGCCGACCGCGACGGCCACGGGCAGCATCAGGCCCCCGCGCGGCGCGGCGGGCCGGCACGGCGGCAGCCGCCGCAGCCGCCCCCGGCCGGGCGTCAGCGCCAGCGCCACGACCAGCAGCGCGAGCGCGCCGCCCGCCGCCAGCCCGGCCCGGTACGGCTCGTCGGGGACGTACGTGAGCGTCACGGTCCCGGACGTGTACGCGGGCACGAACCAGGCCTGCCGCCAGCCGTCGAGCCGCACCGGCTTGAGCTCGGCGACTCCCAGCGTGGCCTTCCAGCCGGCGTTGAAGTTCTCGTTGACGACCAGGTAGGAGTCGGCGGTGACGTCGACCTGGACCACCCGCTCGCCCGCCTCCCAGCTCCGCACGGGCGTCTCGCGCATGCGCTGCGGCCCGGCCCGCCGCGCGTCCTCGTCGAGGCGGCGGACCACGGCGGACTCGACGCGGTAGGAGTCGCCGGGCCGCAGTGCCAGCCTGGTGCGCCCGGCCACCATGAGCAGCCGCTCGCAGGTCTCGAACCGCACCGGCCGCCCGGTGACGACGTCGTGCAGCGTCCCCTCGGTGACCTCGGTGTGGACGGTCCGGCCGTTCACGGTGAAGGTCGGGCCGTAACCGCACGGCAGCCGCAGCGGGAAGCCGGTCAGCGCGCCGAGCGGGTTGGCGCCGGGGATCGCGATGTCGCTGATCTCGACGGGCCGGCCGCCGGACGCGCCGAACTCCAGCTCGATCTTCCTGGCCGACAGGGCGGGGAACTCGACGAGCCCGTCCTTGCCGATCCAGCTCTGCCGGACGCCGCCGTCCGCGCGGACCGTCACGCGGAGGGGCGGGGCGCCGAGGTAGGAGTCGGGCGTGGTGACGCGCAGCTCCGTCAGCTTGGTGTGGCGGGCCAGCTCGACGGTGAGCGTCGGCCTGGGGTCGAGCGGGTCGGCGAACCACACGGTTCTCGGGTCGTCGTCGAACGCCCACCGGCCGGCCGCCGCGCCGTGCGCCACGGAGGTCGAGGACGCGGTGACGGTCAGCGCGTCGTCCGGGAGCGCGCTCAGCTTCTCCACGGCGACGCGGTCGCGCAGCACGGCCCGGCCGGTGACGGTGTAGTCGCCGTCCTTCCTGGTGGTGAAGAGGCGGTCGAAGCCGTGGCCGTCGTCGCCGAGCACCTCGTGGCCCTCGGAGCAGCTCCACACCATCGAGCCGCGCAGGCAGCCGGGCACGTCGCCCTGCCTGCTGAGCGCGATCGCGGGCTCCCCCGGCTGCTCGCCCGGGTCGGGCACGACGATCGAGCGGCCGGCCTGGACGCCGGGGATCGTCAGCTCGGTGATGCCGACGCGGCTGCCCAGCGCGCTCTCCGGCTCGTAGGCGGTGCGGGTGACGGTGACGCGCACCCTGGAGGTCGGCCCTTCGGGCACGGCCAGCTCCTGCGGCCCTGCGCCGGCCCTGACGTCCTGGCGCAGCTCGCCGGCGTCGGTCTCGACCACGACCTCGGCGGGCGGCGGCCCGATCGGCGCGGTCTCGAACGCCACCGTGATCGTGTCGAGCCGCCGGGGACCGGCGAGCGCGACCTCCAGCCACTCGCCGGTCGCGCCCGTCCAGCCGGTGGAGCGCCAGCTCGTGCGCGGGTCGCCGTCGAGCGCGGCGAACGGCTGGTGCCCCGGCTCCCGTGCCTCGCCGAACGCCGTGACGTCCGACTCCGCCGAGGACGCGCTCACCCCGGCGATCCCGCTGAACCCGGCCGTGGCCAGGTACCGCTCCCAGCCGGGGTCGAGCAGGTCGGCGGCCGGCGAGCTGCCGCGCCGCTCCTCGTCGGCCGTGAGCGTCGCGCCGGCGTTGCGCCGCAGGTCGGCGTAGGCCACCTCGCGGCGGCGCAGCGTGTCGGTGAGCACCGACTCGGCGGCGGGCAGCACGCCGTCGTCGTCGTTGAGCAGCACCGGCCGGTCGCCGTCGAGCAGCCCCTCCTCGGCCAGCGCCAGCACGGCCTCGGGCGCGCCGCCGACGCGCAGCGCCCGGTCGGCGGGGACGGTGCCGACGAGCGGCGCGGCCCCGGCCACCTTGTAGACCTCGACCGCCGGGTACGGCTGGTCCAGCCAGGAGGCCGCCTGGCCGTGCCTGCCGACGCCCACGCCGGGCCCGAACCTGGCCTCCAGCGAGATGCCGGGCGAGTCCTCCAGCGCCTGGTGCACGCGGGCCGGCCAGGCGGTGCCGATCGTGGCCCGATCCAGGTCGTTGCGGACCACCAGGTGGCTCACGCCGATGCGCCGCAGCGTGGCGGCCAGCCCGGCCGAGCCCTTGCCCGACGCCAGGCGGTCGTCGATGGCCGCCATCAGCCGCGACCCGCCCGCCGACCCCCACGGCACGATCGTGTGCGTGGCCCACCGGGTCCGCGCGAGCGGCTGCAGCGGCTCGTCCAGCGGGCGACCCCACAGGTACTCGCCGCGTTTGGCCCCCGGCACGGCCAGCACCATGCCGTCGCCGGCGTTGCGGCCCAGCCAGGAGACGGCCTGCTTCCAGTAGTCGGGGATCGCGGTGAAGCCGCCCGCCGGGGCGAGTCCCGCGTACAGGATGGGCAGGCCCGACAGGGCGACCAGCCCGGCCGCCGCGACGGTCAGGTGCCTGCGCAGGTCCGGCCGTACGAGGGTGATGAGGCCGGCGACGCCGAGGGCGGCGGGCAGCCGGATCAGCGCGTCGAACTTGTGCAGGTTGCGGAAGGCCGACAGCGGGCCGTCCAGCAGCTCGGCCATGAAGGCGGCGTGCGGGGTGCCGGGGTGCCCGGTCGTCACGATGACGACCCCCGCCAGCAGGCTGACCAGCAGGAACGTCCGCTCCGGGAAGGCGCGCAGGGCCAGCCCGGCGAAGCCCAGCGCGGCGACGGCCGAGGTGACGAGGATCAGCCAGGGGACGGTCGACTGCTGGTGGGCGTCCGGCAGCCACACCTGCCCGTCCACGGTGAGGAAGCTGAGCCAGCTCGACGTCCCGCGCAGCGCGTTGACCAGGGACGTGACGCTGGTCGTCGCGCCCGCCGTCTCGATGTAGGGCAGGAAGGAGAAGATGTAGCGGCCCAGCGTGAGCAGCGGCACGGCCCACCACAGCGAGGCGAGCGCGATCAGCGGCAGCCACCAGGCGATCAGCCTGCGTTTGACCGGGCCGCGCCCCCGGGTCAGCAGGTAGAGCATGGGGACGACGAGGACGGCCAGCTCGGCCACGGCGTTGACGCCGCCGCAGCACAGGAAGGCGAGCGCCGACAGCGCGGCGGCCCGGCGCGGCGACAGCGCCCTCCGCGCCCCCAGGACCAGCGGGAGCACGATCCACGGCAGCACGGCGCTGGGCAGGAACTCCGAGGAGTTGATGCCGATCAGCGCCTGCGCGTGCGGCGCGAGCGCGTAGGCGAACCCGGCGACGATCCGCGAGACCGGGCCGCCGATCCGCAGCGCGCGGGCGAGCTGCACGGTGCCGAGGAAGGCGGTGCACAGCACCAGCGACATCCACAGCCGCTGCACCGTCCAGGCTTCCATGCCCAGGTTGAGGCCGAGCGCGTAGAAGGGGCCCATCGGGAACAGGTAGCCGTACGCCTGGTTCTGCAGGTGGCCGAAGTAGGCGCCGTCCCACAGGTGCAGGGCCCTGCCGAGGAAGCCGAGCGGGTTGACCGCCATGTCGAGCTTCGTCTCGGGGATGATCTTCTCGGTCGAGGTGTTGAACGCGATCGCGACCAGCAGGAGGCAGCCGGCCAGCAGGCGCAGCCGGTGCCCGATCCGCTTGTCATAGCTCTCGGCTTCGGAGTCGGGGAGCTCGTCCCGTCGTCCAGGCGAGGCATGGGTCACTGATGGGCTCCGCCGCGATCTTGGAGTTCCGCCACGATAAGTTCAGTCATGTTAGCCCCAGTTCGGGACCAGGTGAACTCCTTTGCCCAGGCCCGACACGCTTTGGACACCTCGGCGCGGCGGCGCGGATCGGCCAGCTCCTTGAGCGCGCGGGCGGTCACGTCGGCCAGGCTCTCGCCATCCCGCACGAGCCAGCCGGTGACGCCGTGACGCACCGAGTCGCGCAGCCCGGCCACGTCGTAGGCGACCGTCGGCACGCCGAGCGCCGCCGCCTCGATCACGGTCAGCCCCCAGCCCTCGAACTCCGAGGCCGTCACGTTCAGCGTCGCCCCGGCCAGCAGCGCGACCTTGCGCGCCTCCGGCACGAACCCGTGCAGCCGGACCCGGTCGCCCAGCCCCCGGGCGGCCACGTGCCCGGCCAGCGGGCCCGACTCCGGGCCGCGCCCGGCGATGTGCACGGTCAGGCCCGGCCACATCCCCGACAGCTCCCCGGCCAGGTCCACCACCCGATCGATGCGCTTGTGCCCGACCAGCCGGCCCGCGTACACGATCACCGGGTCGGGGCCGGGCTCCCGGACCGGCGGCGGCTCGGGGTGCGCGCACCCGTTGGGCACGACGACGATCGGGCCCAGCCAGCGCAGCTTGCCGACCAGCTCCCGCCGGGACGACTCCGACACCGTGACCGTCATGCAGCGCCGGTAGACGAGCCGGGCGACGGGCCCCTCGACGAAACAGCCGATCACCGCCAGCCAGCGGGGCAGGAACGCGGCGAACTGCCGGTCGTGCACGTGGTGCACCAGGCACACCACCGGCGTGCGGCGCGGCATCACGAGCGGGGCGAAGAACGGGATGCCGTTCATCGAGTCGATCACCGCGTCGAAGCGCCGCCGGTGCAGCAGCAGCCAGAGCGGCACCAGCAGGTAGACCAGGTACGGGTTGCCCATCCGGCGCAGCGCGATGCCCTCGCGCGTCTCGGCCCGGCGCTGGCCGCGCTGGCGTCCGGTCACGAACACCACCGAGGCGCCCTGGGTCAGCAGGTGGCGGCTGACCTGCCAGGCGTACTCCTCCGCGCCGCCCGCGGTCGTCTGCCGGGGCTCGCGGAAGTTGAGCATGGCGATCCGCACCCCGGCGAGCGGCCCCTCGCCGCGGACGACCGCATGTGCCTGGTCGGCGTGCTCACCGGTGAAGACCACCATCACTCCTCGACGGCGGGCATGCGGGCATGGCGAAGCCACGCCCGGTGCTCCGCTGGTAAGGCCTTGTCAGGCGGGAAGGACTACCTGGTGCCGTAGTTGTAGAGCGGCTGGTTCGGCGGGGTCGGGGCCGGCGACGCTACGTTGACCACCGCGACCGACGCGCCGACCGCCAGCAGGGCTCCAATGGCCAATGCCGCGAGAATTCGCAACACAGAGCGCTCCCTCCACATCGGTACGATGTGTGCCGACACTAGAACGTGTTACGGGACGAATCCATAGGTATCGTCAAACCGTGATGTAATAAGTTACCCTCAAGTAAGACGTGAATGAGCCGGTCAGCGGCGCCATAGCGTCAGCTCCCGGCCCTGGTGCACGGGCGTCCAGCCGCGCCGATCGAAGGGGAACCGGTTCTCGGTGCCGGCCACGAGCACGTACCTGACACCGGCGGGCGACAGCCTGTTGCGCGGGTCCTCGCCCCGCACCCGCAACCGCCCCCCGTCCGGCAGCCCGACCAGCAGCGTGTCGTCCCGGACCACCCGGCGCGCGAACATCTTGGCGGCCGGGTCGAGCGTCACCCGCCCGCCGTTCCAGCCGAACGCCCGGTGCGCGCCCCACGGCAGCGACAGCAGCGCGCCCGGAGCCGGGTCGGCGTTCACGATCCGCTGCACCGCCCGCCACTCCTGCGGGTACGCCACCGCCTCCAGCCGCCCCGACGCCCCCCACGCGAACGTCGGCAGCACCAGCACCGGCGCCAGCAGCCCGACCACGGCCGGGGCGCCCGACCGCAGCAGCGAGCCCAGGCCCACGGCCGCCACCAGGACCAGCGGCGCCAGGTACGCCTGACCGTCACGCAGCGGCCCGAACCCCGCCCACGCCCCGATCAGCCACTTCAGCACGCCCGGCGCGAACGCCCCCAGGCAAGCGACCCCGAACCCCGCCCCGGCGGCCACGGCCAGCCCGCCCCACCACTGCGGCCGTTCCTCCGCGCGCATCCTGGCGTACCCGTACAGACCGGTCAGCGCGAGCGCCAGCCGTCCGGCGGCGAGCCACCACGACTCCTGGCCCGGCACCCCGGCCTCGGCGTTCCAGACGCCGCCGAGCGACAGCAGGCTCCCCAGCACCCCGAACGGCCCGTCGGCCCGCGCCGCGAACGCGTCGACCCCCGCCGGGTCCGTCACCGCGCCCGAGGTCAGCGCGGGCACCAGCCACGGCAGGCTCAGCACGCCGAGCGTCACCCCCGTCACGGCCGCCCGCCGCCGCGCGGCCGCGATCGGCGCCAGCGTCAGCGCGGTCACCAGCATCGCCTGGAACCCGCCCACCGCCGCCGGCACCAGCGCCACGACGAGCCGCCACCACCCGCGCCACCCTCCGCGCCGCCACCCGTGCCACCGCTGGTGCCCGGCGGCAGCCACGGCCCGGACCGCCCAGGGCAGCCCCGCCACCCCCAGCAGCAGCGCCCACTGGCCGAGCAGGAGCCGCTGGGCCAGGTAGACGTTCCACGCATAGAAGACGGCCGCGACCAGCCGCCCGATCCGGCGCTCCGGCGGCACCAGCGCCGCCGCGCCGCTCGCCGCCAGCACGAAGATCGCGACCAGCAGCCCCTTCTGGACCAGCTCCCCGGGCAGGACCCGCGACAGCAGCGCCGCCACGAGATCGCTCGGCACCGCCCGGGGGAACCCTCCGGAGTCGGGCAGCAGCGGCGGATCCGGCACGAACACCAGGTCGTACCGGAGCACGAACCCCCACCCGAGCGCCGGCCCCAGCGCCAGCACGGCGAGACCCGCGCCCAGGAGCGCGGGTCCCATCCGTTCGAGCCTCCCCACGAGGAGGGAGGGTAGCCGGTTACTTGCCGGGCTCGGGATCCCGAGGCAGGCCCAGCATGCGCTCACCGATGATGTTGAGCTGCACCTCGGTCGTGCCGCCGTAGATCGTCATCGCCCGGGTGGCCAGCACCGCGCGGTTCCAGTAGCCGGCGTCGCCGAGCTTCATGTCGGCCGCCGTCACCGCCTGGGCGCCGAGCAGGCTCACCGCCGCCTCGGAGACGTGCTGGGCGTGCGAGGTCGACAGCAGCTTGCGCACCGACGCGTCGGCCCCCGGCTCCGACCCGGCGAGCTGCTTGAGCGTCACCCGCAGCGACAGCGCGTTGATCGAGTGGCCCTCGCAGATCACCCCGGCCAGCTCGTGCCGCTCGACCGGCGTGAGCTCGCGGCCCAGCCGCCCGGCCAGGCCCAGCAGGTCCGGCACGGACGCGCCGGTGCCGCCGGAGCCCGACGAGAGCGAGACGCGCTCGTTCGACAGCGTGTTGCGCGCCACCTTCCAGCCGTCGCCGACCTCGCCCACGACCAGGTCGTCCGGCACGAACACGTCGTCCAGGAAGACCTCGTTGAACAGGTTCTCGCCGGTCATCTCCGTCAGCGGGCGCACCGTGACGCCCGGCGACTTCATGTCCACCAGGAAGTACGTGATGCCCTCGTGCTTGGTGCCCTCCGAGGAGTTGCGGGCGATGCAGATGCCCCACTCGGCGAAGTGCGCGACCGACGTCCAGATCTTCTGGCCGTTCAGCTTCCAGCCGCCCTCGACCTGCTCGGCCTTCATCTGCAGCGCCGCCAGGTCGGAGCCCGCGCCCGGCTCGGAGAAGAGCTGGCACCAGATCATCTCGCCGCTGAGCGTCTTGGGCAGGAAGCGCTGCTGCTGCTCCGGCGTGCCGTACGCGGCCACCGACGGCACCACCCAGGCGCCGATGATCATCGCGGGCAGCCTGACCTTGGCGGCCTTGAGCTCCTGCGCGATCAGCACCTGCTCCAGCGGCGAGGCGCCCCGGCCCCACGGCCTCGGCAGGTGCGACATGACGAACCCGCGGTCGGCCAGCGCCCGCTTCTGCTCCTGGCCCTCCAGGGCGGCGATCTCCGCGATCTCCGCCCGGATCGCCTCGCGCATCGGCTCGGCGTCCTCCGGCAGGTCGATCTCCATCTCCCGCGAGACGCCCTGGAGCGCCAGGTCCGTCACCCGGGCCGCCCACTCGGCCGACGGGCCCAGCAGGGCGCGCAGGGTGAGCGCGCGGCGGTAGTAGAGGTGGGCGTCGTGCTCGAAGGTGTAGCCGATGCCGCCGAACGTCTGGATCGCGTCCTTGGCGCACTGCACGGCGGCGTCCGGGGCCATCACCCCGGCGATCGCGGCCGCGTACTCCAGCTCCTTGCCGGTGGCGCGCGTGGCGTCCCACACGGTGGCGCGGGCCTGCTCCAGCGCGACCAGCATCCGCGACAGCTTGTGCTTGATGCCCTGGAACTGGCCGATCGGCCTGCCGAACTGGACGCGTACCTTGGCGTAGTCGGCGGCGGCCGTGACGCACCAGGACGCCACGCCGGCGGCCTCCGCGCCCAGCAGGACGGCGGCCAGGTCGCGCACGTCCGAGCCCGACACGCCCTCCAGCACGCGGTCGGCGGGCACGCTCACGCCGTCCAGCTCCACCTTCGCCACCGGGCGGGTCAGGTCCAGCGACTTGACCTCGGTCACCGTGGCCGAGGCGGCGTCGAGCGCCACCCACACCTCGCCGTCGGCCGTCGACACCGGCAGCACCAGCACGTCCGCCAGCGAACCGCCGAGCACCGGCTCGGCCGTGCCGCCGACGACCAGCGTGCCGTCGTCCGACGGCGTCCCGGTCAGCTGCCCGCCCAGGGCGAGCGCGCCGGTCAGCGTGCCGTCGGCCAGCCCCGGCAGCAGCTCGTGCCGCTTCGAGGCGTGGATCACCGCGCTCGCCAGCACCGTCGGCACGTACGGGCCGGGCGCCATCCGCTCGGCCAGCGCCTCCACGGCCACGGCGGCCTCCAGCAGGCCGTAGCCGGAGCCGCCGGCCTCCTCGGGCAGGTGCAGGCCGAGCAGCCCCTGCTCGGCGAGCCCCGGCCAGAACGCGGGCCGCCCCTCGCCTCCGGCGCGCAGCAGCTCGGCCGGAATGTTCCGCTCGGCCCAGCCGGTCACCGACTCGCGGAGCGCCTCGTGCTCCTCGCTCAACCCGATCGCCATGTGCTCATCCTCCAGGCAGGTCCCATCGATGCCAGAACCATATTCTAGAGGATGCTTCTGGCCTAGAGTGGACGAACTTTCGCCGCCAACGTCTTCAAATCCGCCCAGTACGCCTTTCCCGGCTCCGGAATCGACGCGACCACCGTCTGCGGCACCGCCGCCTTCCCGCCCAGCCTCGGGAACGCCCGCTTCGCCGGCACCGCCGGCAACGCCGCCCCCGCCGTGGTCCCGGTCGCCGTCGGGGACCCGCTCACGCTCCCGCTCGCGGACGGCACCGGCACGACCGGCACCACCTCCTCGACCGCCGGCTCCTCCGGCACATCGCCCGAGAACATCACGAACACCAGCAACACCGCCGCCACGGTCGCCACCACGGCGCCGACCAGGTAGATCACCTTGATCGGCACATCCCCGATCCGGCTCACCACCCCGCCCTTGGGCTCCGGCGGCAACCCCACCCACGACCCACCCTGCTCAGGAAAGCCCCCTCCAGGAGCACCCCCTCCGGGCAGGGACGCGGCCCCACCGGGCAGGGGCGCGGCCCCACCTGGCAGGGGCGCGGCCCCACCGGGCGCGGGCGCGGCCCCTCCAGGTACGGACGCGGGCCCCCCGAGCACGGGCGCGGGCCCCCAGGGCGCCGGCGTGCCGGGCGCGGAGGTGGGGCCTCCGGGGGCGGGCGCTCGCTCGCCCGAGGCGGCGGGGCCTCCACCGGTGGCGCCTTCACCCGGTGCGGCGGCCATCCCCCCAGGCACGCGCGCGCCCCCAGCGGGCGCGACCCCACCGGGCGCAGAGGCAGCCCCTCCAGGTACGGGCGCGGGCCCTCCAGGGGCGGGGCCGGGCCGTCCGGGCGTGGGCGCTCCGGACGCGGGCGCGCTGGGCGTGGGGGCGGGGCCTCCGGGGGGTACGGGGGGAACGGCTCCCGGGGCTCCTTGGGGGGCCGGGGCGTCGTGGCCGCCTTGGGGGCCTGGTGCCGGGGGGTGCGCCTGGTCGGGTGGGGGTTGGGTCAGGGCACGCTGGATGGGGCCGGGGGTGGGTGAGAGGGCGCGCCAGTCCGTGGTGATGATCGTCTCGTCCGCCGCGGGGTCGTCCGGCGGGGGGACGACGATCTTGCGGAAGGGAGCGGTGGGAGCATCGTTGGTGTGGTCCTGGTCGCCGACGTCCGCCATGGGACGAGGCTACGTCACCCCGGAAGCCGAAATTTCCGCTATTCCGTTTGCAGAACTAAATTCTGTAATGTCGCCAGATATGAGGGGCTTCTATGAGATCGCGGCGAACGACCCAGGACGGCCCGCCCTACTCGGCGACAGCGAGAGCGACAGCACCAGCACCAGCCACGGGACCGTCACGTACGGAGAGTTGCATGCCCGGGTGAACCGGGCCTCGCACGGCCTGATGGACAAGGGCGTGGGCCACGGCGACGCGGTGGTGACCGTGCTGAAGAACGGGCTCGACGCGCTGACCATGATGCTCGCCACCTACCAGACGGGCGCCTACCTGGTCCCGGTCAACTGGCATTACACCGACGACGAGATCGCCTACATCGTGGCCGACTCCCGGGCCAAGGTCGTGGTGGCCCCGGACCGGCTCACGGTGGACGACCTGGCCGAGGGCCGCCCGGCCGAGCCTCCGGCGAACCGCCGAGCCGGGTCGATGATGCTCTACACGTCCGGCACGACCGGCAGGCCGAAGGGCGTGCGGCGCAGGCTGCTGGATCTGACGCCGGAGGACCTGTACCCGATCCTCATGCGCAAGAGCTGGCGGCATTTCGGCCTGCCGCAGGACGGCGTGCACCTGGTCTGCTCGCAGCTCTACCATTCGGCCCCGTACGGCCAGGCGATGATGGCGCTGCAGTTCGGGCACGCGATCGTGGCGCCGGAGCGGTTCGAGGCGGCGCAGGCGCTGCGGCTGATCGAGCGTCACCGGGTGACGAACGCGTTCATGGTGCCGACGATGTTCCACCGGCTGCTGGCCGTGCCGGACCGGGAGTCGTACGACCTGTCGTCGCTCACGCATCTCTACCACGGCGCCGCCCCGTGCCCGCCCGCGACCAAGCAGGCGATGATCGACTGGCTGGGCCCGGTGCTGTGGGAGTACTACGGCTCGACGGAGGCGGCGGTGGCCACGATGGTGTCGTCGCAAGAGTGGCTGGCCAGGCCGGGCACGGTGGGCCGGGCGCTGGACGGGATGGCGTTCACGATCGTCGGCGAGGACGGCGAGGAGGTGCCGCCGGGGCAGCCGGGCCTGGTGTACATCGGCGGCATCAACCGGTTCGAGTATCACGGCGATCCGGGCAAGACCGCGGAGGCGATGCGGGGCCGCGACTACACGCCGGGCGACATCGGCTACGTGGACGAGGAGGGCTACCTGTTCCTGCTGGACCGCAGGACGGATCTGATCATCTCGGGCGGTGTCAACATCTACCCGGCGGAGGTGGAGGCGGCGCTGCTGGAGCATCCGGCGGTGGCGGACGTGGCGGTGATCGGGGTGCCCGACCCGGAATGGGGGCAGAAGGTGGTGGCGCTGGTGCAGCCGGCGCCGGGGGCCACTGGCGACGACGAGCTGACGGCGGAGCTGCTGCGCCACTGCGGCCCCCGGCTGGCCAGGCTGAAGCACCCGCGCGCGATCGAGTACCGGGAGTCGCTGCCGCGTACGCCCACAGGCAAGCTGAGCAGGCGAAATGTCCGGGAGGCGTATCTTTCCGGCTGAGCCGGGCAGTAGTGCTCCATGCAGCGGATCTTGCCAGCACTCACCGCGTTGACGCTGGTCGCGGGCTGTGGCCAGATACCTCCGCCGGGCGCGCAGTCGCCGGGCACCCCGGCGCCGCCGTCGGCCACGCACACGGACACCGCCTCGCATCCACCGCCCGCGTCGCCCACCTCGCACGCGCAGGCGCTGGAGACCGCGTACGAGCGCGTCATCGCAGAAGTGCTGCCGTCGATCGTGCAGATCAACACGAGCACCGGCCTCGGCTCCGGCGTCGTCTACGACGCCGAGGGCCACATCGTCACCAACGCGCACGTGGTGGGCGACGCCAAGCAGATGGACGTCACGCTCGCCACCGGCGGCGCCACCCGGCGGGCCAGGCTGGTCAAGGCGTTCCCGGCCGGCGACCTGGCGGTGATCAAGGTGGACGATCCGCAGGGGCTGCAGCCGGCCAGGTTCGGCGACTCGGCCAAGCTCCGCGTGGGGCAGCTCGTGCTGGCCATGGGCAACCCGCTGGGCCTGTCGGGCAGCGTGACGAACGGCATCGTGTCGGCGCTGGGCCGTACCGTCAGCGAGCCGGAGAACCCGGGCTCGCCGGGCGCGACGATCGCCGGGGCGGTCCAGACGTCGGCGGCGATCAACCCGGGCAACAGCGGCGGCGCGCTGGTGGACCTGTCGGGCCAGGTGATCGGCATCCCGACGCTGGCGGCCACCGATCCGAGCCTGGGCGGCGGGGCGGCGCCGGGCATCGGGTTCGCCATCCCGAGCAACACCGCCACGGACATCGCCGCCCAGATCATCAAGCACGGCAAGGTGATCAACAGCCATCGGGCGGCGCTCGGCGTCCGGGGCAGCACGGTCATCGGCGAGAACGGCCAGCCCGCGGGCGTGGGCGTCGTGTCGCTGGTCAAGAACAGCGGCGCGGAGAAGGCCGGCATCCAGGAGGGGGACGTGATCACCGGCGTCAACGACACCGAGACGCCCACGATGGCGGCCCTCACCGAGGCGCTCACCACCTACAAGCCGGGCGACAAGGTACGGATCGAGCTGACCAGGGGCGGCGGCGCCCCGCAGACGGTCACGGTGACGCTCGGCGAGCTCGCAGCCGACTGAACCCGCGCGCCCCGAGGCGACGCGCTCATCCGGATTCCTTGACGTCGTAGACGATCTCGACGCGGCGGTTCTTGGCGCGGTTCGCCGGTACGGGCTCGCCGTCGACGATGTTCGGCAGCTTGGGGCGGCTCTCGCCGAAGCCCTGCGCCTGGAGCGACACGCCCGCGCCGGTGAGCAGCCCGCGCATGGCCTGCTGGACGGCCTGGGCGCGGCGGGTGGAGAGCGTCCGGTTGTAGGAGTCGGAGCCCTGGTCGTCCGTGTGCCCCTCGATCTTGACGACGCCGCCCGCGCCCTCGGCGTTGATCTGTTCGGCGACCTGCTTGAGCCGCTGCCTGGCCTTGCCGGTCAGCGCCCACTTGTCCAGCGCGAACAGCACGTCGCTGGTCAGCGCCACCGTCACCTGGGTGCCCTGCTGGGTCTCGCTCTCGGTGCCGTCGAGCGACTCCACGGCGCCGATGATGTCCTCCACCGGCATCACCAGGTCCTCCACCGCGCCGACCGCCGACTCGGGCGGCGGCGTGGGGGACAGCACCAGGGCGAGCGCCAGGCTAAGAGATCGGAACATCGGTCAGCACGCCGATCATCGGCATCTCGACGTTGACCTTCGTCACGTCGGCGGGCGGCGCGGCGAAGACCGCGTACAGAGAGCTCTTGTCGCCCGCCTTCAGGAAGCCGCCCTGGGTCTCGGAGCAGACGCACTCCGCGCCGGGGCCGGAGTTGTTGCGGGCGACGCGGTAGCGCTTGGCGTTGACCGGGTCGATGAGCGACACGCCGGAGACCGAGTAGTCCGACGGGGTCTCGGCCATGCCGTTGTGCATGTTGACCTTGCCCTCGACGGCGGTGACGGTCCAGTTGAGCGTGACCGTCCTGCCCTGCCGCTTGAGCGCGGTGATCTCGACGCGGGCCCGGCCGGTGTCGCCCGCGCCGGACACGTCGGTCTCGTGGGTGGCGATGGCCTTCCCGCTCTGCGGCGGCGCGCTCTGCTGGTCGGCGGGCTGCTCGCCGGGCTGCTCGGGGGTGGGCTCCTCGGCGGGCGCGGCGCTCTCCTGCTGCGTGGTGGCGGCCGTCTGCTGCTTCTCCTCGCCACCGCCGCCGCTGCCCGGCTGGGCCGGGAGCATCCCGCAGCCCGCCAGCGCGACGGCCGCCGCCACGAGCGCGATCGTCCTGCGCATGTCCATGGTCACCTTTCGGGGGTTCGACTCTTGGCTCGACAAGCTAACGCTGCGACCTTCAGGATCCGCATAGCCCGCTATAGGCGCCGGCGCGCCTCCCGCGCCAGGTGTTCGGCCTCGGCGCGGCTCTGCCGGTCGCCGAGAACGTCAAACTCTCCCATAGCACGCATCAACGCATCAACCGCCCCGTCGTTCCGGCCGAGTTCCAGGTACGTACGCGCCAGGACGAGCAGGGCCGCCGCGGCGTTGCGCCGATCCCCGTACGCCGTGTACGTCTCCGCCGCCTGCCTGGCCGGTTCGGCCGCCGACTCCGGCACGCCCGCCGCCCTGGCGACCGCCGCCAGCACGAGCAGCCCGGCGGCCTCCGGCAGGCGGTCGCCGAGCCGCCGGTTCGCCGCGATGCGCAGCTCCGCGTGCTCGCGCGCCTCCGCGTAGCGGCCCGCCCTCAGGTGCAGCCTGGCCAGGTCCAGCCGCGCCTCGGCCGCCCCGCGCGGGTCGCCCAGCTCCTCGTAACCGGCCAGGCTCCGCTCCAGCATGGCCTGATCGTCCAGCAGCGCGCCCAGCCCGCGCAGCGCGTCCGCCCGGCCGCGCAGGTCGCCCGCCTGCTCGAAGACCGTCAGCGCGCGGCGCAGCACCCGCTCGGCCTCGGGCCTGCGCGGCTCCACCAGGCCGAGCCGGAGCGTCACGCGGGCCAGCTCCAGCCCCTCCACCAGCGGCTGCGCCGCCCTCAGCGCCGCCGCCGCGGCATCGGCCCTGCCCTCCACCCGGTGCAGGTCCGCCAGGCCGCGCAGCAGCAGCGCCTCGCCCTGCCGGTGCCCCGCCGCCCGCGCCGCGTCCAGCCCGGTCGCGGTGGTGGCGTGCCAGTCGTCGTGGTGCCCGCCCAGCTCGAACAGCGGCGTCAGATAGAAGGCCAGCCGCCACGCCGCCTCGTGCAGCCCGGCCCGGTGGAAGTCCCCCACGGCCGCGGCCAGGAACCGCCGCTCCGCCGCCAGCCACCGCGCCTCCCGCCGCAACCACGCCGTCCCCCGCGACGTCTCCTCCCGCCGCCCGACCCCCGGCCCCCACCCAGCCCCGGCCTCCTCCCACGGCGCCCCCTCCCCGCTGTGGGGGAACACCCCGTACGGGGCGGCCACGGGCCCCCCGGCCCCGGCCTCCTCCCGCCGTGCCCCCTCCCCGCTGAGAGGGAACACCCCGTACGGGGCGGCCACCGGCCCTCGGCCAGCCTGATCACCACGGGCGGGCATGGGTCTCGGGGTGGGTGGGTCGTCGGGGGTGGAGACCAGGGTCCGGCCGGAGCCCGGTTCGGCGGGGAGGAGGGCGGACCGGGCACGCCTGGCACGGTCGAGCACCTCGGCGGCGCAGGCGCGCAGCACCGGGCCGGGCCCGCCCGCCTCGGCCAGCCGCTCCACGGCGTAGAGCCGGGTCAGATCGTGCCACCCGTAACGCTCCTGCCCGGCCTCGTCCAGCCCGAGCGACTGCAACAGCCCGGCCTCGGCCAGCGGCTCCAGGTCGGCCCCCAGAGCCCAGTCCGCGAAGTCAGGCCCCGTCCACGCCCCCAGCTCCCGCAGCAGCCGCCGCTCCGGCTCGGCCAGCCCGCGATACCCCACCGCCAGGCTGCCCCGCACGGCGAGGTCACCGGCGCTGAGCTCGTCCAGTCTGCGCCGTTCGTCCCCGAGCCGCCCGGCCAGGTGGGCCACCGTCCACCCGGTCTTCCTGGCCAGCCGCGACCCGGCGATCCGCAGCGCCAGCGGCAGCCCGCCGCACAGCCGTACGATCTCCCGCGCGGCCTCGGGCTCGGCGGCCACCCGGTCGCGCCCGGCCACCCCGGCGAGCATGTCCAGCGCCTCGTCCGGGGCCAGCACCCCCAGCTCGTACGCCCTGGCCGCCTCCAGCCCGGCGAGCGGCGACCGGCTCGTCACCAGGGTCACGCTGCCCGCCCCGGTGGGGAGCAGAGGACGTACCTGGGTCTCGTCGGCGGCGTCGTCGAGCACGAGCAGGAGCCGCCGCCCGGAGGTGAGCCGCCGGTAGAGCCGCACCCGTTCGCCGAGGGTGGGCGGCACGCTCCCGTCGGGGCAGCCGAGGGACCGCAGCAGGTCCTCCAGCACGGCGCCGGGCGCGCGGCCGCCCAGCACGGCGTACAGCCGCCCGTCGGGCAGGTCCATGCGGGACGCGGCCCGCACCGCCACCGCCGACTTCCCGGACCCGGGCGGCCCGTGCACCACCAGCAGCACGGGCGCCCCGCCACCGCCTTCCGGGGTGGCGGCGCGGAGAATCCAGGCGAGCACGTCCGCCCTCCCCGTAAAGTCCGAAATATCGGGCGGCGTCTCGTTGAGCGGGACCCGCCGTTCCGCCACCGGAACGGCGGCCACCTCCCCCCGCAGCACCCGCTCGTGCGCCTCCCGCAGCTCGGCCCCCGGCTCCAGCCCCAGGTCGTCCACCAGGATCCGGCGCGCCTCCTGGTAGGCGGCCAGCGCCTCCGAACGGCGGCCCGCCTGGTGCAGCGCCGCCAGCAGATGCGCCCAGGCCCGCTCCCGCAGCGGATGCGCGTTGACCAGCGCCCGCAGCTCGCCGACGACCTCGGCGCCCCGCCCGAGCCGCAGGTCCAGCTCGACCCGTTCCTCCACGGCGGTCAGCCGCAGCTCCTCCAGCGGCACCCCGTGCGCCCGGCGCAGCTCGGCGCTGTCGACGTCCGCGAGCGCCTGCCCCCGCCACAGCCCGAGCGCCTCCCGGAACGTGCCGGCCGCCTCGGCGACCGCGCCCGCGTCACGCGCCATCCTGGCCTGCCCGACCAGCCGCTCGAACCGGTGGCAGTCCACCTCGTCCGGATCCGCCGCGATCAGGTAGCCGCCGGGCACCGTGGTGATCCCGTCGACGATCTTGCGCAGCGCGCTGACGTACACCCGGAGCACCGGGTCCGCCGACTGCGGCGGCTGATCGCCCCACAGCACGCTCACCAGCCGCTCGACCGGCACCGCCCGGCCCGCCGACAGCAGCAGGGCCGCCAGCAGCGCCCGGTGCTTGGCCGGGCCCGGCCCCTGCCCGTCCTCGACCCGCAGCGGGCCCAGCACCCGGAACCGCACGCCGCTCACCCCTGCGCGGGCCGCAGCGCGAACGACTCGAACCGCACCCGCACCGCCGCCCCCGAGTCGGGCGCCGCGTGCACCCCGGCGCTGCCCGGCCCGTAGGGGTCGTCGGCGTCGGCGGCCTCGGCGACGAGGCTCTCGTTCAGCCACATGCGCAGCTTCACCTCGTCCCCGCTTCCGGCGCACTCGGCCACGACGCGGTTCGCCTGGCCGGTCTTCACCCGCAGGGGACCGTACAGGACGGCGCCCTCCCGCCCGGCGCGGCGCTTGACGATGGCGACCTCGCCCGACCCGCTCACGGCGAACTCGTAGCGGTCGCCGCCGTCGCCGCGGCACCACACGCCGTACTCGCCGCGTCCCTCCTCCAGGGTCGCCTTCGCGCTCACGACCACGCCGCCGTCCGGCTCGCGCCTGGGCGCCGACTTCCACAGCCGCCACCCGTCCTTGACGGTCAGCTCGTACGCGGAGCCGTCGAGGCGCACGTTCCCGCCCTCGGACGCGCCGACCTCCCACGAGCCGAAGCCCGCCTCGTACGGCCAGGTCGCGGCCTGCGTCCCCCGCAGCCCGAGCACCGCGGCGACGGCCAGCACGGCGATCCCGGCGACCCCCGCGACCGCCCAGCCCCACCGGCGGCGGCCCCGCTCGGGGGCATGGGGCGCCGGGTTCGTCCAGGTGCGTTCGACGACCTGGGTGGCCGAGGCGGCGCTCACGTCCGTGCCGCCGAGCAGCCCCGCGAGGAGCCCCTGGACGGTGGGCCGCTCGCGCGGGTCCTTGGCCAGCGCCCGCGCCACCAGGTCGCGGATGCCCTCGTCCAGCCCGTCGAGCCGGGGCTCCTCGGCGACGATCCGGTACAGCACCTCGCCGGGCGCGCCCTCGCCGAACGGGGCCCGTCCCGTCCCGGCGAACGCGATCACCCCGCCCCACGCGTACACGTCGGTGGCGGGCGTGACCGGCTCGCCGCGCGCCTGCTCGGGGGCCATGTACACGGGCGTCCCGAGGATCGCCTGGCTGGCCTGGCCGTCGGAGCCGGCGAGCTGCGCGATGCCGAAGTCGATCACCTTGGGCCCGAGCGGCGAGAGCAGCACGTTGGACGGCTTGAGGTCGCGGTGGACGACCCCGGCGGCGTGGATGGCGCTGAGCGCGGTCGCGATACCCACGGCCAGCGCGTCGAGGTTGCCGCCGGACAGCGGTCCCTGTTCCCGTACGGCCCGGGCCAGGTCGGGGCCTTTGACGTATTCGGTGACGAGATAGGCGACGTCCCCGTCGATGCCCGCGTCGAGCACCGGAGCCGTGCAGAACCGCGCCACCCGCCGGGCGGCGGCGACCTCCCGCTCGAACCTGCGGCGGAAGGCCGGGTCCCCGGCCAGCGAGGGGTGAATCAGCTTCACGGCCGCCAAGCCGCCGGTGGGCGTGGCGGCCAGGTGCACCTCACCCATGCCGCCCCGGCCCAGCACGCGCCGCAGCGTGTACCCGCCGATGACCCGATCACCGCTCACCGCAGACAGAGTAGTCAGGTCCGGATATGTCCGCCGACTCTGGACTCCGGTCGCAGCAGGTGGCCGAACCCCGCCCTGTCCATCCGCGCGCGGAGCTCACCGGTCGTGACGCCGAGCGCGGCGGCGGTGTCCGGGAGACTCCACTGGTTCTCGGCCAGCCTGCTCAGCAGGTAGCCCCGCCTGACCTGTGCCTGCGAGAGCCGGAACGTCTTCAGGTACGCCGTCCGCCCCTGGTCGTCGGTGATCATCTCACCGATGTGGTTCTCGGCGAACCGGTCGAAGACGGGCAGGAACCGCTGGAGCGTGAAGCGCCCGAGCCGGTAGACGTCCCGCACGTTCGGCGCCCGCAGGCCCCCCGCCATGACGGAGTCGTGGAACGCGGCCCACTCCTCCCCCTGCCGCTCGGCCTCGCGCCGCAGGTCGGCGAGCGTGTCCACCCGGCTGTCGTCGATGGCCGCGCGGAAGTCGCGCACCGGGTAGTGCAGGGCGTACTCGTAGATCAGCTCCCCGTACAGGTCGCGGATCAGCGTCGGGTGCAACGCCCGGTAGTCCTCCGGGTGCGGCGTCACGAACGCGCTGGCCAGCGTGTCGCCCACGTACAGGAGCAGCCCGCACTGCCCCGCGTGGAACTCGAAGACCCGCAGCGCGTCGTCCAGCCCGCGCACGTGCGCGCCGGAGTAGGCGGCCTCGACGCGCGGCGATAGCCCGCCGGCGACCGCCACCCGGGTCCACTCCTCCCAGGCGATCCCCGGCAGGTCGTAGTGCAGCGCCAGGTAACCCTCCAGGGCCAGGTGCAGGGGCAGGATACGCAGCCGGTTCTTCGCCTCCCGCTGGACCAGGCGGCGGTGCGTCCTGATGGGCACGTGCCGCAGCGGCTCGCCGAGCTGCGTCCCGTAGGCCGCGGCGGGCGTGCCGTCGCCGGTCCACGACGCCACGAACGCGTGCGGCACGTACGCGGTGTAGACGGTCCGGTCCGGCAGGAGCGCCATGGACAGCTCGTCGCCGTACACCCGGGCGTGCAGCCGCAGGTCCACGATCGGCTCGGGCCGCACCAGCGGCACCAGCCGCACGCTGCCCCAGGTCTGGGCGGGCATGGTGACCAGGCCGGTCAGATCGAGCATGCCCGCTCCTCCAGGTACGCCCGCAGCTCGCCCAGCCCGGTGCGCCCCTCGGCGAAGCGGGCCAGCTCAACCAGCGCGGGCAGGTCCTCGGCGTCGCGGATCCCGGCCGTCGGCACCAGGGGCGAGAGCCGCCGCACGTCGAACCGGTCGGCGTCGTACACCGGGTTGAGGTGCGCGACCCGTACCTCGCCCGCGGGGTCGAGCTTGCGCCGCCACACGCGCAGCACCTCGGCGGCCAGCCCGGGCGGCGCGTTGTCCCAGCCGTCGGAGACGATCACCAGCCGGTCGGGCCGCGTCTCCAGCGCGTCGAGGACGCGCAGCCCGAGCGGCGTCGCCCCGGCCGGTCGCGCGGCCACGGGCTCGGCCCGCCCCGACAGCCACAGCCCGGTGTAGCGGGAGGCCAGCGCCTCCAGCAGGTAGTGGCAGGCCAGCGCGACCGCGAGCGGCCGGCGCCGCTTCACCGGCGAGCCGTAGGAGGAGAAGCTGTCGTCCAGCACCGCCGTGACGCTCCCCCACGTGCCCGCCCGCGCCCCCGCGACCCGCCGCGCGCCCGCGCGCAGCGCCGCGACGTGCTGCCGCCGCTCGTCCACGGGCAGCGACAGCACGTACGAGGCCGCGCGGACCAGCGGCAGCGCGGCCAGGTCGGCGCCGGTCTCGACGCCGCTCCCGCGTGCCGCGCCGGTCAGCCGCAGCCGCTCCAGCCTCGTCAGCCGGGGCGCGATCCGCTCCAGGAACACCGCCCGGCTGATCCCGTGCCGGGCGGCGAAGCCCTCCGCGACCGTGTACGGCAGCTCGTACAGGGCGTTCTTGTCGTAGTGCGCCCGCCGCCACGCCTCCAGCACCGGGGTCTGGAAGCGGGCGCGGCGGCGCGGCGCGAACAGGAAGTCGCCCAGCTCGCCCGGCGGCGTCAGATGCGCGTGCCGCACCGCCGCCTTGACCGCCGAGCGGTACTTGACCGCGTCGAAGGCCAGGTCGGGGCGGGCGAGCAGCCAGTCGCGCACGATCGCCCTGGTGCGCCTGTTGTTCACGCCGTCGCGCTGGAGCTGCCTGAACAGCCGGTAGACGCGGGCCGGGCTCATCCGGGCCAGCCGCCGGGCGATCAGCCGCCCGTCGGCGGCGCTGCGCTCCCTGAGCACGGTGGCGATGATCAGTGCGGCGTTGTGGTCGTTGACGTCGAGCGCCAGCGTGGCCGCGTAGAGGCCGGGATAGTTGCCGTGCACGTAGCGGTGCAGGAAGTCGAGCGAGAGCCGCTGCTCGCCCGCCCCGCCGTGGAACTCGCGCTGCCCGGTGGCGGTGATCGCCGCGTTGGCGAAGAGCAGCACGTCCTCGCACTCGATCAGGTCGGCATAGGTGTCCATGAGGCCCCCGGATGACGGTGGGGCTGACCGGGGAATGAGGGCACGAGCTGCGAAGCATCGCGGTAAAGGCGGTTTCCGGAAGTCGCACCGGAGTCCCGCGGTCAGCCTGATCCGGAACTTACCGAATCATCCACACCTACGCGACGAATTAACCGCCTCGTCAGGCCGCCGCACGTTCGCCGTCGTGCTCCAGCAGGAACCGCTGCAGCCCGGCCAGGTCGTCGGTGTTGACGTGGTCCACGTCCGCCGCGACCAGCTCGCGCCAGAGCGCGTCCCGGGCGGGACCGGCCACGTCCGGCGTCGCCCAGAAGCGGACCCGCTGCCCGTCCCGGTGGGCCGTCGCCACGATGTCACGCAGCTTGGCCCGCTCCGCCTCCGGCATCGGGCCCTCGCCGCGCCAGGTGAAGTGGTTGGTCCAGTTGTCGCTGATCAGCGGGACCAGCGACGCGCCGCCCTGGCCCAGGTCCGACAGACGGCCGTCGTAGAACGCCGACCGCCGCTCCTGGCCCGCCATCAGGTCACGCGGCCGGTCCCCGCTGATCACGACCGTCACCGCGCCGGGCTTGACCTTGCCCTTGTGGTAGGTGGTCAGCATCTTGCGGTAGGAGCTCAGCACCTGGTCGAGCTCGGTGTAGGTGGCGGCGCCGTTGTTCTTGATGTCCACGAGGAGCTGGAGCTGCTGCCGGCTGCGCGGGTAGACGTGCCCGTGGTTGTCCCGTACGCGCCGGGCCAGCGGGTCGAGGTAGAGCGCCTGGAGGGTGCGGCCGGGACGCAGGTCCTCCGGGTCGTGCCCGACGAGCAGTTCCCCGTCCACCAGGTAGATGTCCGCCTCGACGCTGGTGAACCCGTGGTCGAGGGCGTCCAGCAGGGGGCGGTCGTGCTCGTAGTCGTTGTGCGCGTGCGCCCGTGGCAGCGGCTGCGCCCCGGCCGCCGACGCGGGAGCCGCCATCAGGACCAGTGCCCCCGCGGCGACCAGAGCCCCCAGAGCTCGACGGAACATCACATCTCCTCACACATCCGGAACCAGAGATGCGACACACCGTAGATCAGCAAAGTGTGACAGGAGTGACGTTTCGCCCAATACACGGATAAGTCAAGTCTGCGATGATCTCGCCATGTCCCGCCGGAAACTTCCCGCGCTCGTGGCCGGCCTCGCCCTCCTCACGGCCGGGCTCGGCATCGGAACCTGGGCCCTCCTCCGCCCCCCGGACGGCCCCCTCCCGCCCCCCGCCGGCCCCTGGCCCACGACGGGCACCCTCGCGGTCTTCCTGTGCTCGTCCACCCCCACCGCCGAACCGTGCGAGAAGGGCGCCCCCACCGAGGCCGAGCGCCGCGTGATCGAACAGACTCTCCGCGACATGCCGGAAGTGTCAGACGTGCGCTTCGAATCCCAGCCGGCGATGTATCAGAGGCTCAAGGAGAGCGGCGATGCCTGGACCGCCGAGATTCGCGTGGATGACATGCCGGAGTCGTACCGCGCGAACCTCACCACACCCGGCGTCCGGACGGACCGCCTGGAAGCGCTCCCCGGAGTGACCAGCGTGCACGTGAACGGGGCAAGCTTCTGGGCCGACAAGGCCGACCTCGGCATCCGCCTCTGCCTGGCGCTCTCCGCGGAGGACGCGTGCGAGGATCGCGACACCACCGTTCAGGAAAGGACCGCCGTCTACCAAGCTCTCCGGGCCATCGACGGCGTGGGCGCCATCTACCTGGAGAGCAGCGAACACGCGACCAAGAACGCCGACCGGGTGCTCCTCAGGGACCTGGACCTCACCCATCCTGAGTTCTTCCATGTCGTCCTCACCGATCCCGCCGTCGCCGAGCAGGTCAAACGCACGGTGCAGGCAATGCCCGGGGTCGCGGGCATCATCCGGCACCGGCCATGAACGACCTGGCCAGCTTCTCCAGCCCCTTGCGCGCCACCGACGGGTCGAAGACCGGCTCCCGGTAGCCGTCGGCGCCGACCACGCCGCCGCCCGTCGTCGTCCCCCGGAACGTGAACTCGACCGTACGGTCACCGGCCAGCACCTTGATCAGCAGCTCCATCCGGGGCGGCTTCTCCGGGTCCTTCGGGTCCGTCGTCGCGGAGACCACCGCGAACGCCCGGTCGCCGAGCCCGGCGACCTGCTGCCGGGGCTCGTAGGTGGTGTGCGTGACGTCGTTGCCGATGCCGCCCTTGGCCCGGTAGCGGTCGTACTTCCTGGCGTCCCTGTCGAACTGGAACGCCGCCCCCGTGTCGCCGCCGCCCCACTCGGTCACGTGGACGCCCAACCGGCCGCCCCGGGCGGCGTACTCCTGGCCGGGCTCGTGCTCGACCCGCTCGGCGACGGTCCACGTACAGGTGGTCTGCTTGATCCTGCCGTCGCTCCCGCCGACGGCCGGGCCCTCGGCCGCCGGGAAGAACGCAGCCTCCACGTCGCGGGCGGCCAGGATCGCGCACGGGCCGGTGAGCTTCACCCCGCCGGCGCCCTTGGCCATCTCGGCGGCGACCAGCCCGGCGACCTTGTTCGCCGCCGCGCGCACCTCGTCGCCTTCGGGGTACTTGGCCCCGGTCCGGTTGTCGCCGCCGTACTCGACCTCGATCAGCCACGGCCCCTGCCGGACGAACACCTCGGCCTTCAGCCCGCCGTGCCCGATGGACGACTGGCTGTAGGAGGCGTCGCCGTACGTCAGCTCCTTGATCTCGCCGAACGCCGAGCCGGACGTCCGGCCGTCGACCCGCTTGCCGTCGCGGACGTTGACCCGCCGCCCGGCGGCCTCCTTGTCCTTGCCGAAGCGCTCCTTGGCGTACGCGAGCGCGTCGCGGCCCTCGGCGGCGCGGGCTGCCACGGTGATGCTCATATGGCGGTAGCCGATGACGCCGCCGCCGACGTCCATCTTGCTGTTGCGCCACGCGCACGCGGCCCGCTTCTCGCGTTCGGTGGCCGCCTGCGTCGAGGCGTCCTCGCTCGCGTACCTGCCGTCGGCGACCAGGCTCTTGCGCAGGGCGTCCGGGACGACGGCGCAGATCTGGTCCCCGGTGACCGCCCGCAGCTTCACCGCCTCGGCCACGGGCGACGGCGACCGGGTCCGCCCCCGCCGGTCGTCGTCCACGGCCCCCACCCTGCCCCGCGGCTCGCCGCGGTCCTGGTTGAGCAGCAGCCACCCTCCGGCCAGCCCGCCGACCACGACCACGACCCCCACCACGGCCAGCACCACGATCAGCGGCCCCGGCCCCCCGCCCTTACGCCGGGGCGCCCGAGGCGGCCACGGTCCCCCAGGCCCGCCCGGCCCTGCCGGCCCGTATGGCGGCCCCTGCGGGTTCGGCTGCGGGCCGCCGGGCTGCCACCCGGACGGCCCCGGCGGCCGGGCGGGCATCGGTCCGGGAGGTGGCGGGAAGGGGGTGGACACTCGACGACCTTTCGCAGGGCTCGGCACGCGCCCGTTCTCCAGGCATGGCAGTCCGCGAGCCTACGACCCACCGCCCCCGACGCATGTCAGGCAAACACCCGACAAAAGCGGCACCCGTACCAACGAAAAAACGGCCCCCGCCGAAGCGGGAGCCGTCACAAAAGACTCGCCCCCCGCGCCCGAAGGCGCGGAGGGCGAGACCACAGATGTGGAGGTGGCGGGAATCGAACCCGCGTCCTTCAACCCCAAGGCAGGGCTTCTCCGGGCGCAGCCTGCTGTGCTTTTCTCAGCCCCGGCGATCACGCAGGCGAGTCGCCGACGGGCTCAGCCACTGTTTGGTTTCCCGATCACCCCCGTGGCCGGGTTGATCGGTTGAGCCTTCTAGCGATGCCAGATCCCGGGCCGAAGGCACTCCCGGGCTGACAGAGGTTTCGCTACTTAGGCAGCGAGAGCCAGGGAACCCTGGCTGACCTCAGTGCGCTTGGAATTGGCACTTGTTGTTTGCGGTCACAGGATTAACGAGGTTATGTCCGCAGTCCTCGGCCCGCTTCACCTGACTTGCAAAGTCGAAGTCGAAGCCAGTCACCCCCTGTGCAGTTGTCAACACGAGCCCTCGGATGGAACCCGAGGAGATCGCGCATGACGACGATACCTCTCACAACACCGAGGATGCCAACTCAATTCCCGGCATGCCGAAACCCCCGGGAACGTGGCACAGCTGCTCGCGTTCCCGGGGGTCGACCGGCAGGGTCGAGCCGGTCCGGACGGCAGGACTTCCCCCGAGATGAAGTCCTGTCCCATCACGGCGACTGAACCCGCAACCCCCCGAGCGGGCACAGTCATCCTGTAAGACGCAGCCGCACCGCCCAATGGTTGCTCTGTGTCACAACAAATCACGGAGAGTCATTGAGCGCCGCGAAGAAGCTGCCTGCCACGGCCGACGGGTCGTGGTTCCTGGTCAGCGCCGCGATGGCGATCTCGCCCTGCCAGCCGACGAACCAGCCCAGCTGCTTGTCCTTGTCGACGGCCGTCGCGCGGACCCCGTAGACGCGGCCGCGTCCCGCCTGTGCCGGGGTGCCCTGGGCTCCCGCCTTCATCATCGACACCAGCGCCTTGCGCACGGCCGGGTCGACGGGCACCGGCTGGAGCGGCGGCTGTGGCGTCATCTCGGCCGTGGGGTCGGGCGAGCTGGGCTTGGTGACCAGGACCGGCGGGTGCCAGGTGCCGGAGGCGACCGCGCCCGCGACCAGCGCCATGCTGAGCGGGCTCACGAGCACGCTCTGCCCGGCGATGGCCCTGGCCTTGTCGGCGTCGCTGGCCAGCTTGGGCAGCTCGCCGCTGAACGACTTGAGCGGAAGCTGCCAGGGCCGGCCGATGCCGAAGTCCTCGGCGCTCTTGGCCAGGTCGGTGGCGTTCACCCGGCGGGCCAGCGAGGCGAGCGCGGTGACGCAGCCCTTGGCGAAGTTCTCCTGGAACGTCGGCGTGGCCCCGGTCATCTGGCTGGTGTTGGCGAACCGCGCCCCGCCGACCGACCGCTCGGGCGGGCACGGCAGCCGCTGCGTGGTGCGCACGCCGGCGTTGACGAGCGCGTCGGCGGCCACGACGGAGAACGCGGTGCCCGCCGGGAACCGGCCCGCCAGCGCGTCCTTCTCCTGGTGCATGCCCTTGGCGCCGACCGCGAGGATCTCGCCGGTGCGCGAGTTGACCGCCACGATCGCACTCGTCCGGGTGGCCGACACCGCGTGCTCGGCCGCGGCCTGCACGGAGCTGTCGATCGTGGTTTCGACGGAGACGTTCTGCCTGCCCGGCCACTCCTTCAGCGAGGCCATCTCCCGGCCGGACTTGAGGTCGAGCGTGATGACCCGGGTGCTGGTGGAGCCGGTGAGGTAGGCCTGGTAGGCCTGCTGGAGGCCGCTCTGCCCGATGGAGTCGCCGGCCCGCTGCGGGCCGCCGAGCTTCTGCTCGGTCTCCGGGGTGAGCGCGCTGACCTTGCCGACGATCTGCTTGGGATCGTCCGGGTCGACCGGCTGCTCCTGCGGCACGGTCGAGATCTCGGGGATCGCGTCGAGCTTGGCCTTGATCGACAGGTAGCGGGTGCGGCCGAACGTCACGAGCGGCACGGTGACGTTCGGCGGCGCCGAGCGGATCCGGCTCAGCAGCCGGTCCTCGGCGTAGCCGGTGACCTGGGAGAGCTGCTTGACGACCGCTTCGGCGCGGTCGCCGAGCTGCGACGGCACCACGCCCGCCACGTACAGGTAGGTCTGCTCCTGCAGCGCGTTGCCGTCCCGGTCGAGGACGGGCTGGCGCGAGCGCGGCTCGGTCTTGACCGCGAACCGCTGCCCCTCCTGGAGCTGCGGGTGCAGCACGGACGGCGACCAGCGCACCTTCCAGGCCCCGTCGACGAGGTGCAGCGGCAGCACGCCGTCGTAGGTCCACAGCGGGTTGTTGTCGCCCAGGTCGACCTCGGCGGCGAAGTCGGCCCGCGACTCCTCGCCGGTCACCTTCACGCTCTTGATCCTGAACCGGAACGAGGCGGCGTCGAGCTGCAGCTTGACCTCGGACAGCGCCTTGCTCACCGCGGCCGGATCGGCGTCGGTGCGGCCGGCGGCCAGCTCGTAGTCGCCGGCCTGCCAGCCCACCAGGAAGTCGCGCACCGCGTCGTGCGGTGACGCCTCCTCGAAACAGCCGGTCAGCGTCATGCTCGCGACCGCCAGCGTGACGGTCGCGGCGAGTGTACGGCGGACTCGGCTCATCGGTTGCGGTGCCGGAGCGCCCGGGCCATCTCCCGCTTGGCCTGCTGCTCGGCCAGCGACTGCCGCTTGTCCCAGTCCTTCTTTCCGCGCGCCAGGCCGATCTCGATCTTGGCGCGGCCGTCCTTGAAGTACAGCGACAGCGGCACGATCGTGAGCCCGCCCTCCTTGGTCTTGGCGGCGAGCTTGTCGATCTCCTTGCGGTGCAGCAGCAGCTTGCGCTTGCGGCGGGCGGCGTGGTTGGTCCACGTCCCCTGGGTGTATTCGGGGATGTGGACGTTCATCAGCCACGCTTCGCCGTTGTCGATCGTGGCGTAGCCGTCGACGAGCGAGGCGCGGCCCTCACGCAGCGACTTCACCTCGGTGCCCTGCAGCACGAGCCCCGCCTCGAAGGTGTCCTCGACGTGGTAGTCGTGCCGGGCACGCTTGTTCTGGGCGATGACCTTCCGCCCGGTCTCACGTGGCATGCTTCGACCTTACCGGCGTTTCGTCAGACCCTGAGGTAGCGGCGAAGCGTGACGAACGACGCCAGCACACAGATCAGCACGCCGATGACCATGGTCAGGGTGATCACGGAGGCGACGTCGTTCCAGCCGATCTGCGCCCCTAGCGCCAGGTAGCGGCCGATCTCCTCGAACAGGAAGACCTTGGCCACGATCAGCATCACGGCCGCGAACACGCCGCCGACCAGGCCGGCGATCATGCCCTCCATGACGAAGGGGAGCTGGATGTAGAGGTTGGAGGCGCCGACCAGCCGCATGATGCCCGTTTCGCGCCGCCGGTTGAACGCCGACAGCCGCACCGTGTTGCCGATCAGCAGGGCCGCCGCGAGCACCAAGATGATGGCGACCGCCAGCGCGCCGCCACGTAGTTTGTCGAGCATCACGAAGAACTTCTCGATCAGCTCTTTCTGGTTCATCGCCTGGGCGACGCCCGGCTGGCCGTTCAAGGCGTCGATCACCGGTTGGTACTTGTCGGGATCGGCCAGCTTGACGCGGAACGAGGTCGGCATGTCCTCGACCTTGGTCGCGTTGACCAGCGGGTTGTTGGCGGCGGAGTCCTGGAAGTTCTCGTAGGCCTTGGCCTGGTCCTCGAAGTAGACCTTCTCGACGCCGGGCATGGCCTTGATCTGCTGCTCCAGCGCCTTCGTCTGGGCGTCGGTGATGGCCTTGCCGTTGCAGGCGGGTATCTGGCTGTTCTTGGCGCAGAGGAAGACCGACACCTCGACCTTGTCGTACCAGTAGCCCTGCATCATCGTGACCTGGGCGTTGATCATCAAGCCGACGCCCAGCATCGCCATGCCGACAGCCACGGTGATGATGACCGCGATCGTCATGGTCAGATTGCGACGGAGGCCGATCCAGACCTCGGAGAAGATGAAGTTCGCCCGCATGATGTGTCAGCTGCTCCCTGTCAGTACGCCTGGCCGTAGACGCCACGCGACTGGTCGCGGACGATCTTGCCGTCCTCCAGCTCCACGACACGCTTGCGCATGGAGTCGACGATGGCCGCGTCGTGCGTGGCCATGACGACCGTGGTGCCGGTCCTGTTGATCCGGTCGAGCACCTTCATGATGCCGATGCTCGTCGCGGGGTCGATGTTGCCCGTGGGCTCGTCCGCCAGCAGGATCATCGGGCGGTTGACGAACGCGCGGGCCATGGCGACGCGCTGCTGCTCGCCGCCGGAGAGCTCGTCGGGCATCCGGTGGGCCTTGCCCTCCAGGCCGACGAGCTCGATGACCTCCGGCACGACCTTGCGGATGAACCGCCGGGGCTTGCCGATGACCTCGAGGGCGAACGCCACGTTCTCGTAGACGTTCTTGTTGGGCAGCAGCCTGAAGTCCTGGAAGACGCAGCCGATGCGGCGGCGCAGGTGCGGCACCTTGAAGTTGGAGAGGCGGGCCAGGTCCTTGCCGGCGACGTGGATCGCGCCGGAGTTGGGCCGCTCCTCCTTGAGGATCAGTCGCAGGAACGTGGACTTGCCTGACCCCGAAGGGCCGACGAGGAACACGAACTCGCCCTTGTCCACGTCGACGGAGACGTGGTCGAGAGCGGGCCGGTTCTGGTTCGCGTAGACCTTGGTGACATTATCGAAATGGATCACGAGAGCATCACGGCATGCCAGTCTAGGGGTCAGGACGGAGCGAGGGTGGCACATGCCCACTTCCCGCCGCACGCCGATCGGGGACGCCCATCTTTACCGATGATCGACGTTCCGATTGGCCAGAGCACAGTCTAGGGGGAAGACTGGCATGGAACGTCCATAACGGAAACAAAACGATTGTGCGGCTAGACTTGGGGCTGACATGAGTTGCCAACACCTCGTATGCGCGCAGTGCGCCCACCCAGTCATCGAGGGCCGGTGCGCTCTGTGCCGCGCCAACCGGGAGCGGATGCACGGCCACGGCTTCGCCGGGCTGTCACCCGCCCTCATCGTCACGCTGCTGGTCGTGCTGCTGTTCGCGGCCCTGGCCCTGCGGCACCTAGGCGGGCTCTGACTCCTGGCGGCGCATCCAGCGGATCTCCGACTCGATGAAGCCGTCGAGGTCGCCGTCGAGCACCGCCGACGGGTTGCCCGCCTCCGTGCCCGTGCGCAGGTCCTTCACGATCTGGTACGGGTGCAGCACGTAGTTGCGGATCTGGGTGCCCCATGACGTGGTCGTGGCGCCGCGCAGCTCCGACATCTTCTCGGCCTCCTCCTGGCGCTTGCGCTCCAGCAGCTTGGCCTGCAGCACGTTCATCGCCGTGGCGCGGTTCTGGAGCTGCGAACGCTCGTTCTGGCAGGAGACCACGATGCCGGACGGCAGGTGGGTGATGCGGACGGCCGAGTCGGTCGTGTTGACGCCCTGGCCGCCGGGGCCCGACGAGCGGTAGACGTCGACGCGGATCTCGTCCTCGTTGATGTCGATGTGGTCGGTCTGCTCCACGACCGGCACCACGTCCACGCCCGCGAACGACGTCTGCCGGCGGCCCTGGTTGTCGAACGGGCTGATGCGCACCAGCCGGTGGGTGCCGTGCTCGCCGCGGAGCGTGCCGTAGGCGTAGGGGGCCTTGACGGCGAACGTGGCCGACTTGATCCCGGCCTCTTCGGCGTAGGAGGTCTCGTAGACCTCGGTGGAGTAGTTCTTCCGCTCGGCCCAGCGCAGGTACATGCGCAGCAGCATCTCGGCCCAGTCGGCCGCGTCGACGCCGCCGGCCTGGGAGTTGATCGTCACCAGGGCCTCACGCGCGTCGTACTCGCCCGACAGCAGCGTGCGCACCTCCAGCGCGCCGATGTCGGAGCGCAGCGAGGCGAGCTCGCGGTCGGCCTCGGCCCGCGTGTCGTCGTCGCTCTCCTCGGCCGCCAGCTCGAAGAGCACCGACAGGTCGTCGAGGCGGCGCACCAGCCCCTCCACGCGGTTGAGCTCGCCCTGCATGTGGGAGAGCCTGCTGGTGACCTTCTGCGCCTTGTCGGGCTCGTCCCACAGGTCGGGGGCGGCCACCTGCTCCTCCAGCTCCTCGATCTGCTTGCGCATGCCGTCGAGGTCGAGCACGTCCTGGATGCTGCGCAGCGTGCCCGCGAGCTCGTTGATCTCTTCTGCCGGATCGATGACTGCCACGTCTCCCTAGGGTACGCGACCCTCGCGTGCCCGAATAACATGGCGAGGTGCGTGTACACGGTCGGCTGAAGGCGCTGGCACTCACCGTCGCCTTGCTGACGGGGGCGGCCGGCTGTTCCAGCGCTGCCGCCCCGGCTCCCGGCCCGGCGGCGACACCCCGGGGCGCCACGCCCACGCCCTCGCCCACGGCCTCCCCGACGGCGCCCGTCACCGCCGTGACGCCGGAGGAGGCGGCCGAGGTGTTCGCCACCTTCACCGCCACCGACAACCTGCTGCGCGCGGCCGGTGACCAGCGGCTCGACATGGAGCTGACCCGCGACGCCGAGGCGCGGCTCACCGCCGCCGCGTTCCTGTCGACCTCCGGCAAGCCGCCGACCCGCGCCTGGGGCTCCCCCACGCTGTACGTCCCCCGCTTCCCGGCAGGCGAGCGGGCGCCCTGGTTCAGCGTGGTGGCCACCCGCGACGGCCACCCCACGGTGCTGACCTTCGCCAAGGCCGGCGACTGGCGGCTCGGCGCCGCCGCCCGGCTCCTGCCCGGCCGGGAGCTGCCGCCCGTCGCGCTCGACCCCAACGGCTACGCCACGGCGATCCCCGCCGACGACAAGGCCATCACCGTCAGCCCGCAATACCTGGGCCCCCTGCACGCCACCGTCGCCGAGACCGGCGGCGACGGCGTGGCCGCCGGCCTCATCGCCGCGGGCCCCCACACCACCGAGGTCGCCACCCAGATCACCGCCGACCGCGAGAAGGCCAAGAAGAACGGCTTCAGCTACGACTCGATCTTCACGGCCAACGACTTCCCCGTCTACGGCCTGCGCACCGCCGACGGCGGCGCCCTGATCCAGTACGCGCTCTCGCGCACCACCACGACGACCACGAAGACGGCCGAGGACGACTACATCCCGGTCCCGTCCTCCGCCCGCTGGGCCATCTCCGCCCCCGTCGTCCGCCGCACCCTCCGCCTCTCCGAGGTGCACCAGTACGTCACCTCCGTCCCCGCCTCCACGACCCGTAAGGCCGCCGAGGTCATCGCCCACGACGGCTCCCTCGTCCGCGCCGGCGGCGACTGACGCGGCGCGGCCCCCGTACCGGTCAGGAATCGAGAAGCCTCCGGGCGGGGCCCGCCACTAGCGTCGGCGACATGACATCCATCGACTCCGTCACCCTTGAGGTGGACGACCTCGCCGCCGCCGAGAAGTTCTACTCCGCCGCCTTCGGCCCGTGCGAGCAGCTTCGCCTGCGGCCCTCGGAGGCGCCGGCGACCGGCTTCCGCGGCTTCACGCTGTCGCTCGTCGTCTCCCAGCCCGCCAACGTGAACGCCTTCTTCGACGCCGCCGTGGAGGCGGGAGCGACGGCCCTGAAGCCGGCGGCCAAGTCGCTGTGGGGCTACGGCGGCGTGCTGCGGGCCCCCGACGGGACGGTCTGGCAGGTGGCGTCGTCGTCGAAGAAGGACACCGGCCCGGCCGCCCGGCAGGTCGACGAGTTCGTGCTGCTGCTGGGCGTGGCCGACATGGCCGAGAGCAAGCGGTTCTACGTGGAGCGCGGCCTCACCGTGGGCAAGAGCTTCGGCAGCAAGTACGTCGAGTTCGCCGCCGGTTCGAGCCCGGTCAAGCTGGCGCTGTACAAGCGCAAGGGGCTGGCGAAGGTCGCCGGCGTGTCCCCCGACGGCTCCGGTTCGCACCGGCTCGTGGTCGGCGCCGACGCGGGTGCCTTCGCCGACCCGGACGGCTACCTGTGGGAGACGGCGTAGTGTGCCGCCCCGGCTGGGGGCGCGCGGACCTCGCCGCCCCGGTGCGGGTCCAGGACGACCTGACGCGGCTGCGCCGGGTCAAGGACCGGATCGACCGCGAGTACGCCCAGCCGCTGAACGTGGAGGCGCTGGCCCGGGGCGCGCACATGTCGGCCGGGCACCTGAGCCGCCGGTTCCGTCAGGCGTACGGCGAGTCTCCGTACTCCTACCTGATGACGCGCCGGATCGAGCGGGCGATGGCGCTGCTGCGGCGCGGCGAGCTGAGCGTCACGGAGGTGTGCTTCGCGGTCGGCTGCTCGTCGCTGGGCACGTTCAGCAGCCACTTCGCCCAGCTCGTGGGCGTGCCGCCGAGCGTCTACAGGCGGCAGGCGGCGGGCGCGACGGAGGGCATGCCGTCGTGCGTGGCGAAACAGGTGACCAGACCGGTCAGGAATCGGGGGGCGTCGATGACCGAGCCGCAACTACCGTAACCGTCATGGACATCACGATTCACTCCAGTTTCCTGCCGCATGACGATCCGGACGCCTCGCTGGCCTTCTGGCGTGACGCACTCGGCTTCGAGGTGCGCTCCGACGTCGGGCAGGGCCGGATGCGCTGGATCACGGTGGGGCCGGCCGGGCAGCCGGGCACGTCCATCCTGCTGGCGCCGCCGGCCGCCGATCCTGGCGTGACCGAGGACGAGCGCCGCACGATCGCGGAGATGATGGCCAAGGGCACGTACGGGTGGATTCTGCTGGCCACGCCCGACCTGGACGGCACGTTCGAGCGGGTGGCCGCCAGCGGGGCCGAGGTGGTGCAGGAGCCGACCGACCAGCCGTACGGGATGCGCGACTGCGCCTTCCGCGACCCGGCGGGCAACCTGGTGCGCATCCAGCAGGCAGGCTGACGCCGGCGCAGGCGCCCCCGGAGGAGACGCCCACGCCGGGTCGCCGGGCTATGCCTCCGCGCGGGGCAGGCTGCTCGCCGAGACGAGCGTGCGGATGGCGCGCAGCGCGACCGACAGGGTGGCCAGGTCGAAGTTGTCGCTCTCCCAGATCTCCGACAGCGTCTGCCGCGAGCGTCCGACCGCCGCCGAGTTGGCCTCCGACCAGCGGGCCAGCCGCTCCTCCGGAGGCAGCCCCGGCGTGCTGTGGGCCAGCACGTCACGGGTGAGCGAGGCGTGCGCCGCGTACAGGTCGTCGCGCAGGGCGGCCCGCGCCATCGCGTTCCACCGGTTGTCGCGGGGCAGCGCGATGACCCGCTCGCGCAGCCGGGCGAGCTGGAGGCGGTCGGCCAGGTCCCAGTAGACCTCGGCCACCTCGTTGACCGGCCGCCCGGTCACCGACGCGACCTCGACCAGGTCGAACGTCGAGTAGGCGGGCACCATGGCCGCGACCCGCTCGGCGAGGTCGGCCGGGACGCCCCGCGCCACGAACGAGTCGCGGCGCTCCTCGAAGGCGGCCAGGTCGGGCCCGGTCAGCAGCTTGGGCATGTGGGTGAGCAGCCCGTTGACGCCCTTGACGAAGAAGCCGATCGAGCCCGCCAGGTCCAGCGGGGGCCGCCGGTTGGTGAGCAGCCACCGGGTGCCGCGCTCGGCGAGCTTGCGCGCCTCCAGGAGCATGGCGAGCTGGGTGGCGTTGTCGACCTGGTTGTCCAGGGCGTCGATCTGCCGGTAGAAGCTGGCGAAGTCGAAGACCTCGCGGGCGACCAGGTAGGCGCGGGCGATGTCGGGCGTGGACGCGCCCGTCTCCTCCCCGACGCGGAACATGAACGTGGTGCCCATCGAGTTGACGAGCTCGTTCACCACGCCGGTGGTGATGATCTCGCGCCGCAGCGGGTGCACGTCCATGTACGTCCTGAACCGGTCGCGCAGCGCCGACGGGAAGTACGACACGAGCCAGGAGGCGAGATACGGGTCGTCCGGCAGGTCGCTGCCGAGCAGCTCGGCGTCGGCCACCAGCTTGGTGTAGGCGAGCAGCACCGAGAACTCGGGGGCGGTCAGCCCCTCCCTGGCCTGGCGGCGCTCGGCGAGCACCTTGTCCGACGGCAGGAACTCCAGCTCCCGGTTGACCAGCCCGTCCCGCTCCAGGCGGCGCAGGTAGCGGGCGTGGATGTGGAGCATCTCGACCGACTGGGCGCGGGCGGCGGCCAGCACCACGTTCTGCGCGTGGTTGTCGCGCAGCACCAGCTCGGCGACCTCGTCCGTCATGGACGTGAACACCTGGTTGCGCTGCTTGTCGGTCAGCTCGCCGTCGCGGACGACCTGGTCGAGCAGGATCTTGATGTTGACCTCGTGGTCGGAGGTGTCGACCCCGGCCGAGTTGTCGATGAAGTCGGTGTTGACCAGGCCGCCGTTGAGCGCGAACTCTATGCGGGCGAGCTGGGTGAAGCCCAGGTTGCCGCCCTCGCCGATGACCTTGCAGCGCAGGTCGGCGGCGGCGACGCGCAGCGGGTCGTTGGCCTTGTCGCCGACGTCGGCGTTCGACTCGGACGACGCCTTGACGTACGTGCCGATGCCGCCGTTCCACAGCAGGTCGACGGGGGCGCGCAGGATGGCGCTGATGAGGTCGTTGGGCGCCAGCGAGGTGACGTCGGCGGGGATGCCGAGCGCCTCGCGCATCTGCGGGGTGATCTGGACGGACTTGGCGGTGCGCGGGAAGACGCCGCCGCCCGCCGAGATCAGCTCGGGGTCGTAGTCGGCCCAGGAGCTGCGGGGCAGCTCGAACAGGCGGCGCCGCTCGGCGTAGGAGCGGGCGGCGTCGGGGTCGGGGTCGACGAAGACGTGGCGGTGGTCGAAGGCGGCCACCAGCCGGATGTGCTGCGACAGCAGCATGCCGTTGCCGAACACGTCGCCCGACATGTCGCCGATGCCGGCCACGGTGAAGTCGGTCGTCTGCACGTCCACGCCGGTGGTGCGGAAGTGGTACTTGACCGATTCCCAGGCGCCCCGGGCGGTGATGCCCATGGCCTTGTGGTCGTAGCCGATCGAGCCGCCGGAGGCGAAGGCGTCGCCGAGCCAGAAGCCGTACTCCTTGGCGACGCCGTTGGCGATGTCGGAGAACGTCGCGGTGCCCTTGTCGGCGGCCACGACCAGGTAGGTGTCGTCGCCGTCGTGCCTGACGACGTCCGGCGGGGGCACGACCTTGCCGTCGACGAGGTTGTCGGTGACGTCGAGCAGGCCGGAGATGAACATCCGGTAGCAGGCGACGCCCTCGGCGAGCAGTTCCTCGCGCGACCCGCCCACGGGCGGCCGCTTGACGACGAAGCCGCCCTTGGAGCCGGTCGGCACGATCACGGTGTTCTTCACCATCTGGGCCTTGACCAGGCCGAGGATCTCCGTCCGGAAGTCCTCCATGCGGTCCGACCAGCGCAGCCCGCCCCGGGCCACCTTCCCGAACCGCAGGTGCACGCCCTCCACGCGGGGCGAGTAGACGAAGATCTCGAACTTCGGCCGGGGCAGCGGCAGCACGCTGATCGCCTGCGGGTCGACCTTCAGCGAGATGTACGGCTTGCGCCGCCCGTCGACCGTCTGGAAGTAGTTGGTGCGCAGCGTCGCCTGGATCATCTCCAGGTACGCGCGCAGGATCCGGTCCTCGTCGAGCGAGGCGACCTCGTCGAGCGCGCCCAGGATCTCCTCGTGCAGCGCCTCGGCCAGGTCGAACCGCGACTCGTCGGTGCGCCGCGGGTCCAGCCGGGCCTCGAACAGCTTGACGAGCAGCCGGGCCAGCCGGATGTTGCCCAGCACCACCCGCTCCATGTAGCGCTGGGAGAAGGTGCTGCCCGCCTGGCGCAGGTACTGCGCGTAGACGCGCAGGATCTCGACCTGCTCCCAGGTCAGCCCGGCCTTCAGGATGAGCGCGTTGAAGTTGTCGGCCTGCACGTCGCCCCGCCACAGGGCCATGAGCCCGTCCTGGAAGAGCTGCTTGAACGCGTCGCGGTCGACCTCAGGAGAGGGCGTGTAGCGCAGCCCGAAGTCGTAGATCCAGGCGTTCTTGGTGCGCGGGTCGTTGTCGCGGTCGATCTCGTACGGCCGCTCGTCGACGACCTCGACGCCGAGGCGCTGGATGAGCGGCAGCACCTGGGACAGGGAGATCGGCGAGCCGACCTTGTAGATCTTCAGGCGCCGCTCGCCCTCGGCCGCGTCGTACGGCTCGTACAGGTTGATCTCGATCTCGCCGTCGGCGGCGACCTGCTCCAGGCGGCGCAGGTCGTTGACCGCCATCTTGGGCGGGAAGTCGGCCTTGTAACCCTCGGGGAAGGCGGACTGGTAGCGCCTCAGGAGGGCCGGGGCCTCCTCCTCGGAGGTCAGCTCCAGCAGCGCCGAGCCCAGGTCGTCGGTCCACGAGCGGGTGATCGCGGCCAGCCGCGCCTCCAGCTCCTCCACGTCCACGCCCGGCGGCGGGAGTTGCTTGCCGCGCTCGCCGCGGATCACCACGTGCAGCCGGGCCAGCGCGGACTCGCCGATCATCGCGCTGTAGTCGAGCGTCCGCCCGCCCAGCGCCTTGAGCAGCACCTCCTGCATCCGCAGCCGCACGTCCGTGGTGTAGCGGTCGCGCGGCAGGTAGATCAGGCAGGAGATGTAGCGCCCGTAGTCGTCGCGGCGCAGGAACAGCTTGACCTGCTTGCGCTCGCGCAGCCGCAGCACGCCCATCGCGATCGGCAGGAGCTGGTCGATCGAGGTCTGGAACAGCTCGTCACGCGGGAACGTCTCCAGGATCTCGATGAGGTCCTTGCCGTCGTGGCTGTCGGGGGTCAGCCCGGCCAGTTGCAGCACGTCGGCGAGCTTGCGGCGCAGCACCGGGATGCGCGAGATCGACTCGTTGTAGGCGACGTGCGTGAACAGGCCGAGGAAACGGCGCTCGCCGATCACCTCGCCGTCGGGCGAGAACAGCTTGACGCCGATGTAGTCCAGGTAGGCGGCGCGGTGGACGGTGGCGCGCGAGTTGGCCTTGGTGATGATCAGGAGCTGCTTCTCGCGGGCCTTGGCGCGCACCTCGGGCGGCAGCACCGAGAAGCTCTCCGAGCCGATCTTGTCGTGGCGCAGGATGCCGAGCGCGGCGCCGGGCAGCGCGCGCAGCGCCTCGCCCTGCTCGGTCTCCTCCAGCCGGTACTCGCGGTAGCCGAGGAAGGTGAAGTGCCCGTCGGCGAGCCAGCGCAGCAGGTCGAGGCTGTCCTCGACCTCGGCGGGCTCCAGCGGCGGCGGGTTGACGCTCAGGTCCTCGGCGGTCTGCACGGCCAGCGCGCGCATCTTGGCGAAGTCCTCGACCGCGTGGCGCACGTCGGTGAGCACCCGCTGCAGGTCGGTCTCCAGGCTCCGCAGGACCTCGGGGTCCGGCTGCCTGTCGATCTCGATGTGCATCCAGGACTCGACCAGCATCTGGCCGGTGACGTCCTCCTGGCCGCGGCCGAGCATCCTGCCCGTCATGTCGCGGCGCACCCGCATCTGCGGGTGGACCACCAGGTGCATGCCGATGCCGTGCCGGTCGAGCTCCATGGTCACGGAGTCGACGAGGAACGGCATGTCGTCGGTGACGACCTCCACGACGGAGTGGCCCGGGTCCCACCCGTTCTCGTCCAGGGTGGGGGTGTAGGCACGGACGACGGCTCTGCCCTGGGGGCGCGTCTCGGCGAGCTGGCGCTGGGACATCGCCGGGCCGTACACGTCGACGGGGTTGCGATCGAGCAGGTCCTCCGGCGCGACGTGCCGGTAGTAGACGCGCAGGAAGGACAGTGCCTCATCGGGGCTCACATGATCGCTGCTCACCGCGCACCGTTGCGCGGCTCTTTGGAGCAGCTCATCCTTGGCCTCGTCGAGCGGCATTTCGCTCTCACTCCTTTGTGAGGGTTCGCCTGGACTTCTCACAGCCAGGCTCTGAGTTCCCACAGCTGCGGGAAGTAGTGCAGTCGGACGCGTCCCCGCAGGTAGGGTGCGCCCGTCGAGCCGCCGGTGCCCGATTTCGTACCGATCTGCCGTTCGACCATCTGCACGTGGCGCATGCGCCACTGTGCGGTGGTCTCGTCATGCGTCAGCAGGTCTTCGGCCAGTTGCCACAGGTCGTCGTACGACCGGCGATCCCTCGCCACGGCCAGCAGCGAGCCCATGATCTCGTCATCGTCGGAGACCGGCAGGCCACGCTGGGAGAGGGCGGTCAGATAAGCATCCCACAGCGTGGGCTCCTCCAGTCGCCGTCTCAGCCGGGCGATCTCGGTGTCGTCGGCGTCGCGGAGCCGAGCGAGGTAGCGGGCGTCCTTGGCGCCTGACAGGAACTCCAGCTCGCGGAACTGCACGGACTGGAACCCGCTGGCCGGCGCCAGCTTGGACCGGAACGCCAGGAAGTCCTGGGGCGTCATCGTCTCCAGGACCTCGACCTGCTCGATCAGCACCCGCTCCACCGCGTGCACCCGCTTGAACTGGTGCCGAGCCCGCCACAGCTCACCGTCGAACATGGCGGTCCTGGCCACCTCCAGCTCGTGCAGCAGCAGCTTGAACCACAGCTCGTAGACCTGGTGGATGGTGATGAACAGCAGCTCGTCGGGCGCCTGCGACTCGGGGCGCTGCTGGTCGAGCAGCTCGGGCAGGCGCAGGTAGCCGCCGTAGGACAGGCGGCCGCCCTCCTCACCGAACTGGCGGTCGCGAGGGGCGGCCGCATCTTCGCCGATGCCCACCGAACACCTCCCCTGACCGCCCGGTCCTGGGTGACCGGGCGTACGCCTCGCCGTACCGATATCACCCGAAAAGGGGAAATACGTCAACGCGACATCGACATCGGCGGATCGTCTCCAGAGGAGGCGGAGGGCTCGCGTTTGAGCTCGTCGAGCCGGTCGGGAACCCCGGCGAGCTCGACCAGCTCGGCCTGGCACCGTGCGCACACGTCGAGGTGACGCTCGAACGCCTCGTGCTCCTCGTCGTCGAGGACGCCGAGAACGTAGGCGGCCACCCCGTCATGCATCAGCCGGCTACCCCCTTGTCCCGCAAAAGTTCACGGAGCGCCCGGATGCCGTAGTAGAGCCGGGACTTCACCGTGCCCGGCGGGATCCCCAGAATCTCCGCCGCTTCACTTATCGTACGGTCCCGAAGGTAGGTCTGTTCAATGACTTCACGGTGTTCGTCCGAAAGGCTACGGAGCGCATCGGCGACCACGATGGCCGACAACGCGCGCTCGGAGCCGTCCGGCACCGCGAGCATGTCGACCTCAGGCGGCTCGACCTCGTGAGGTCTCACGCTCCTGCGCCGACGTCCGTCGATGACGATTCTGCGGGCTACTGTCAGCAGCCACGCCCAGATGAGGCCCGGTTCCCATTGCAGTCTTGCCGAGTTACGCCAAGCTCGGACGATCGTCTCCTGCACCACGTCCTCGGCCCATTGAAGATCGTTACCGGTCGACTTGCGTACGTGGCGCAGTAGAGGGCCGCCGAACTCTTGGTAAAGCACCGCGATGCGGTGCTCGGCCTCGGCATCCGCACTCTCGAACCTGCCGTCGAGGTGACCTAGCACGGGGCACATCTTTACACCTTCGTTATCACTCTGGCAGCCACTCCGATAACTCCAGTCATTTCTAACTATCTCTGGGCATAGCTGAACCAGTCGGGAAAAGACCGCGTACCTTCGACCATGCACAGGCTTTTGCGCGGCGAAGTAGTGATGTTCGGCGGCTTCGCACTCGCGGCATCGCTCACGATTCTGCTGATCATGCCGCAGGCGAACACCGCCGTCCTGACCGAGGTCACCCAGACGGCCGCCGGCCCCCTCGGGCCGGCCGACCGCGACTTCCTGGTCAAGGTACGGCAGGCGGGTCTCTGGGAGATCCCCGTCGGGCAGTGGGCCCAGCAACGAGGCGACTCCGCGCGGGTCAAGGACGTCGGAGCGCACCTCGTGGAGGACCACAAGAAGCTCGACGCCCAGGTCCGCCGGTTGGCTGCACGGCTCGCCGTGCCGCTGCCCGACCGGCCGAGCCCGGACCAGCAACGGTGGATGGCTCAACTGGCCGCCGAGACCGGTCCGGCGTTCGACCGGGACTTCGCCAGGCTGCTGCGCGCCGCGCACGGCAAGGTGTTCGCCGTCGTGGCGGACGTCCGAGCCGGCACCCGCAACACGGAGATCAGAAAGTTCGCCCAGACGGCGGTGACGGTGGTCATGCGCCACATGACGCTGCTGGAGTCCACCGGGCTCGTCGACTTCGACGAGCTGCCCGAACCCCCGATGCCCGTACCCGCAGCACCCGCCCCCGCGGCGGCCGACCCAAGGAGACAACCTTGAGATCCAGACGCATGGCCGCGGCCATGTCCGCCCTGGCCATGGTGGCCGGCGGGCTGGTGTCCGCGGCCGTCATCGGCAGCGCGCCACCAGCCAGCGCGGACCAGTGCGAGGTCGACAATCAGCGACCCCCGGACCAGCGCCAGGACCAGGCCCCGCAGGACCCCGAGGAGCAGGTGCCGCAGGACCCCGACGACCAGGCCCCCCAGGACCCGCAGGAACCCCAGGACCCGCAAGCCCCTCAGGACCAGGACCAGGACCAGGACCAGGACCAGAACCAGGACCGGGACCGGGGGCAGCAGCAGGACGACGGCGACGTGTTCGTCCAGGGCGGGGGCGTCGCGCCGGCGCTGGAGCCCGTCGAGGAGCCCACCGCGGAGACCTTCGGCCGCCGGGGCCGCCCCACCCGCACCCCCACCCAGCAGCCCACCCAGCAGCCCACCCAGCAGCCCACGGACGAGCCCACAGAGGAGCCCACCGGCCAGCCCACCGAGGAGCCCACCGAGTCCCCGTCGCCCTCCCCCTCCCCCACCGGTGAGGAGAGCGACTGCACCGACGTCGGCCCCTTCCCCGCCGACTTCGTCGACATCCGGCAGGTCCCGCCGTCCCAGGGCGACGCGCGCCTCGGCCGGACCGGCTCCCGAGGCTCGTTCGTCTCCCGCTGCGGGACGAACGGCGAAGGCCACCACAACCCGGACAACTTCATCGTCGCCCCCGGAGTCCGCAACGGCGCACACCACCTGCACGACTACGTGGGCAACCTGTCGGCCGACGCCTTCTCGACCGACGAGAGCCTGGAGGCGTCCGGCACCACCTGCCGCCTGGGCGACAAGTCCACCTACTACTGGCCGGTGCTCCGCAACCGCCAGGTGGACGCCAACGCCGACGACCCGGACGGCAACGTGGGCCAGGTGCTCCGGCCGCGCTCGGTGACGCTGCAGTTCCGTGGCAACGCGACCTCCCGCGTGACGGCCATGCCCCGCTTCCTGCGGATCATCATGGGCGACGCCAAGGCCGCGACGAACGGCGGCGCCAACGCCCGCGCAGGCTGGAGCTGCACCGGCTTCACCAACCGGATCAGCCCGGACAAGTACCCGCTGTGCCCGCGCGGCAGCCAGGTGGCCCGCATCCTGGACTTCCCGAGCTGCTGGGACGGCCAGAACACCGACAGCGCCAACCATCGCGACCACATCGTCTTCCCCGACGAGGGCGGCGCCTGCCCGCAGGGCACCAGGGCGGTCCCGCAGTTGCGGATGACGCTGACGTACTCGGTGCCGCCGGGCCGCTCGTTCGCCGTGGACGCCTTCCCCGAACAGCTGCACAACCCGGTCACGGACCACGCGGACTTCGTGAACGTGATGCCCGACCGCCTGATGTCGTTCGCCGTCAACTGCATCAACCGCGGCCGGCGCTGCTGACCCGGCGACCCTCCCGAGTCGCACCCTCACCCGACCTTGGAGGGAACCGATGCTCCACAGAAGACAGCCGCGGCACGCCCCGGGCGGCCTGGACGCCAGGAACGTCCGGCTCGGGGTGAGCGCGTCGATCGCCGCCGTCCTGCTGTCGGGGATCGCCCTGACCATGACGGAACGCGGGATCGAGCTGCTCGGCCGCGGGGTGGCCTTCCTTGAGTACTTCGCCGGCGTGTTCGCGCTGGTGTCGCTGACGGCGACGGTGGCGCTCGGGCTGCTCACCACCGAGCGCGTGTTCCTGTCGCCGGCGAACCGGGTCCGCGCGCAGCTCGCCCACCGGGCGGCGGCGTTCGCGGGCACGGCGTTCCTGCTCACGCACGTGGCGCTGATGGTCTCGCTGGGGCACGTGCCGCCGGCCGCGCTGCTGATCCCGATGGCGGGGATCTGGGTGGGCCTGGGCACGCTGGCCTTCGACCTGATGATCGTCGTCGTGGTGACGGGGATCGCCCGGGGCCGGTTCGCGGTGACCGGCAGGCCGTGGATGTGGCGGCTGATGCACGCCACGGCGTACGTGTCGTGGCCGGTCGCCATCCTGCACGGGCTGACGGCGGGCCGGTGGGCGGCGAGCTGGGTGGCCTGGTCGTACATGGCCAGCCTGGCGGCCGTGGCGTCGGCCCTGCTCGTGCGGCTGCTGGCCACCATGCTGCGGCCGCCGCTGATGGCCGAGCAGGTGGACGCGCCTGCGGTCAGTGCCGCTCCGGCCGAGCCGGCCGAGCGGATGGACGCGCCGGTGAGCCTCGCCGAGGCCCGGCGGAAGTACCGGGAAGCGGGATGAACCCGCACAGGACAGAGCAGGAGTGGCCTTGATCCCGCATTCGGTGCCGCGCGTGCTGCGCATGGGACCGGCCCGGCTCACCGCCGGCCTCGACCACACCCGGCGGCTCGACCTGCCGGCGCACCGCACGCTGCACGGCGACCAGGTGCCGCGCACCCTCGACGACATCATCGCCCAGGTGGAGGAGGTGGACATGCGCGGGCGGGGCGGCGCGGCGTTCCCGTTCGCGCGCAAGCTGCGGGCGGTCGCCGACGCCCGCCGCGGGCGGGAGAGCGTGGTGCTGGTCAACGGCGCCGAGGGCGAGCCCGCCAGCTCCAAGGACGCGATGCTGCTGGTCCGCAACCCGCACCTGGTGCTCGACGGCGCGGTGCTCGCGGCCGAGGCGTTGAACGCCCGCGAGGTGGTCGTCGCCACGGTCGAGGGCGAGGTCGCGGAGGCGTCGATCACCGCCGCCGTCGCCGAGCGGCGCGCCGCCAACGTGGCGGGCGCGGCCGAGAGCCGCATCGGCATCAGGGTCGTCGGCCTGCGGGAGCGGTTCATCTCCGGCGAGGGCGGCGCGCTGGTGCGGGCGGTCAACGGCATGGACCCGGTGCCGCCCGGCCGCAAGCGGCGAGCCAGCGAGAGCGGCGTCGACGGACTGCCCACGCTGCTGTCCAACACCGAGACGTTCGCCCAGCTCGCCGTGCTCGCCGAGCTCGGCCCCGAGCAGTACGCCAAGACGGGCACCAGCAGGGAGCCCGGCACCGTGCTGCTCAGCGTGAGCGGCGGGGCGGCGACGGCGGCGGTCGTGGAGGCGCCGACCGGCACGCCGCTGATCGACGTGCTCGACCTGTGCGAGGCGGAGATCGGCGACGGGGTGCTGATCGGCGGCTACCACGGCGCCTGGCTGGACGCCGAGACCGCGGTCTCCGCCGTCGTCTCGCGCGAGGGCATGAAGCTGGCGGGCGGCAGCCTCGGCGCCGGCATCGTGGTGCCGCTCGGCGAGTCGACCTGCCCGGTCGGCGAGGCCGCCCGGGTCGCCGCGTACCTGGCCGCGCAGTCGTCGGGCCAGTGCGGCCCGTGCCGGCTCGGCCTCCCGGACGTGGCGCGGGCGCTCGGCGCCCTGGTGGAGGGCACGGGCTCGATCGACGCGGTACGGCGTTCGGTGCGCTCGGTCGAGAGGCGGGGCGCGTGCTTCCATCCGGACGGCACGGCCAGGTTCGTGCTGTCGTCGCTGGACGCGTTCGAGAGCGACATCGCCCTGCACCTGGAGCACGGCTCGTGCGGCCGGCCGGTGCGCGGCGTGCTGCCGCTGCCGGAGCCGGAGGACGAGCCCGAGTATCGCCTGGACGTGGACTGGACCCGCTGCCAGGGCCACGGCCTGTGCGCGCACCTGCTGCCGGAGTTCGTGGAGCTGGACGACTACGGCTTCCCGTCGTTCCGGACGGTGCCGGGCTGGATGGTGAAGGAGGCCAGCCGCGCGGTCGGCATGTGCCCGGCCCTCGCGCTGCGGCTGGCCCGCGCCGGTTAGAGGCCGAGCAGGGGCAGGCAGGGCTCCAGGTGGTGGATCTCGATGCCGGGCACCGGGGTCCAGTCGGCCCTGGGGAGCCGGAACCTGCGGGAGACGACCGGCTTGCCCTGCCGCTTGTAGAGGGTGACGCCGTCGTCGTGGTAGCCCAGCTTGCCGGTCACGGCCAGGGACGACGGGTTGTCGGCGAACGCCTCGGTGGTGGCATGGGCGGCGCCGAGCCCTTCGAAGGCCAGGTGCAGGATCGCGGCGCGCATCTCGGTGCCGATGCCCATGCCCTGGAAGCGGTGGCCGAGCCAGGAGCCGGACTTCACCTCGCGCAGGACGGGGAAGTCGGCGCCCATGATGCCCTGCGTGCCGACGACCTGGCCTTCGTACACGGCCACGAAGTTGAGCGACCAGTCGTCGGGGGTGAGCGCGGCCCACTGGCGGAAGTGGTACTGGATGGTGGAGCGGGCCCGGTCGGCGGGCGCGGCCTCGCTCCACGGGTGGACGAACGGCATGACGCCGGCCTCGTGCACGCCCTCGGCGGCGCGCTCGGCGAGTTCGTCGAGATCCTCGAGCGACGGGAAGCGCAGTTCGATCCTGGGGGTGGTGACTGAAAGATTGAAGAACGGCCAATTACGCATATTTTCCCACTTCCGCGATCAAACTGAAGAACACCCCATTATCGGGATTGCGGGAGCGGGCAACTCAGGCGGCGGTACTTTCCCGGGGCCATGCCGTGCTCCCTTTTGAACGCGTTCGCGAAGGCGAACTCGGACCCGTACCCGACCCGGGTGGCCACCTCGCTCAGCGGCGCGTCGGACGAGCGGAGCAGCCGGGCTGCGGTGGAGAGCCGCCACCAGGTGAGATAGCCCAGCGGCGGCTGCCCGACCAGCATGGAGAAGCGGCGTGAGAAGGCGGCCCGCGACAGCCCGGCCCGTGCGGCCAGCGACTGCACGGTCCACGGGTGGGCCGGGTCGCGGTGGATGGCGTCGAGCGCGACGCTGACGGCGGGGTCGGCGAGCGCCGCCGCCCAGCCGTGGGACTCGCACCGCTCGGGGTCGGCCTCGATGTGCGCGCGCAGGATGTAGAGCAGCAGCATGTCGAGCAGGGACGCCACGACGGTGTCGGCCCCCAGGCGCGGGTCGGCGACCTCGCTGGCCAGCAGGCTGACGGCGGTGCGCAGCTCGGGATGGTGGCCCAGCCGGGCGGGCAGGTGGATCAGGCCGGGCAGGTTGAGCAGGATCGGGTGGGAGCGCGACTCGTCGAGCCGGTAGCCGCCGCAGAGCGTCACCGTGACCGCCCCGGGCCCGCCGACGGAGGCCGAGGCGTAGAGCTGGGCCTCGTCGCCCGGGTCGCAGGCGGTGTGGGTGATGGGCGTGGTGGGAGAGTCGGCCAGCGCGTAGCCGTCGCCGCGAGGGAAGAAGATCACGTCGCCGACGCCCAGCGGGAAGGGCTCGCCCTTGTCGGGGATCACCCAGCAGGAGCCCTCCAGGATCACGTGGAACCCGGCCGAGCCGGGCCCTGAGGCGAAGCGCTGGCCCCACGGCGCGTGCCAGGCGATCCGCGTGGAGTTGGGCAGCCCGACCCGCATGCCGGCGATCACATCACTGAGCACGTCCATGACCAGAGTCTACCGTGAAAGACGATCGCGTATAAAAGGCAGTCACTCACGCATTGGATGTCGCGTCTGAGCCTCCTACGGTTGCATCAACCGAAAGGAGCTCCACGTGAGCCGAACCATGCGGGCCGCCCGGGTGCACGCCTACGGCGGCCCGGACGTCATCCGCTACGACGAGCTCCCCGTGCCGTCGCCCGGCCCGGGCGAGGTGCTCGTGCGGCAGGCCGCGACCTCGTTCAACCCGTCGGACGCGGGCCTGCGGTCCGGGTACCTGCACGAGGCGCTGGGCATCACGCTGCCGCACACGCTGGGCTGGGACGTGGCGGGCACCGTGGCCGCGCTCGGCCCCGGCGTCACCGCCCTGGAGGTGGGTGACCCGGTCATCGGGCTGGTCGCGGGGGCCGCCGCCGAGTACGTGGTCGCGCCCGTGGACCTGCTGGCCCCGGCGCCGCGCTCGATCCCGCTAGCGCACGCGGCGGCGATCCCGGTGGCCGGGCTGACGGCGTGGCAGGCGGTCCACGAACAGGCGGGGATCGGGCAGGCGGGGATCGGGCAGGCGGGAACCGGGCAGGCGGGAAGCGGCGCCCGCGTGCTGGTCAACGGCGCGGGCGGCGGGGTCGGCCTGTTCGCCGTCCAGCTCGCCAAGCTCGCGGGCGCGACCGTGATCGCCACCGCGAGCCCGCGCAGCGCCGAGGCGGTCCGCCGGCTGGGCGCCGACGAGGTGGTCGACTACACCACCACGCCGCTGCCCGGCGGCATGGACGTGGTGCTCAACCTGGCCGCCGTGCCGCCGGAGCAGGCCGCGGCGCTGGCGCCGCTGGGCCGGACCGTCATCACGATCGCCACCCCGGTCGACGCGCCGAACGCGCGCCACTTCATCGGCCGCGCCGACGCCGGTCAGCTCACCGAGCTCGCCGGCCTGATCGACAAGGGCGAGCTCGTCGTCGAGATCGCCGAGACCCATCCCCTGACCGGCCTGACCGAGCTGCACCGCAGGGCCGAGGCCGGTCGCACCCGTGGCAAGATCCTCATCACCCTGGAGAACTCGTGATCGACATCGGCATCGTGATCGGCAGCACCCGTCCCGGACGCAACGGCGAGAACGTCGCCCGCTGGGTGCACGACCTGGCCGCCAAGCGTGACGACGCCCGGTTCGAGCTCGTGGACCTGCACGAGCACGCGCTGCCGCACCTGGACGAGCCGCAGCCCGCAGCGGCGGGCAGCTACGAGAACCCGCACACGCTGGCGTGGTCGGAGCGGATCGCCCGCTTCGACGGCTTCATCTTCGTGACGCCTGAATACAACCGCTCGACCAGCGGCGTGCTGAAGAACGCGATCGACTTCCTCTATGCCGAGTGGGCCGACAAGGCGGCGGCGTTCGTCAGCTACGGCGTCGACGGGGGCGTGCGGGCGGCCGAGCACCTGCGGCAGGTGCTCGGCCAGCTCCAGGTCGCCACCGTCCAGGCCCAGGTGACGCTCTCGCTGTTCGCCGACTTCGAGAACCTCTCCGAGTTCAGGCCCGCGGCCCACCAGGAGGAGCGCGTCACCGTCATGCTCGACCAGCTCGTCTCCTGGAGCCGGGCGCTGCGCCCGCTCAGGGCGTGAAGTAGCGCAGCACCTCCGGGTTGGCCATCGCATCCGGGTTGGCGGCCTCCTCGACCGGGGTGCCGAGCAGGATCTTGCGCACCGGGACCTCCAGCTTCTTGCCCGACAGCGTGCGGGGGATGCCGGGCACCGCGTGGATCTCGTCGGGCACGTGCCGGGGCGACAGCTCGCGGCGCAGCGTCGTGCGCAGCTCCTGCTCGAAGGCGGGGGTCAGCTCGGCGCCCTCGGCGAGGGTCACGTACAGGAGCAGCCTGCCCTCGCGGCCGAGCCGGCCGGTGTCGATGACGAGGCTGTCGACGATCGGCTCGAAGCGCTCGACGACCCGGTAGAACTCGCTGGTGCCCATCCGGACGCCGCCCCGGTTGAGCGTGGAGTCGGAGCGGCCGTAGATGACGCAGCTCCCGTCGCGCTCCAGCTTGATCCAGTCGCCGTGGCGCCACACGCCGGGGTAGACGTCGAAGTAGCTGTCGCGGTAGCGCTCGCCGGTCGGGTCGTTCCAGAACATCACCGGCATCGACGGCATCGGCGCGGTCAGCACCAGCTCCCCGACCTCGCCGAAGACCGGTTTGCCCGAGGGGTCGAAGGACTCGACCCGGGCGCCCAGCGACCGGCACGGGATGACGCCCGCCCGGATCGGGTGCAGCACGGTCGCGCCGACGAACCCGGTGCACACGTCGGTGCCGCCGGAGAACGACCCGAGCGGCACCCCGGGCAGCTTCTCCGCCACCCAGGCGAACCCTTCGGGCGGCAGCGGCGACCCGGTCGAGCCGATGCCGCGCAGCCGCTCCAGCCCTTCGGGCGTCAGGCCCGCCTTCAGCGAGGCCATGATGTACGGCGCGCCCACGCCGAAGTAGGTCACCCCTTCGGTGGCGGCGATGCGCCACAGCGCGGCGGGCGAGGGATGCGTGGCCGCGCCGTCGTAGAGCACCGGCGTGGCCCCGACCAGCAGGGCGCCGATGAGGTAGTTCCACATCATCCAGCCCGTGGTGGTGTACCAGAAGAACACGTCGCCCTCCCCCAGGTCCTGGTGGAAGGTGAGCGACTTCAGGTGCTCCAGCACCACGCCGCCGTGCCCGTGCACGATCGGCTTGGGCAGCCCGGTGGTGCCGCTGGAGTAGAGGATCCACAGCGGGTGGCCGAACGGCACGCGCTCGAACTCCAGCGGCGCGCTCTGCGCGCGCAGCCCCTCCCAGCCGATCACCTCGCCGCGCGGCAGCTCCTCGTCGTGGCCGGGCGCGGGCTCGGCCTGCTGCGGCGCGCGCCCCTCGTCCACGGCGGCCAGGTACGGGATCCACACGGTGGCGCGCAGGCCGGGCAGCGCGGCGGCGATCTCGTTGACGGCGGCCGAGCGGTCGTAGGTCTTGCCGTTGTAGTGGTAGCCGTCGACCGCGATGAGCACCTTGGGCTCGATCTGCTTGAACCGGTCGACCACGCTGGGCACGCCGAAGTCGGGCGACCCGGCCGACCAGATCGCCCCCAGAGAGGCGGTGGCCAGGAACGCGATCAGCGCCTGCGGGATGTTCGGCAGGTAGCCGGCCACCCGGTCGCCGCGCCCGACCCCGAGCCGGACCAGCCCGGCGCGCACCCGCGCCACCTCCTCGCGCAGCTCGGCGTAGCTGATCTCCTGCCGGGCGCCGTCCTCGGAGACGAACACCACGGCCACGCCGTCGGTGCGGCGCAGCGCGTTCTCGGCGTAGTTGAGCGTGCTTCCGGTGAACCATTCGGCGCCGGGCATCGTTCCGGAGATGACGGGCCCGTCGCCACGCTCCCCGATGACCTCGAAGTAGTCCCAGATCGACGTCCAGAACTCCTCCGGCCGCTCGACCGACCAGCGCCACACGTCCTCGTAGGGCTCACCGGCGCGGCCCACCGACTCCAGATAGCGCGTCAGCCGCGCCCGTCCGGTGGTCTCGTCGGTGGGTTCCCAGAGCAGTGCACCTTCAGCAACCATGTGCCCCATCCTGTCGGCCGGTAGGCGGAAAGTCATACCCGACCTCCCACATAACTTGCTATCTCCTCAGGTGGTCCACCGCCATACGCGCGGCCGTGCCGATCACCGCGTCAGCGCGTGGCTGGTTGAGCGCGGTGGAGTAGGAGCGGGTGATCACGGCCACCGCGTAGCGCCCGCCGTCGGGGTACTCGACCACGCCCGCCTCGCCGCGCAGCGTCGGCAGCGTCCCGGTCTTGCCGCTGACCGCCACGTCGTCGTACGGGAACCCGGAGGCCAGCCGGTGCGGCCACACCTGGAGGTTGAGCACGCCGCGCATCCACGCGCAGGAGCCGGGCGAGGCCGCCTCGTCCCGCCAGATCAGCCCGAACAGCCGGGTCAGCTCCCGCGCGGTGCTGTGGTTGGTGCGGGCCGGGTCGAGCACGCGCAGCCGGGCCAGGTCGTCGGGTTCGAGGTACGGCCAGCCGTGCCCGGCGTCGTCGGCCATGCTCGTGTTGATCTCCCCGGCGCTCTGCAGCACCCGGGTGCCGGTCAGGCCGAACCCGTCGAGCATGGCGTTGACCGCCTCCCTGCCGACCCGGGCGAGCAGCGCGTCGGCGGCGGTGTTGTCGCTGACGGCGATCATCAGGTAGGCCAGGTCGCGCAGCGAGATCGTGACGTCGTCCAGCATCGCGGACAGACCCGTGGGCCCGGAGACGCGGTCGCGGCCGGTCACGGTGACGCGGCCGGCCGGGTCGAGCAGCCCGGCGTCGGCCTGCCGGCAGAACTCCACCATGAGCGGCACCTTGAAGATCGACGCGGTGGGCACCGGGTCGTCGGCCCCGTGACCGATCTCCCGGCCGGTGTCGACGTCGGTGGCCAGCAGCCAGCCGCGCACGCCGGCCGCGCGGAACACCGCCTCCAGGTCCGGACCGCTCATGCCAGCATCCCCGGCCTGCGGCTGACCCGCCGCACGGGCGTCGCGTCCTCGTCGGTCATCCCGGCGCGCTCCTTCAAGATCCGTACGGCCACGGCGGAGAAGTCGGTCACCGCCGCCGTGGCCGCCCGCCAGGCGGTGGAGACCCGGTAGGCGATGGGCGAGCCTAGCAGCGGACGCCAGGCCAGCCCCGCCACGTCCGCCTTGGGCCCGAACGCGACGGCGGCCCCGGCCATCACCAGGCCGAGCCCGGCGCCCTGGTGGACCTGCGCGGGCACGTAGCCGTGGCGGCGGCACTCGGCCAGCAGCTCGGCGTGGGCGCCGGGCTCGCCCTCCCGGGGCGGCATGAGCAGCTCGCGGCCGGCCAGGTCGGCCAGGTGCAACTCGCCCGATCCGGCGAGCGGGTCGCCGGCGGCCAGCAGCACGCCCTGCGCCTGCACCAGCGTCCGGCCGAAGTGCAGGCCGGGGGCGGTGACCGGGTGTCGGACCACGCCCACGTCGATCACGCCTTCGGCCAGCGCGCCGACCTGGTCGGCGGTCCAGATCTCGGCGGGCGCGAGGCGTACCTCGGGGTTGCTCTCGCGGAAGCCCTCGACGAGGGCGGCCAGGACGGCGGCGGCCAGGTCGGGCGGGACGCCGACCTTGAGGACGGCGGCCTGGCCGTGGCGGACCACCTCGTGCAGCCGGTCGACGCGGGCGACGATCTCCCTGGCCTCGCCGAGCAGCAGCCGGCCCGCCTCGGTGAGCCTGACCTGCCGGGCCGAGCGGTCGAACAGCCGCACGCCGAGCTCCTCCTCCAGTCGCTTGATCCGCTGGCTGAGCGGGGGCTGGGCCATGCCGAGCCGGATCGCGGCGTTGCCGAAGTGCAGCTCCTCCGCGACCACGGTGAAGTAACGCAAGTGCCGGACCAGGTCCATGAGCAGTGACTATAGCCAAATCCATATCGATGAACCGGCCATATCAGTATTGGACAGCCAGGCCGGGGCTCTGCTGTCCTCTGACGCATGGCTTCACAAACGGGGGCAATGTACGCACATCTCCGGCCGGAGAACCCGCCCAGACGGAGGCGGCGCTGGCCCTGGGTCGCCGGGGTGCTCGTCCCGGTCGTCGCGGCGGCCGGGACGTTCTGGATCCTGCGCACCACCGGATCGCCGGAGCAGGTCGCCGACGCCTACCTGTCGGCCTGGTCCGCGGGGGACTACCGGGCCATGCGCGAGCTGGTCGCCGATCCGCCGGCCGACTTCGAGCAGCGGCACCGGCAGTTCAGCGCCGCCGTCAAGGCCGAGCGGCAGACCTTCCACCGGATCACCACCGGCGGGGTCTTCGCCGCCGACGGCGCCGACACCGGCGAGGTCAGCTTCGGCGCCACCCTCAGCGGCGCCGTCGACTGGAAGTACTTCGGCGACCTGAAGTTCGTCGAGCGCGACCGCACCTGGAAGATCGACTGGACCCCGGCCACCCTGCACCCCTCGCTGACCCGCGACCGCACGGTGCGGCTGGTCACCGAGCGGGTCAAGGGCCTGGAGGTGCAGGCCGCCGACGGCACCCGCATCGACACCCCGGACGCGCCCGGCTCGGTGCAGCAGCTCGTCGCGGGCCTGGCGCAGACCTACCCCGACTGGTTCGCCGAGCGCGACAGCGACCGGATCGAGCTGGTCGAGAACGGCGAGGTCGTCAAGAACCTGCTCGACCCGCCGAAGTGGAAGCCGATCAGGACCACCCTCGACCTGAAGGTGCACCGGGCCGGCGCCGACGCCCTGGAAGGCGTGGACAAGCCCGCCTCGCTGGTGGCCGTGCGCGCCTCGACCGGCGAGATCCTGGCCGCGGTCAACAAGCCGGGCGGGTTCAACCGGGCGCTGCTTGGCAAGTACCCGCCGGGCTCGACGTTCAAGGTCGTCACCGCCTCCGCGCTGGTCGCCGACGGGGTCCGGCCGGACGAGCGGGTGAGCTGCCCGGCCGAGCAGAACATCGGCGGCTTCCCCTTCCACAACGCCGGCTTCAAGGACTACGGCACGCTCGCCTTCCGCGACGCCTTCGCGCACTCGTGCAACACCACGTTCGGCGCGATGGTCGTCGGCGACCTGGGTGCCGAACGGCTCGCCGAGGTCGCCGCCAGCTTCGGCTTCGGCGCCCCGATCAAGCCCGGCGTCCCGGCGGTCAAGGCCGACTTCCCCGCCCCCAAGGACGCCACCGACCTGGCCTCCGCCTCCATCGGGCAGGGCCGGGTGCTGGCCAGCCCGCTCAACATGGCCTCGGTCGCCGCCGCCGTCGCCGACGGCGCCTGGCGTCCGCCCCGGCTGGTCGGCGCCGACATCGCGCCCGGCGACCTGCGGCCCCGCAAGCTCGACGCCGACGTGGTGAGCGCGCTGCGCACGCTCATGCCCGCCGTCGTCAGCGAGGGCACCGCCCACGCCGTGCGCTTCCCCGGCGGGACGGCCGGCAAGACCGGCACCGCCGAGTACGGGTCGGGCAAGGAGCCGCCCGCGCACTCGTGGTTCATCGGCTACAAGGACGACCTGGCCTTCGCCGTCATCGTGGAGGGCGGCGGCGCCGGCTCGGCGGTGGCGGCCCCGGTCGCGGCCCGCTTCCTCGCCGAGCTGGGCTGATCAGCCCGCCTTGCGGTCGAGCGGGGTGGTGAGCGCCGCCACGGCGGCCACCACCTCGGCGGCGTCGGACAGGTCCGGCAGCACCACGTCGGCCCCGGCCTCGCGCAGCTCGGCGGCCGTCGACCGGCCCGAGGCCACCGCGATCATCGCGGCCCCGCCGATCCTGGCCGCCTGCACGTCCCGGGCCGAGTCGCCGATCAGCACCGTGTTGGCCGGCGTGAACGGGACGCCGAGCCGCTGCTTGGCCCGGCCCTGCGCGACCTGCAGCAGCGACGCCTTGGGGTAGACCTCCTCGCCGTAGCCGCCGAGCTCGAAGTCCACGTAGCGGTCCAGGCCGAACGCCTGGAGCTTGAGCACCGCGTTGCTCTTGATCGTGCCGGTGAGCACGGTCTGGATCACCCCGTCGAGCCGGGCCACGGACCTGAGCGCGTCCTTGGCCCCGGGCATCACCTTGCCCTCCTTGGGCAGCCGCTTGCGCCGGTCGGCGAAGGCCGAGGCCAGCGCGGCCAGGAAGCGCGGCAGGTGGTCGTCCTCGGCCTCGACGCCGTTGACCGCGAGCGTCTCGAAGACGATCTCGGAGTCGGGCCGGCCCATCGGCGGCACCAGCTTGACCAGCGGGCGCCCGGTGACCGCGCGGAACGCCTCGGCGTAGGCGTCGCGCGTCACGATCGCGACGTCGACCAGGGTCAGGTCGACGTTCCAGAGAACTAGGCGGTTGATGGCGGCCTCCTGACTGCGAACCGCCCCCAGAGTAGGGCCACCGCCCCCTCGGGCGGCGGGTGACCGGTCGAATCAGGCATGATCCAGGGCTTCGGCGAGCGTGTCGACGACCGGGAACCCGGTCGACTCCAGCTCGGCCCTGGTGGACATGCCGCCGGTGTAGAGCACCGCGCGGGCGCCCACGTGGCGGGCGGCCACGCCGTCGTCGACGCTGTCGCCGATCACCAGCACCTCGCGCGGGTCGACCCCGGCCGACCGGATGTGGGCGGCCATGTGCGCCGCCTTCTCGCCTCCGGTCACCCCGATCAGGCCGTCGATGCGGGTGAAGTGGCGGCTGATGCCGAACGAGTCGACCTTCGGCACCAGGTGGTCGTGCGGGGCCATCGAGCACAGCGACTGCGTGCCCGTCCAGCCGCTCAGCGCCAGCTCCGCGCCCTCGGCCAGCCCGCACTCCGCGGCCAGCCGGAAGTAGTGGTCGTGGAAGCCGACGTCGAGCCGCTCCCACTCGCCCTCCGAGAGCGGGCGGCCGAGCATCCGCTCGTAGGCCACCCAGATGGGCCGGGTGTAGACGGCGCGGAACCCGTCGGCCGTCAGCGGGGGCAGCTCGTACGGCCGGAAGAGCTCGTTGGTCGCGCCGACGACGGCGTCGATGTCATGGAAGAGCGTGCCGTTCCAGTCCCAGACAATGTGCTTGGTCATCATGTCCAGCTTATCCGGCCAGCAGGTCCGGGATCTCCTGGGTGGCGTACCACATGAGCTCGTGCGCCTCCGCGCCGTCGACCGTGAAACGGGCGTCGTCGTCGCCCTTGTCGGCCGCCGGCAGCGCGGCGATCGCCGCCTCGATGTCGGGCACCGCGTAGAGGTCGTCGATGTGCACGGCGGCCACCTTGGCCAGCGGGATCGGCTCGGTCAGCCGGACCCGGGCCTTCTCCTGGAGGTCGGCGCCGTTGTGCGGCACGGGCCCGTCGACCTCGGCCGCGACGACCACCCGCCGCGCCGGGACGGCCACGCCGTCGGCGTGGTCGGCGGCCAGCATGCGCAGCGAGGCGCGGGCCGCCTCGGTGAGCGCCACGTACTCGAGCTCCTCGGTGTCGCCCGAGGCGTACCACTCGGTCAGCGCAGGGGTCACCGCGTAGCCGGTCAGCGGGGCCGGGGCCAGCTCCCCGGCCTCGGCGGCCCTGGCCAGCGCGGGCAGGGTGCACGGCAGGTAGACGCGCATCACGAACCTTTCACAGCGTGCGAGGGTCCCATCATGCCCGCCGCAGAGGCAGCCGGAGGAGGGACTCGAGTTCCCGGATGGTCGTGTCCGCGTCGCGGTGGTGGATTCCGGTGATCCCCAGGGTACGCGCCGCCGCGATGTTGGCCTCGATGTCGTCGATGAACACGCACGACTCCCCCGGCAGGCCGATCGCGCCGAGCGCGTGCTCGAAGATGCGCGGCTCGGGCTTGCGCATGCCGACCTCGCCGGAGATCACGATCGCGTCGAACACCTCGTCCCAGCCGTCGCGCGGGTAGGTGTTGGACCACGAGTTGGACAGCAGGCAGGTCTTCAGCCCGGCCTTCCTGACCTCGGCCAGCATGTCGTACATGGCCTCGACGCGTTCGAAGCCCGCGAACATGCGCTCCAGCAGGCCCTCGGCCTCCGGCGGCGCGCCGTCGAGGGTCAGCAGCCGGGCCGCCAGGTCGCGCTCGAACGCCGATCCGTCGAGCTCGCCGCGCTCCAGGGCGTGGATGACGTTCTCCTCCTGGCCGTCGTAGGCGGCCTCGACGAGCTCGCGCATGACCTGACGGTAGTGGTCGCCGTCGATGCGGTCGGCCTCGATCCACCTGGCGATGGAGTCGGTCAGGCTGGTCGTGAGCACCCCGCCCCAGTCGATCAGCACACCTGCGACCACATTCGCCTCCTCGTGGCAGTCCGGCACTCCAGCGTAGAGCCTCGCACAGGGCGTTTCGCCGGTTATAAACCCCCTGTTAGGGATCACCAAATCACCTGTTTATCGTGAGATTCCTGTCCGATCCCTGAAGGGACCGCCGTTGCGTACGACGATCCTGATCACCTCCCCCGACCGGTTCAGAGCTCCCGGACTCGAGCTCTTCGACCTCCCGCCGATCTTCGCCGGCGGACCGGCCTGGCTCACCAAACCCGTCCTGGTCGCCCTGCTCTGCTCGGTCCTCGTCATCGCCCTGTCGTGGGCCGCCTTCGCCCGGCCGAAACTCGTGCCACGCGGCTGGCAGAGCTACGGCGAGTACGTCTACGAGTTCGTCCGCGACCAGGTGGCCCGGCCCAACCTGGGCAAGGACGCCGACCGGTGGATGGGCTTCCTGCTCAGCCTGTTCCTGACCGTGATGGCCTGGAACCTCATGGGCGTCATCCCGTTCGTCCAGTTCCCCGTCGCCGCGCACATCGCGTTCCCGGCGACGCTGGCGCTGCTCGTGTACGGCATCAAGATCTACCTCGGCGTCCGGCACCACGGCCTGATCGGCTACCTCAAGGGCATCGTGATCCTGCCGGGGCTGCCCGGCTGGGCCTATCCGCTGTACGCGCCGCTCATCCTCGCCGAGGTGTTCTTCCTGTCACTGTTCACGCACCTCATCCGGCTGTTCGCGAACATGTTCGCCGGCCACATCCTGCTGGCGTTCTTCAGCTCCGTGGGCTTCTGGTTCCTGTTCGAGAAGCTCACGCCGCTCGGCGCCGGGATCGGCGTGGTCGGCGTGCTCATGACGATCCTGCTGACCGCGTTCGAGATGTTCATCCAGTTCCTGCAGGCCTACCTGTTCGCCATGCTCGCCGCCATGTACGTGGCGAGCGGCCTGCACGGCGAGCACTAACGGATGACGCGGGCGGCCAGCTTGCGGTGCTCCGGCGAACGCAGCACCTGGGCCGCCCGCTTCGCCGACGCCACCGGCGCCTCCTGGAGCAGGCCGCGAGCCTGCTTGAGCTTGAGCAGCCGGGTGACCGACTGGTCGAGCCGCTGCTCGGAGATCCGCCCGTCCTTGACCGCCGCCAGCACGGCGCCGTAGGCCTTCGGCAGGTCGTACGGCATCAGCAGCAGGTCGGCGCCGGCCAGGACGGCGCGGACGGCCACCTCCCCGTCGCCGTACTTCTTGCGCACGCCCTCCATGTTGAGCGCGTCGGTGGAGATGACGCCCTTGAAGCCGAGCTCCTTCCTGAGCAGCCCGGTCAGGATCGGCTTGGACAGCGTCGCCGGGTCGCCCGACGGGTCGAGCTTGGGGAAGACGATGTGCGCGCTCATCACCGCGTCGACCCCGGCCGCGATGGCCGCCCGGAACGGCGGCGCGTCCAGGCGCTCCCACTGCGCGCGGGTGTGCTTGATCACCGGCAGGCCGGTGTGGCTGTCGATCCGGGTGTCGCCGTGGCCAGGGAAGTGCTTGGCGGTGGAGGCCACCTTCGCGTCGCCGAACCCCTTGACGGCGGCGGCGACCATCTTGGCCACCTTCGCCGGATCGTCGCCGAAGGCGCGCGGGCCGATGACCGGGTTCTTCGGGTCGATGTTGACGTCGGCGACGGGCGCGAAGTCGAGGTTGACGCCGAGGGCGCGCAGCTCCTCGCCGGTGGCCCTGGCCACGGCCCGCGACAGGCCGGTGTCGCCGGTCGCGCCGATCTGCGAGGCCCCGGGGAAGCGCGTCATCAGCGCCGACATCCGCGACACCAGGCCGTTCTCCTGGTCGGTGCCGACGAGCAGCGGCAGCCCGGACGCGCGCTGCATGCCGTTGGTCAGCTCGACGACCTGGGCCGTGGTTCTGACGTTGGCGGGGAACAGGATGACGCCGCCGAGATGGTATTTGCGGATCACCTTGGCGGGCGTCTGGGCGCCGTAGCGGGCCTGGTTCTCGCCGGAGACGGTGTCGGCGGCGGCGCCGTACAGGACGGGCATGAAGAGCTGGCCGACCTTCTGCTCGGTGCTCAGGCCCGCCAGGACCCGCTTGACCGGGTCCTGGGCGGACGGCGGCGCGGAGGTGGCGGGCTCGCCACCGGTCGCGGGCGGCTGGGCGGACTGCTGGGCGGACTGCCGCGCCGGCGGCGCCGCGGTCGCCGCCCCGCCGCCGCCGCTGCACGCCGCCAGGGCGATCGTCAGGACGCTTGCCGCACCGATCCGTCGAACCATGAACACCACCGTATCCACGCGGCGACGTGCCCGTGCCGGACGACGGCCAAAAGTTGCTACAGCCCCAGCGCCTCCAGCTCCGTCAGGTGGGCGCGGGCCGCCGCGCGGGCCCCGGCCGCCGTCGTCGCCGCCCTGGCCGACTCCGCCGCCGCACGGCACTGCTCCAGCGTGTGGTACGCCAGCGCGGCCCGTACGGCGGGCAGCGCGGCCGGCCCCATCGACAGGGACGCCGCGCCGAGCCCCGCCAGCACGCAGGCCAGCCCGGGATCGGCCGCCGCCTCGCCGCACACGCCGCCCGGCTTGCCCGCCTGCGCCGCGGCGGCCAGGAGGCCGGCGAGCAGGTCGAGCAGCGCCGGCTGCCACGGGTCGTGCAGCTCGCTCAGCGCGCCGAGCTCGCGGTCGGCGGCGAAGGCGTACTGGGCCAGGTCGTTGGTCCCGGCCGAGACGAAGTCCACCTCCGCCACCAGGTCGCGGGCGCGCAGCGCCGCCGCCGGGACCTCGATCATGACGCCCGCCTCCGGCAGGTCGGCGGCCCGGCACGCGGCGGCGAACCACCGGGCCTCCTCGGCCGTCGTCACCATCGGCGCCATCACCCGCAGCCGCCCCCCGCTCCCCGCGCCCGCCGTGGCGAGCGCGTCGAGCTGCGTCTCCAGCACCTCCGGGTGGGCCCGCAGCAGGCGCAGCCCGCGCTCGCCCAGCGCCGGGTTCGGCTCGGCCGAGCCGGGCGGCAGGACCGCCAGCGGCTTGTCGGCGCCCGCGTCGAGCGTCCGCACGATCACCGGCCCGCCGGGGAACGCCTCCAGCGCCGCCCGGTAGGCGCGCTCCTGCTCCTCGGCGCCCGGGGGCTCGGCGCGGCCCAGGAAGAGGAACTCGGTGCGGTAGAGGCCGACGCCCTCGGCGCCGCAGGAGCGCGCCGCTTCGAGGTCGGCCGGGCCGCCGACGTTCGCCAGGAGCGGCACCGGGTGGCCGTCCTTCGTCCGCCCCGGGCCCGTGACCCGGTCGATGGCGGCCTGCCTGGCGGTGTCGACGCTCTCCGCCCTGGCCACGTCGGACTCCGTCGGCCGCGCCCGTACCTCTCCTGAGGTGCCGTCGACCAGCACCTCGACGCCGGGACGCAGGGTCGTCGCGCCCGCGCAGGCCACGACGGCGGGCACGCCCAGCGCCCTGGCCATGATCGCGGTGTGGCTGGTCGGCCCGCCCTCCTCGGTGACGAACGCGGCCACCGCGTGGCCGGACAGCAGCGCGGTGTCGGCGGGCGCCAGATCGTGCGCGACCAGCACGTACGGCGTGTCGCCCGGCGGCGGCAGGCCGGGGAGCTCCTGGCCGGTGAGCTGGGCGATCACCCGGTCCCTGAGGTCGTCGAGGTCGGCCGCCCGCTCACCGAGGTAGCCGCCGACCCCCTCCAGCACGTCCCGATATTTGGTGAAAGCCTCGTGCACGGCCCTGGGGGCGGCCGTACCCCGGTCGATCAGCGACCTGATCTTCACGACCAGCCCGGGGTCCTCCGCCATCAGGGCCTGTGCCTTGAGGATCTCGCGGGCCTCGCCGCCCGCCCGGTCACCGCGCGCCTCAAGCTCGCCCGCGACCTGCGCGAGCGCCATGACCGCGCGTTCCTTCTCCTGATCCGCGTCTCCCGCGTGTGTGGCGCCCTCGGGGGGTTCGGGCACGCGGGCGGTCAGGAGGTACGCGGGGCCGTGCCCGATGCCCGGGCTGACCCCCACCCCCCGCAGGTTCACGGCGTGGAGGCGATGCTGGCGAGCTGGTCGAGAACCTCCTCGGCACCCTCGCCCTCGGCCGTGATCACGATGGTCTCCCCCTGCCGGACGTCCAGCGCCATGATCTGCAGGATGCTCTTGCCGTTGACCGGCTCGCCGCCCGTGACCTTGGCGACGCGGATGTCCATCGGGGCTTTCATCGCCGTCTGCACGAACGTGGCCGCGGGCCGGGCATGCAGCCCCACCTCCGCCGCCACGGTCGCCTTGCGCTCGCCCATGAACCCTTCCTTCCCTCTTGCTACGTCCATCGAAAAAGCTCGTCGCCCGCGTGCACGGCGCCCCGTGCCACGTCCGTCACCGCTCCGGCGACCGCGTCGAGAGCCACCACCGGGCAGACGGGCGAACGCCCGCCCGCCTCGATGGCGGCCGGATCCCAGGACACCACGGGCTGCCCGGCGCTCACCCTGTCGCCTTCGGCGGCCAGCAACTGGAATCCCTTTCCCTTGAGCTGCACCGTGTCGATGCCCAGATGCACCAGCACGCCTTTGCCGTCATCTCCTACGATGACGTACGCATGCGGGTGCAGTTTCATGATTTTCCCAGCTATGGGGGCAACAGCCTTCCCCGGGCCCCGCAACGGGTCGATCGCCGTTCCCGGCCCCACCATGCCTGCCGAGAAGACGGGGTCCGGCACCGCCGCCAGTCCCACAGCCGCCCCCTCGACCGGGGCGAGAACAGTCGTCATGGTCTCGCCCTCTTAGCCGATGATGTCCTCGATGTCGCTGGCGATGGTGTCGGCCTCCGGCCCTACGACGACCTGCACCACGTTGCCGGCGGCCATGACACCGTGGACGCCGGCCGCCCTGAGCGCGGCCTGGTCCACCTTCGTGGCGTCGGCGACCTCCGTGCGCAGCCGGGTGATGCAGGGCTCGATCTCGATGATGTTGTCGGCACCGCCTAGACCGGCGATGATCGCGTTCACGTCCGCCGCCATCCGGTCCTCCTCGTCATGACTCTGCGACCAGGCTAAACGACGCTGCGTGATCAGTCCGTCTGGGTCACCTTGTTGAGCCCGCGCGGCGCGTCGGGGTCGATGCCCAGCCGCCTGGCCAGCGCCTCGGTCAGCAGCTGCCCGGGGACGATGAGCCCCATCGGCGCCAGCCACTCCGGCAGGTCCGGGCCGTTCAGCGCGGCCGTGCCCGCCCGCGCCAGGCCCTCGCCGCCGCCGATCGTGAACGCCGCCGCGCCCGCCGCCACGACACGCTCGGCCAGCGCCACCGTGCCCTGCAGCGTCGGGCTGTTCTCCGCCGCCACCAGCAGCGCCGGGGTGTCGGCGTCGACCACCGCGATCGGCCCGTGCAGCAGGTCCGCGTACGACAGGCCCATCGCGTGCAGGTAGCAGGCCTCCTTGAGCTTGAGCGCGGTCTCCAGCGCCGTCGAGAACGCCATCCCGCGCCCCGAGACCACCACGCCCGGCTTGTCCGCCAGCCCCTCCACGACCGCGTCCAGGTCGCCCGGCTCGGAGATCAGCTTCTCCACCGCCTCCGGCACCCGCCGCAGTTCGTCGGCGTCCACCTCGGCGCCCAGGCCCAGCGCCAGCACGGCCAGCGCGGCGAGCTGCGTGGTGTAGGTCTTGGTCGCCGGAACGGCCTTCTCCTCGCCCGCGAGCGTGCACAGCGCCAGGTCCGCCGCCTGCGCCAGCGGGCTGTCCTCGCCGCCGTTCGTGACCCCGACGGTACGGGCGCCGCAGTCCTTCGCCCAGGCCAGCGTCTCGACGATCTCCTCGGTGCGCCCCGACTGGGAGATCGCGACGGCCAGCACGCCGTCGAGGTCGAGCTTGCGCTTGTACGTCGTCGCGATCGACGGCGCCGCGAGCGCGGACAGCCTGCCGGCGTGCGACTCGACCAGGTAGCGGCCGTAAACGGCGGCGTTGTCGGAGGTGCCACGCGCGATGAACAGCAGCTGGCGGGTCTGCTCGCCCAGCGCCTTCACCTCGCCGACCCTGGGGAGCAGGGAGTCGAGCGTGGCCCGCAGCGCCTCGGGCTGCTCGGCGATCTCGCTGCGCATCTTGGTGGTCATCTCGTGTTCATCCCTCAACTGTTACCGTTCGGACTTGACCCTGTTTTGCGTCATGTGGTGGTCTAGTCCGGACTAGACCAGTACGAACCATAGCCCATGACCCAGGTCAGATCGAGGGGAGGATCCGTGGCACACATCGATCCGGACAGCCCGGTGCCCAAGTACTTCCAGCTGCGCGAGATCCTGCTCGACCTCATCGACAGCGACGAGCTCAGCATCGGCGCCGCGATCCCGTCCGAGCGCGAGCTCTGCCAGCGGTTCGGCCTGTCCCGCATGACCGTGCGGCAGGCCGTCGACCATCTCGTGTCCGAAGGGCGCCTGCACCGGGTGCCGGGCAAAGGCACGTTCGTCGCCCGGCCCAAGATCGAGCTGGCGCTCCAGCTCACCTCCTTCACCGAGGACATGCGCGCCCGCGGCATGGTGCCCGGCTCGCGCGACCTCGACCGGCGCGTCGTGCGCGCCAGCGCCCACCTGGCCAAGGAGCTCGGCATCCAGCCGGGCGAGGAGGTCCACTTCATCGAACGGCTGCGCACCGCCGACGGCGAGCCGCTGTCCATCGAACGGGCGCACATCCCGGTCAAGCTCGCCCCCGACCTCGCCGAGCACGACCTGTCCGGCCGCTCGCTCTACGAGCTGCTGGAGAGCCGCTACGGCCTCGTCATGGACGCCGGCGAGCTCACCATCGACGGCGGCATCGCCGACCCGAGCGATGCCGACCTGCTCAAGCTGGCCCGCGGCGGCGCCGTCCTGCTGCTGCAACGGCGCTCGTTCTCCGGCGGCGTCTGCGCCGAACTCGGCGTCTCCACCTACCGCGCCGACCGCTACCAGCTCCGCACCATTCTGGAAATGCCCGCAAGACGGGGTTGAGGGCCCGACCCGGAGGGACGCCCGGTGAACGAGACCACCGCCGCCCGGCCTTCGCCGTTAGCACGCGTGATGAACGTGCTCCAGCGGATGGGCCGTTCGCTCATGCTGCCCATCGCCGCCCTCCCCGTGGCCGCGCTGATGGTCCGCTTCGGCCAGTCCGACATGCTGGGCTCCAACGGCGCCGAACCCGGCGGCCTGGCCGACGTCGCCGGGTTCGCCTGGATGAACGACGTCGCCCTCGTCATGGAGGCCGCCGGCGACGCCCTGCTGGAGAACCTGCCGATGCTCTTCGCCGTCGGCGTCGCCATCGGCTTCGCCCGCAAGGCCGACGGCACCACCGGCCTGGCCGCCGTCGTCGGCTACCTGGTCTTCGACCGGGTCACCAAGGTGATGTTCGCCGGCTCCGGCATCCGCGACACCGTGATCATCCGGGAGGCCCAGGACCAGGGCGTCGCCGAGGTCATCAACTTCGGCCTGCAGAACCCCACCAAGGTGCTCGGCGGCATCCTCATGGGCCTGGTGACCGCCCTGCTGTGGCAGCGCTTCCACCGGATCAAGCTGCCCTCCTGGCTCGCCTTCTTCGGTGGGCGGCGCTTCGTCCCGATCATCACCACGCTGGCCGCGCTGGTGCTCGGCGTGGTCATCGGCTGGGTGTGGCCCATACTCGGCGAGTGGATCGGCCACGCCGGCGAGGCGCTCACCACGCTCGGTCCGCTCGGCACCGGCATCTACGGGCTGATCAACCGGCTGCTCATCCCGCTCGGGCTGCACCACTTCGCCAACTCCATCGTCTGGCACGTGGTGCCCCAGTGCGACGTCGGCGGGCGCGCCCTCGGCGGCGACTGGAACTGCTACTTCGCCGGCGACCCCACCGCCGGGGAGTTCATGGCCGGGTTCTTCCCCGTCATGATGTTCGCGCTGCCCGCCGCCGCGCTCGCCATGTGGCGGGCCGCTCCGGCGCACCGGCGCACGGCCGTGGGCGGCATCATGCTGACCGCCGCCCTCGCCTCGTTCGTCACCGGCATCACCGAGCCCATCGAGTTCGCGTTCATCTTCGTCGCCCCCGTGCTGCTCGTCGTGCACGCCGTGCTCACCGGCCTCGCCATGGCCCTCACCACGCTCATCGGCGGGCAACTCGGCTTCGGCTTCTCCGCGGGACTGCTCGACATGCTGCTCAACGCCAGCAAGTCCAACACCCAGAACGTGCCCGGCATCCTCCTGCTCGGCGTCGTCTACGGCGTCGTCTACTACGTCGTGTTCAGCTTCCTCATCCGCAAGCTCGACATCATGACCCCTGGCCGCGAGCCGGAACCCGACGTCGACTCCGGCGAGCCCCGCGCCCCCTAGCGCCGTTTTCCCCGCCCTCCCGCGTGGTAGGAACCGACCGACCCCCGTGACGTGCGGGGGGATGCATGACCAGCAAGGGCGGCTCGGCGTTCGCGGTGCTGCAACGCGTCGGCCGCTCGCTCATGATGCCCATCGCCGTCCTGCCCGCCGCCGGCCTGCTGTTCCGCTTCGGCCAGGACGACCTGCTCGGCAAGGACGGGCTCGGCGGCACCTGGCCCTGGCTGCTCCCCGTCGCGAACGTGCTCGCCGCGGCCGGCGGCGCGCTCTTCGACAACCTGCCGCTGCTGTTCGCCATCGGCGTCGCGATCGGCTTCGCCCGCAAGGCCGACGGCTCCACCGCCCTGGCCGCCCTCGTCGGCTACCTCGTCTTCGACCGCGTCACCAAGACCCTGTTCTTCGAAGCGGGCAGCGGCGCCGTCTACGACCGGGTCATGATCACCACCGTGCGCGACGGCGCCACCGCCCCCGCCCTCGACCTGGCCGCCGCCAACCCCACCGGCGTCCTCGGCGGCATCCTCATCGGCCTGGCCGCCGCCCTCCTGTGGGAGCGGTTCTACCGCATCAAGCTCCCCTCCTGGCTGGCCTTCTTCGGCGGGCGCCGGTTCGTCCCCATCATCACCGCCCTCGCCGCCCTCCTGCTCGGCGTCGTCCTCGGCATCCTGTGGCGGCCCGTCGCCGACTGGCTGGCCGTCGCCGGCGACTGGCTCTCCGCCCACGGCACCGCCGGAGCCGGCATCTACGGCCTCGCCAACCGGCTGCTCATCCCCTTCGGCCTGCACCACGTGCTCAACACCATCGTCTGGTTCACGCTCCCCGAATGCCGCGCCGGCCAGCACGGCGCCACCCGCGACGCGGCAGGCGACCTGAACTGCTACTTCGCCGGGGAGCAGGGCGCCGGCATCTTCATGACCGGCTTCTTCCCCATCATGATGTTCGGCCTGCTCGGCGCCGCCATCGCCATGTGGCGCGCCGCCCTCCCCCACCGCCGCGCGGCCGTCGGCGGCATCATGCTCTCCGCCGGGCTCACCTCGTTCATCACCGGCATCACCGAACCCCTGGAATTCGCGTTCATCTTCGTCGCGCCCGCCCTGTTCGCCGTGCACGCCGTACTCACCGGCCTGTCGATGGCCCTCATGGCCGAACTCGGCGCCCGCCTCGGCTTCACCTTCTCCGGCGGCGCCATCGACCTGCTCCTGAACGCCAGCAAGTCCAACACGCACCGGATCGACCTGATCATCCTGGCCGGGCTCGCCTACGCCGTCGTCTACTACGCGCTGTTCACCTTCCTCATCCGCGCCCTGTCGCTCCCCACCCCCGGCCGCGAAGTTGAGGACACCCCCGACCGGCCCCCGGCCTGACCCGAAAGGCTGCGGCACCGCTCCAGCTTCCCGCGACCTTCTACGCCCGCCGCCCCATACCCGGACACGCTCCGGACAAGTTGGCGGCCGATGTATCTGCCGCCCGCGCCGAAACCTCCTAGTACCGATCTGTCGCCCCCCTTGATGGAGGACCCATGCCCTCGCACGACACCCACGGATCGCTCGCCCTCACCACCCTGGTCTGGGGCGCCCCCGGCGCCCTGCCCGACGAGCGGCGGCTCCGGCAGCTCGGCCAGGCCCTCGCCGAGGTCCTCGCCGGCCGCCGGCCGCCCGAGACCCTCATCGACCGCCTCACCGACCGCGCCTACCGCGAACTGGTCCGGGCCGGCCGCATGATCGACTCCCCCCGGCCGCCGTTCGTCGGCGTCCCCCACGTCAAGGAGCCCCGGGACGGGGCCATCGAGATGTGCCTGCTCGTCCACTGCGGCGACCGCGCCCGCGTCCTGGCCCTCCGCCTGGAACGCCGCGGTGTCCAATGGCTCTGCACCGACTTCGAAACCGCCTGACCCCACCCGGCGCCCCGGGGCAGCCTGCGACCGCACTGCCCCTGAGCCACCGCGTCCCACCTCTCCGAACCAGAGGCGGGCGCTCCCCTCCGGTCCCGACCCACGGGGGAGCGCCCACGGGCCCGGCCCGCAGGTGGCGCCTGAAGGGGACCGCCCGCAGGATCCGGCTCGTGGGAACTCCCGCCCCAGGGAGCCCCACCCTCCGGACCCTCACCCCCGAACCCCGCCCCGTGGCCGGGACACGGGGCTCGGACGCCTCGGGCCCGGGCCGGGGTGGCGTCGGCCTTTCGGGGTGGGCCCGGACGCGGAGCAGCCCCCGCCCGGGAGGGGCGGGGGCTGCTCGAGGTCGTGCGTCAGGCGGCGTTCTTCGGGTCGCCGTGGCAGCGCTTGTACTTCTTGCCGGACCCGCACGGGCACGGCGCGTTGCGCTCGACGTTGCCGTAGGCGGCGCGCTCGGCGGCGGTGCTGACCCGGGTGCGCTCGACGTCACCCTGCTCGCCCGGCGCCGTGTACTCCAGCTCGGCCGGACGCTCGGGGCCGCGGAGCCCGCGGGCGATGATGGACCGGGTCTCGGTCATCATCGGGTCCTCGACCTCCTCGACGATGGGGTTCTCCTGAACCTCCACCTCAAGGTTGAACAGGAACCCGACCGAGTCCTCCTTGATGCCTTCGAGCATCGCGGCGAACATCTCGAAGCCCTCGCGCTGATACTCGATCTGCGGGTCCTTCTGCGCGTAGGCCCGCATGCCGATGCCTTCGCGCAGGTAGTCCATCTCGTAGAGGTGCTCGCGCCACTTGCGGTCGAGGACGGAGAGGATGACGCGGCGCTCCAGGTCGCGGGTCGCCTCGGCGCCCCACTCCTCCTCGCGCCTGGCGTACGCCTCCAGCGCGTCGGCCTTGATCCGCTCGCTGATGATGTCGGCGGTGAGCTCCTCGCGGGAGCCGACCTCCTCGACCAGGTCCTCGAGCTTGAGCGAGACCGGGTAGAGGCCGGCGAAGGCCTTCCACAGCTTGTCGAGGTCCCACTCCTCGGCGAAGCCCTCGGCGGTGGCGCCGGCGACGTAGCCGTCGATGACGTCGCCGATGAAGCCGCGCACCTGCTCGTGCAGGTCGGCGCCTTCGAGGACGCGGTGGCGCTCGGCGTAGATGACCTTGCGCTGCCGGTTCATCACCTCGTCGTACTTGAGAACTTCCTTGCGGATCTCGAAGTTCTGCTGCTCGACCTGGTGCTGGGCGGAGGCGATGGCCTTGGAGACGATGCCGGACTCGATCGGCTGGTCGTCAGGGATGTTGAGGCGCGTCATGATCATCTCGACCCGGGCCGAGTTGAACAGGCGCATCAGGTCGTCGCCGAGCGACAGGTAGAAGCGCGACTCGCCGGGGTCGCCCTGGCGGCCGGAGCGGCCGCGGAGCTGGTTGTCGATGCGGCGCGACTCGTGGCGTTCGGTGCCGAGCACGTACAGGCCGCCGAGCTCGCTGACCTCGTCGTGCTCGGCCTTGACCTGGGCCTTGGCCTTCTCCAGCGCCTCGGGCCAGGCCTTCTCGTATTCCTCGGGGGTTTCGAGCGGGTCGAGGCCGCGCTGGCGCAGCTCGGCGTCGGCGCGGAACTCGGGGTTGCCGCCGAGCATGATGTCGGTGCCTCGACCGGCCATGTTGGTGGCGACGGTGACGGCGCCCTTGCGGCCGGCCTCGGCGACGATCGCGGCCTCACGCGCGTGGTTCTTGGCGTTGAGGACCTCGTGCGGGACGCCGCGGCGCTTGAGCGCCTTGGACAGCCGCTCGGACTTCTCGACGGAGGTGGTGCCGACGAGGACGGGCTGGCCGGCCTCGTGGCGCTCCTTGATGTCGTCGACGACCGCGTTGAACTTGGCGTCCTCGGTCTTGTAGACGACGTCCGGCTGGTCCTTGCGGATCATCGGCCGGTTGGTGGGGATGGGCACCACGCCGAGCTTGTACGTCTGGTGGAACTCGTTGGCCTCGGTGACGGCGGTGCCCGTCATGCCGGCGAGCTTGTCGTACAGGCGGAAGTAGTTCTGCAGGGTGACGGTCGCCAGGGTCTGGTTCTCGTCCTTGACCTTGACGCCTTCCTTGGCCTCGATGGCCTGGTGCATGCCCTCGTTGTAGCGGCGGCCGTGCAGGATGCGGCCGGTGAACTCGTCGACGATCAGGACCTCGCCGTCGGAGACGATGTAGTCCTTGTCCTTCTTGAAGAGCTCTTTGGCCTTGAGCGCGTTGTTGAGGAAGCCGACGAGGTGGGTGTGCTCGGGCTTGTAGAGGTTGTCGATGCCGAGCCAGTCCTCGACCTTGGCGACGCCGTCCTCCAGCACGCCGACGGTGCGCTTCTTCTCGTCGACGATGTAGTCGCCGGTGCTCTCCTCGCCGGGGTTCTTGGCCTCGACGCCCTTGCGGAGGCGCGGAACGATCTTGGCGAACTCGGCGTACCACTTGCCGGACTGCTCGCCGGGGCCGGAGATGATCAGCGGCGTACGGGCCTCGTCGATGAGGATGGAGTCGACCTCGTCGACGATCGCGTAGTTGTGGCCGCGCTGGACGCACTCGTCGAGCGACCAGGCCATGTTGTCGCGCAGGTAGTCGAAGCCGAACTCGTTGTTGGTGCCGTACGTGATGTCCGCCTGGTACTGCTTGCGGCGCTCGTCGGGCTGCTGGCCGGAGAGGATCATGCCGACCTCGAGGCCGAGGAAGCGGTAGACGCGCCCCATGTTCTCGGCGCCGACCTTGACCAGGTAGTCGTTGACCGTGATGACGTGCACGCCTTTGCCGGAGATGGCGTTGAGATAGGCGGGCAGAGTACAGGTCAGGGTCTTGCCCTCACCCGTCTTCATCTCGGAGATGTTGCCCATGTGCAGGGCAGCGCCGCCCATGATCTGCACGTCGAAGTGCCGCTGACCGAGCACGCGGCGGGCCGCCTCGCGTACGGTCGCGAACGCTTCGGGAAGCAGATCGTCAAGGGACTCGCCCTCGGCGTAGCGCTGCTTGAACTCGTCCGTCATCGCGCGCAACTCCGCGTCGGACAGGCTCGTGAAGTCGTCCTCGATGGAGTTGACCTGGTCTGCGATCCGCTTGAGCTTGCGCAGAGTCTTGCCCTCGCCGGCACGTAGGATCTTGTCGAGAATGGCTGCCACTTTATGTAAAGCTCCTCGCAGGTCTACCCCGGCGGCGCCGCCAGGAGGAGAGGCCGAGACAAACTTCCCCGGTTGCCATCGTAGGCGGTTCTGCAACCAGACACAGCCACCGTGACGACAAGGGCGCGGACCACGTCTGGGAGAATGGGGGTCAGGCAGAGAGTATGCCGGTTGACAGCCGGTTCGCACCGATTAACGGGATTTCCGGCAAAGGAAGGATTTGTCATGGTTGAGGGGAAGAAGTCGGAGCACACGGAGAACCTCGGCAGCCACGGCGGCCGCGCGTCCTCGTGGCTCGCCGTGACGGTGATGCTCGTGGGCACCATCGTGGGCGGCTTCGGTCTCACCGCCGCCAACTGGCCGATCGTGTGGGTCGGCGTCGGGCTCTTCGTGGTGGGAGGCATCCTCGCCCTGGTGTTCGACATCTTCACCGACGTCGTGATCGACGCCCCCCGGGTGGGCATGCGCGCCGAAGACCACCGCTGACGCCCGAGGCCCCTCCCTCGGGCCGATCCGTCCCCGCACCGGGCATCGAACTTTCTGTCGGTGCCCCTCGCTAGCATTCCGGCATGCTTCGCCGTACGGAATCGCCCCGATGACCGCCTTGACCCCCGACGAGGCGCGCCGGCTCATCCTGCGTGCCCAGGGCTTCGTGGGCGCGGACGCGCGCCGGGGCGGGCCGCACGCGATGCTGCGGCGGCTCGGCGCCATCCAGCTCGACACGATCTCGGTGCTCGCCCGCTCCCACGAGCTGGTCGCCTACGCCCGCCTCGGCGCGGTCGGCCGGCAGACCGTCGAGCGGGCCTACTGGCACAATCCCGCCCAGAGCTTCGAATACTGGTGCCATGCCGCGTGCATCCTGCCCATCGAGCACTGGCCGCTGTTCGCGTTCCGCCGCCGCGCCTACCGTGAGCGCCGCTTCCGCTGGCACGAGGTGCCCGACCACGTCGACAAGCTGCTCCAGCAGGCCCGCGACTCCGGCCCGCTGACCACCAGCGACGTCGGCGGCGCCAAGAACGGCGGCCCCTGGTGGGACTGGTCCGAGTCCAAGATCGGCCTGGAGTGGCTGCTCGACATCGGCGAGCTAGTCTGCGCCCGCCGGGTCGGCTGGCGCCGCGTCTACGACGTCGCCGAGCGCGTCGTCCCCGCCGAGCTCCTCGACCAGGACCTCACCGACGAAGAGTGCATCACCCGCCTGGCCGCCGTCGCCGGCCGCTCGCTCGGCGTCGCGACCCGCGGCGACCTGATCGACTTCCTCCGCCTCACCGGCCGCCACAGCGCCATCCTCGACGAGGCCCTGCGCAGCGGCGCCGCCGGCCTGGTCCCCGTACGCGTCGCGGGCTGGCCCGCCGCCCCCAAGGCCGCCGGGTCCCCCAACGCCTGGGCCGACCCCGCCCTCCTGGAGTCCGAGACCCGTGGCCGCCACCGCACCACGCTCGTGTCTCCGTTCGACTCGCTCATCTGGCACCGGGGCCGCACCGAGCGCGTCTTCGGCTTCAACTACCAGCTGGAGCTGTACGTGCCCAAGCACAAGCGGGTGCACGGCTACTTCACCATGCCGGTGCTGGCCGGGGGCCGCCTGATCGGCCGGGTCGACCCCGCCCGCGAAGGCTCCACCCTGGTCGCCCGCCAGCTCAGCCTGGAGCCCGGCCTGACCAGCGCCAAGTGGGTCGACGCGCTGCGCGACGCCCTGTGGTCGGCGGCCGAATGGGTGGGCTGCGACGCCGTCCGCGTCGAGCGCACCGACCCCCCGGAGCTCGCCCCGCTGCTGACGATGACCGGCGGCGCCTGATCGGGGCCGCCGGCGCCCGGAAATGGCCGGTTCCCGAACCGTGGGATAGTCTGGAGGCACCGAGGACATCTCGCGCGTTGGCACCCAGGTCGGCGAGGCCCCCGGCGAAGCACCGCGATCGGTCCCGCCCCGCGGGATCGGACAGGGCAGGCGAGCATGACGCCGACGCTCACTTCTCATCCCGCGCCGGACCTCGGCGCACGCCGTCGCCACGACTGTCCCACTCGCTGCGGCAGACCAGGGTTTCACCGGCCCGCCCGCTGAGGGGCCACCACGAAGGCCCGCGCCGTCCTCAGAGCCGGATGGAGCGCATCGCCCGACCGGGCGACGAACCGCTCTCCGGCTCCCGGCAGCTCATCCCATCTCGCATCTCCGAACGGAGACACCATGCAGCTTCTCGAAACAGCATCGATCAACACGACCCCGATCAACACAGCCCCCATCAACGGCGTCGGCTCGTCCGCTCCCACCGTCCTGCGTCTGTCCGGTGAGATCGACCTGTTCACCAGCCCGGCGCTGCGTCAGCGCCTGTTCAACGCGCTCGACCACAGCACCGGCGTGCTCGTCCTCGACATGTCACAGGTGACCTTCTGCGACGCCGGCGGGCTCGCCGTGCTCATCGGCACGCAGAGCCGCGCCAAGGCCCGTGGCATCACGCTCACCCTGACCGGGCTGCGCCCGTTCATGACGCGGCTGCTGCGCGTCTCCGGCCTCTCGGGCCGCTTCCCGACCCTGCCATGACGGCGGCCGTCAGCGCGGCGACAGCACGAGAACCGCGCCGTCGGCGGTCCGGGCGCCCAGGCGCAGCCGCAGGCCGTTGATCCTGGCGGGCGCGTCCGGCCGTACGGTCAGCGCGCCCACGTCGCGGCACTGCCCGCCGTCGCAGACGCTGCTCAGGCTGACGCCCGTGCCCTGCACGCTCAGCGACCCCGACGACCCGCGCAACTCGATCCGCACCCCGCCGTCGCCGTCACCGTGTCCGTTGCCGTCACCGTGTCCGTTGCCGTCACCGTGTCCGTTGCCGTCTCCGTCTCCATCCAGGGATGCGACGGTGAGCTGGTCCACGCCGTGCCGCCCGTCCAGGTCGAGGGCGTCCCCGGCCTTCACCACGACCTCGCACTCCCCGTCCCGGCAAGCGGCCAGCTCATGCCCGTCCGCGGCCGTACCGGACAGACTGCGGTTCTCCCCCGAGGAACGGACGGGGCCGCCACCCTGCACGGTGGCACCGGACGACCCCGCCGACTCCGAGGTCGGGGCCGGAGGGTTGGCGGCGGAGCAGCCGGTGAGGGCCACCAGAGCGGCCGCCACAGGAACCACCAGGGCGACCGCAGCGGCCTCCACCACGGCGGCTCGGGCGGGAAGGGCCGGCACGGGCGCAACGGCTCCACAGGCCGAAACCTCGGGCCTGAGGGAAGCGGCGGGGCGGGGGCAGGCGGGCATGGGGCTCCTCGGGCCGGGGCGCGGGTGGAGGGGCCCGGGTCGCGTGCGGCCCTGCCGCCTCCACCGGTGTCGTGCCCGGCCGCCAGGGGGTGCGCCCGCCTGGGGCCCTACTTCCTGCCCGGGTGGAGGCGGCCCGGATGCCTCAGGTGATCTCCAGCATGCGCTCGCGCACCGCGTAGACGACGGCTTCCATGCGCGAGTGCAGCTGCAGTTTGTCCAGGATGTTGCGTACGTGGTTCTTCACGGTGTTCTCAGAGATGAACAGCTGCTTGGCGATCTCGCGGTTGTTCATGCCCTTGGCCACCAGGCGCAGGACTTCCATCTCACGCTCGGTCAGCCGGGGCACCGGGAGCTGGGGCGGCCGTTCGGTCTCCTTGCGGCTCATGTTCGCGAACTCGCTGATGAGCTTGGCCGCCATCGCCGGGTTGATTAACGACTGTCCTTCGTGCACGCCACGCACCGCCGCCGGGACGTCGTTGATCTGGACGTCCTTGAGCAGGTAGCCCGTCGCGCCGGCCTTGATGGCCTCGAAGAGGTCCTCCTCCTCGTCACTGACGGTCAGCATGATGATGCGGGTGCTCGGCACCGAGGCCTTGATGCCCTTGGTGGCCTCGATGCCGTCCTGGCGGGGCATGCGGACGTCCATCAGCGCCACGTCGGGCATGAGACGGTCGGCCAGTTCGACCGCCTCCTGCCCGTCGCTCGCTTCGCCGACCACCTCGATGTCGGGCTCCGCGGCCAGCGCGAGGGCCAGGCTCCGCCGGATCAGCTCGTGGTCGTCCACGATCAGCACGCGGATCGGCTCGCCGTCTGCGGGGCGGGCCTCGCCGGACTCCGTCACGAAGCCTCCCTGATCCGCCTCGCGACCGCTGTGCGCGCGTTTCGCTCGCTCACCTGCGCCTGACTGAGCTCGCTCACGTCTCCTCCTCGTCGGGGGGCCAGAGCCGTCGGACCGCCATGATGACACGGGTCCCGGGTCCTCGGGTGGTCGAGAAGATCTTTCGGCCCGCGATCAGGGTTCTACGAGCCGCAACACGCCGTAGTTGTAGCCGCGCCGGTTGTAGACGACGCACGGCTGGCCGCTCTCCTTGTCACGGAACAGGTAGAAGTCGTGGCCGACCAGCTCCATCTCCAGCAGAGCCTGATCGATGGTCATGGGTTCCGCCTTGTGGAACTTCTCCCTCACGATGAGCGGCCCGTCGCCGTCCATCTCGATGGGGACGATGTCGTCGTACTGCTCGTCGTCGGGCAGCCGGTCTTCCTCGGGCTCGGGTTGCGCGGGGGCGGCAGGCTGCTGCCGCGGTGGGGCGGGCAGGTCGGGCAGCGTCGCGGTGATCTCCGCCACGGAGGGCTGGGCGTGGTTGCCGTGGTGCACCTTGCGCCGGTCGGCGAGGCGCCGGAGGCGGCCTTCCAGCTTGTCCATGGCGAGGTCGAGGGCGGCGAATCGGTCGTCGGCGGAGGCCTCGGCGCGGATGGCGGGCCCTCGCGAGTGAATGGTGAGCTCGACGCGCTCACGCTGGTCGGCGAGGCGCGGGTTGCGCTCCTTCGACACCTCCACATCGACTCGGATGAGTTTGTTGTCCAGACGCTCGATCCTGGCCAGCTTGGTCGTCACGTGGTCGCGGAACCGCTCACTCACTCCTGTGTGCCGGCCCTTGACGATGATGTCCATGCAACAGCCCCCCTTCGGTCTAACGACTGAGAAAGAGCGCCCGACGACGACGTGCTTGCCGGGCGGGGTCTTCTGTCTGCCTCTCTGTCACCGTTACCCTCTTCCGCCGACTCGTCACCGGGAACTCGGGCGGCACCCGCCCGGCCGACCTGGTCTTCGACCCCACATTCGCCTGCTGAGGATTTCGCAGCTCTGTCGCCACTACTGCCCTTCTCTCCTGACGGGGGACATCTGGACCCCCGGGGAGGCAGGACTTACCCCTAAGCCGCACCGTGATCGGTCGACAAAGAGTCGCCTTACGTGGACCGTTTTGCCTGCGGCTGGCATCGGCTAGCAGAGCCGGGACTCCCGGCTCTGCGCAACCACGGACCCGAACGGGTGCCATGTTCAGACGCTATCCGGATCGGCGGCGAATGTCAGCCGGAGGATCGGGCAAAGGATCACTTTCTGTGATTTTCGTACGGTGTTACGGGCGTGACGGATGGCCGGTTAGGGCTCCCGGCAGCCCTTGCGCGTCTGGGACATCGGGCTCCTGAGCTGCCTACCTCGCGCGGAGGGTTACGGACATGTGGCCCCCGGGGCAGGCGGCAGGCTTGGATCTTTCTTTACTGACGGTAATCGTAGTCATTCCGAAACTCTTCGGCGTGTCGCCATGTAAGGCCGGGTAGAACGGCGTGTCGCGCCGACGGTGACGGCGAGCGGCACCCGGAGCCCGGCGGCCCGCAGCGCCCTGGCGGCCTCGGCGAGGGTGGCCCCGGTGGTGACGATGTCGTCCACGAGCAGCACAGGGGCCGCTGGCGGCGTCCCGGCGGCGCGCCGGACACCCAGTGAGGCCGCGAGGTTGGCGGCCCGCTCCGTGGAGCTCAGGCCCGCCTGATCGGCCACCCGCCGAACCTGCCCGAGCCCCGGCCACAGCGTGGCGGCGACTCCGTGGGCCCGCAACTGCCGCACGACGGGCGCGGCGAGCGCCCCGACCACGTCGTGCCCCCGCCCCTTGATCGCCCGCCGCGCGCTCGGCACCGGCACCACCGTGACGGCCGCGTCGCCCGACGCGGTAAGAGCGGTGAGGGCGGTGAAGGCCAGCAGGTCCGCCAGGGCGGCACCCAGGGACGCCTCGCCGCGCTCCTTGCAGGCGACGAGCGCCGTGCGCAGCGCCCCCGTGTACGGGCCCGCCGACCAGCAGGCGGGCAGCCCGGCCGGGACGGGGTCGGGCGTGCGGCGGGCGGGGTCGGCCAGGCGGCCGAGGCAGCCCTCGCACAGCCGCTCCCCGGCGGCGCCGCACCCCAGGCACGGACGGGGCAGGACGAGATCGAGCCAGGGGCCGACCACAGGACCGAGCACAGGACCGAGCACGCCGCCATGATGCCGGGCGGTGCCGACAACCCGGCCGGGGTCAGCCCAGGGCGAAGATCGGCTTCTCGACGGCGGTGGCGGGCTTGGGCGCCCAGGTCTGCTTGTCGCGCCCGTACTCCAGGATCTCGTTGCCGTCCTCGGTGGTGGCCAGGATGACGTCGCCCTGGGCGGCGAGGTGTTCGAGGGGCTTGCTGGTCGTGGGGAGCTGGAGGGTCTCGCCGTCACCCACGTTGATCTCCTTGACGACCTGCCCGGCCTTGGTGCGCACGAGGACGAGCAGGTGCTCGCCGTCGCTCCAGGCGATGTCGCGGATCTCGTCCTCGCCCTCGGCCGAGATGAGCGTCTGGAAGTTGCTCAGCATCGCGCCCGCCCCGCCGCCGGCCAGCGCGCCGACCTGGACCTGCTTCTTGCCGACGAGCACGGCGACCCGTACGCCGTCGCGCGACATTCGCAGCGAGGTGACGTCGAGCCCCTGGAGTGCGGGGGCGGCGACGTGCTCGGGGCCGCGGCTGACGGACGGGTAGGAGCGCAGCACGCTGCCGCTCTGCTGGTCGTACGTCCACAGGGAGCCGTCGCGGTGCCAGGACGGGTCGGTCAGCTTCTCGCCGGGGATGGACTGCTGCCAGCGGCCGTCGGCGGCGTGCCGGGTGACCCAGATGCCGCCCTCGGTGGAGCGGGCGGCGACGCGGTCGCGGTCCTTGGACACGGCGAACCCGGAGTAGGTCTCCCCCGGCTGCCCGGCGGGCCCGGCGAGCGGGCGGCCCTCGCCGTCGTTGCCGAGCAGGTGGACGGCGCCCTTGCTGGTGTAGAAGACCTGCCGGTCCTCGACCGCCAGCCAGCGCTCGGGCAGGTTGGCGGGCACGATGAGCGGCCCGGTGGAGAAGAACGGCTCGCCCTCGACCTGGATCTCCAGGCTGCGGCCGTTGGCCAGGCCGTTGACGCTGAGGCTGGCCCTGAGCTGGGCCTCCAGGCCCTCGCGGAAGGTGTCGGAGGGCCGGAACGGGCCGGCCAGGTTGATGATCACGCGGTCCTCGCTGGACCTGATCGACAGCACCCGCGCCCCGGCGGGGAACTCGTTGCCGACCGCGCCCTGCAACGCGCTGGTGGGGCCCTGGATGACGCGTTCGACGACGGTCTCGGCGAAGCTCTCCGTCGCCTTGATGCGCAGCCGTACGCGGTCGGCCACGAGCCGGTCGGGCTCGTGCGTGCCGGCGGCGGTGCCGTTGAGGTAGTAGAGGTTCGTCGGCCGGTACGCGCGCCGCACGTCGGCGTCGGTGAGCAGGAGGCCCTGGGGCAGCAGGTTGACCCGGTAGTCGCCGTTGCGGTCCTTGACCAGGGTGATCGCCCGGCTGACCTTGTTGTCGTCGGCGGGGTCGACGGGCACGTACGTGTCGTCCTCGTTGATCTGGGCGATCTTGGTGCCGAGGATCGTGACGATGGTCTCCTTCTTCTCCTTGTTCTCGACGACGTCGTCGAAGCGGAAGCCGTTGTCGATCACCGTCACGGGCCCGTCGGCCTTCCAGACCCGCCTGGCCTCCTCGGTCAGGTACTTGGGCAGGATGCCGGGGTCGTCGGCATAGGCGGCCATGGCGGCCTGGAGGCCCTCGACGACCTGCTGGGCGCTCCAGCCGCGCTGGGGCTCGACGGCGACGAGGCGCTGGAAGGGCACGGTCACGGAGTCGCCACTGCCCGCCTCCTCGATGGGGAACGGCCCGCCCACGGGGATGACGGCGCAGCCCGACAGGGCCAGCACCGCGGCGGCGGCCGCGGCGCACAGCCGGTTAGCTCTCGCCATGCGCGCCCCCGTCGCCGGTCGCGGGCAGCAGCACGGGGGTCATCTGGCCCCGCCAGGTGCGGCGCATCTCGATCTCGGGCGGCACGAGCGGCAGCGGGGAGCCCTTGAGGTCGAGCCCGGCGCGGCGCGGCAGCGTGAGCCGGAACTGCGAGCCCTCGCCCGGCTGTCCCCATGCCTGGAGCCAGCCGCCGTGCAGCGTGGCGTCCTCGCGGGAGATGGCCAGGCCGAGCCCGGTGCCGCCGATGGTCCTGGCCCGGGACGGGTCGGCCCGCCAGAAGCGGTCGAACACCAGCGTGTCCTCGCCGCCCTTCAGCCCGATGCCGTGGTCGCGCACGGCGACGGCCACCGCGTCGCGGTCGGCGCCGACGGTGACGACGATGTCGCGGCCCTCTCCGTGCTCGATGGCGTTGAACAGCAGGTTGCGCAGGATGCGCTCGACCCGGCGGTTGTCGATCTCGGCCATGCACGGCTCGTTGGGCAGCCGCAGCTCGAAGCGGGTGCTGTGGCGTTCGGCGAGCGCCTCGGAGTCGGCGATGGCGCGCAGCACCACGTCGCGCAGGTCGACGGAGTCGAGGTCGAGGGTGGCGGCGCCGGCGTCGTAGCGGCTGATCTCCAGCAGGTCGGCGAGCATCGACTCGAAGCGTTCGAGCTGGGCCTGCATGAGCTCGGCCGAGCGCGAGGCCATCGGCTCGAAGTCCTCGCGGGCGTCGTACAGCAGGTCGGCGGCCATCCGGACGGTGGTCAGCGGGGTGCGCAGCTCGTGCGAGACGTCGGAGACGAACTGCCGCTGGACCTGTGAGAGCTCCTCAAGCTGGTGGATCTTGAGCGCCAGGTTGGCGGCCATCTCGTTGAACGAGGTCGCCAGCCGGGCCAGGTCGTCCTCGCCGCGCACCTTGAGCCGCTCGTCGAGCTTGCCGGCGGCCAGCCGCTCGGCGGCCTGGCGGGCCAGCCGGACCGGGCTGACGACCTGCCGGGTGACCAGGTACGCGATCGCGGCCAGCAGCAGCACCAGCCCGAAGCCGACCACGACGATGGCCAGCCGGACGTTGGACAGCATCTGCTCTTCGTCGGTGAACGGGAAGAAGTGGTAGACCTCGTAGCCGCCGTAGGCGCTGATGACGGCGCCGATGACGAGCGTCTGGCGGGGCTGGGTCTCGCCGGCGAACTGGATGCGGTCGGTGAAGCGCTGCGGAGTGTCGATGAACTTCTCCACCTGCCGCTGCAGCTTCTGGCGCAGCGCCGGGGGCACGTCGGCGGGCGTGACGTTGCCGGAGGCGCGTGACTGGCCGGGCTCGGCGACGTTGAGGATCAGCACCTCGTAGCGTTTCTTCGAGCCGTCGCCGCCGGAGCCGATGATGGCGTCCATCACCTCGTCGAGCGGGTCGGGCGGCACGGTCTTGCCGGCTTCGGCGGGCTTGGACTGGTCGTCCTCGTGCCGGCTGAGCGCGTCGGCGATGCGCAGCCGGTCGGCCGAGGCGTCGCTGGCGGCCGACTGCTGGCGGCGTTCGATCACCGAGTTGTTGATCTGGTCCGACAGGAACGTGCCGAGCACCACCACCACGATCACCGAGATGACGAGCGTGCTGGTGACGACCTGGAGCTGCAGGGAGCGGCGCCAGATCCGCCGCGCCCTGCCCGCCGCACGCCTGGCCCGCCGGCGGACTCCGCCGAGGATCTGGCGGAGTGTCCGGCGGCGCGTGCGCCTGGTCGTCGTCGGGGGCATGGCGGGGGCGTCAGGGCAGGTCAGGCGGGGCCGGCTTTGTAGCCGACGCCGCGAACCGTCACCACGATCTCGGGGTGCTCGGGGTCCTTCTCGATCTTGGCCCGGAGCCGCTGCACGTGCACGTTGACCAGCCGCGTGTCGGCGGCGTGGCGGTAGCCCCAGACCTGCTCCAGCAGGACCTCGCGGGTGAAGACCTGGCGCGGCTTGCGGGCCAGGGCGACCAGCAGGTCGAACTCCAGCGGGGTCAGGTTGATGGTCTCGTCGCCGCGCTTGACCGAGTGGCCGGCCACGTCGATGGTGATGTCGCCGATCTGGAGGATCTCCGGCGTCGGCTCGTCGGTGCGGCGCAGCCGCGCGCGGACCCGGGCCACCAGTTCCTTCGGCTTGAACGGCTTGACGATGTAGTCGTCGGCGCCGGACTCCAGGCCGAGCACGACGTCGATCGTGTCGCTCTTGGCGGTGAGCATGACGATCGGCACCCCGGACTCCGCCCTGATCCTGCGCGCGACGTCGATGCCGTCGGCGCCGGGCAGCATCAGGTCGAGCAGGACGAGGTCAGGGCGCGTGTCGCGGAACGCGTCCAGCGCCTTGTCGCCGTCGCTGACAAAGGATGGTTCGAAGCCCTCACCGCGCAACACGATGCCCAGCATCTCGGCGAGAGCGGCATCGTCGTCGACGACCAGCACGCGACCTTTCATGGCCCCTCATTCGTTCTACGCATTCTGGGACATATCAGCACGATCGCTGAAGGTTACCCTTGGTCGGCTCATGTGTGGGACATGACACCGGTTAAGGCGATGTTTCAAGCTCGCCCCCGCGACCGCAATCTCAGTCTGCGGTAACGGAGCGTCCTTCGGCCATCCCTGCGCGATATCCGTGGCACGAATCGACGCCCCGACACCACCGACCCGCCCAGCATGCCAGGATTGGGATATGTCAGACGGTCACGGTCCCACTCCCGAGACGCCCCGAGGCTGGGCCGCGGAGCAGCCCCCGCCCTACGGCGCGCCTCCGGCTTCTCCGTGGACCGCCCCCGGACAGCAACAGATCCCTCCGCCTCCCGGCACCCCGTTCCCGCCGCCTCCCCAAGGTTACGGTCAGGCGCCCTACGCCCCTTACGGGCCCCACCCGCAGGCGATGCGCCCCGGCATCATCCCGCTGCGCCCGCTGCGCCTGGGCGACCTCTACGACGGCACGATCAAGCTGATCAGGTCCAACCCCAAGGCGGTGCTCGGCCTGTCGGCGATCGGCGCGCTGGTGGGCTCGGTGCCGCTGGCCGTGGGCCAGGCGATCATGCTCGAGAGCATGGGCGCGGCCATCCAGGACCCGCGGTCGGTGACCGACCCCGCCGACATCACCGGCGGCTTCGTCGGCCAGTACGGCGGCACGATCGTCTCCTACCTGGTCAGCTTCATCGTCGTCACCGTGCTGACCGGCGTGCTCACCCGCATCCTCGGCCGGGCCGTCTTCGGCGGCAAGATGACCGCCGGAGAGGCCTGGCAGGCGACCAGGAGCCGGATGCCCGCCCTGTTCGGCGTGGTCGGCCTGATGACCCTGATCATGCTCGCGCCGCTGGCGCTGATCGTGCTCCTGGTCGTGGCGCTCGTCGCCGGCGGCTTCGGCGGCACGCCCGAGTCGGCCGGCGGCCTCATCCTGCTCTTCCTGCTGCTGCTCCTGCTCTACCTCGGCTACGCGCTGTTCTTCCGCACCCGCTTCGCCTTCGCGCCGGCCGCCGTGGTGCTGGAGGGCCGGGGCCCGGTCGAGGCGATGCGGCGCTCGTGGGGCCTGGTGACCGGCGACTTCTGGCGAGTCTTCGGCATCCTGCTGCTCACCTCGTTCGTGGTCGGCATGGTGGCGACGGTGCTCAACATCCCGTTCACCCTGGTCGGCACCGTGCTCGGCATGCTCGGCGGCGGCGGGGTGTGGACCGTCGTGGCCGCCGCCGTGCTGATCGCCGTCGGCGCCACCGTCGGCGCCATGATCACCTACCCGTTCGAGGCGGGCGTGGCCGGCCTGCTCTACGCCGACCGGCGGATGCGCGCCGAGGCGTTCGACCTCGTGCTGCAGACGGCCGCGATCGAGCAGCAGCGCCAGGGCTGGGTGCACGACTCCGCCGACGACCTCTGGCACCCGTCCCACTCCGCCAGGCCGTGAGCCCGGTCGGCCGGGAGGAGGCCGCCGGGGAGGCGGCGCGCGAGCTCCTCGATCCGCAGTACGCCGACGAGCCGCTGCTCGACCGGCTCTACCGCTACTTCACGCAGTTCGTCGGCGACCTGATGGACGCGGCAGCGGGCGGCGGCTCGGCCGGCGGCGTCATCGCGGCCGTGCTGATCGGCCTGATCCTGGTCGCGGTGGCCGCGCTGGTCGCCTACCACCTGCGCCGCACCAGCAGGCGCAACGCGCAGGCCCCCGGCGCGCTGTTCGGCGAACGGGCGCTCACCGCCGCCGAGCACCGCACGGCCGCGGAGCGGCTGGCCGCCGAGGGCGAGTGGACCGCCGCCATCCAGGAGCGCCTGCGCGCCATCGCCCGTGACCTGGAGGAGCGGGCGCTGGTCGACGGCATGCCCGGCCGCACGGCCGACGAGCTCGCGGCCGAGGCCGGCCGGGCCATGCCCGCCTTCGCCGGCGAGCTGGCCGCGGCGGCGCGTTCCTTCGACGACGTCACCTACGGCGGCGTCCCGGGCGTCCGGGAGACCTACGACACGATGACCAGCCTCGACGAGCGGCTGCGCGCCGCCCGCCCGGTGCCGCTGGGCGGCCTGTCATGACCGCGCAGGCGGTGGAGTCGCGCCCCACCACGCCCACCGCGAAGGCCCGGTGGCGCGGCGGGCGCTGGATCGCGCTGCTCGGGGCGCTCATCGTGCTCGTCGCCGCCGGCACCGTCCTGCTCGGCCCCGAGCAGGAGGCCGCCCGGCCGCTCGACCCCGCCGACACGTCGCTGCAGGGCTCCAAGGCCCTGGCCGAGCTGCTGCGCCGGCGCGGCGTCACCGTCGACCGGGTCGACTCCGTCGAGGCCGCCGCAGCCCTGGGCGGCGACCGCACGCTGGTCGTCACCGACCGCCTGCGCACGTCCCCGGACGACCTCGCCGCCATCGGGGGCGACCGCCTGATCGTCGGCGACCCGTTCGGGGCGGCGGAGATGGCCGGCGTGAACCCGGTCGGCGCGGCCAGGCAGCGCTCGCGCGAGCCCGAGTGCTCGCTGCCGGCCGCCGTGGCCGCGGGCAGCGTCCACCTCGGCGGCATCGCCTACTCCGCCCCGCGCGGCACCACCGGCTGCTACCCGGCGGGCGACGGCTGGACGCTGATCAGCTTCCCCAACGGCAGCGGCACCACCACGGTCGTCGGCAGCGGCGAGTTCATGACCAACCAGCGCCTGGCCGAGGACGGCAACGCCGCCCTGGCGCTCAACCTGCTCGCCACCGGCAAGCCCGTCACCTGGCTGGTCCCCCCGGACGACCCCGGCACGGGCGACCTGGCCGGGCCCGAGGGCGACTCGGTGTACGACCTGATGCCGCCGAGCATCCCGTGGGCCGTGCTGATGGCCTGCCTCACGGTGCTGGTGGTGGCGTTCTGGCGGGGCAGGCGGCTCGGCCCGGTCGTGACCGAGCGGCTGCCCGTGGTGGTGCGCGCGTCGGAGACGGTCGAGGGCCGCGGGCGCCTCTACCGCGCCAGGCGGGCCAGGGCCAGGGCCGCCGACTCGCTGCGTGCGGGCACGATCGACCGGCTGACGCCCCGGCTCGGGCTGGCCTCGGGGGCCGGGCCGCAGGAGGTCGTCGCCGCGCTGGCCGTACGGACCGGGCTGGACGCGCGGGAGGTCGGCGGCGCGCTGTACGGGCCGCCGCCCACCGGCGACGCGGAGCTGGTCGCGCTGGCCGGATACTTGGATTCCATCGAAAGGAAGGTCCGTGAACTTTGAGGAGACCGCCCGCGTGACCGGTTCCGCGGACTCGGCCAGGGAGGCGCTGGGGGCGCTGCGCGCCGAGGTGTCCAAGGCCGTGGTCGGGCAGGACGCGGTGGTGACCGGGATGGTCATCGCGCTGCTGTGCCGGGGGCACGTGCTGCTGGAAGGCGTGCCGGGCGTGGCCAAGACGCTCATGGTGCGCACGCTGTCTGCGGCGCTGTCGCTGGACTTCAAGCGGGTGCAGTTCACGCCGGACCTGATGCCGGGCGACGTGACCGGTTCGCTGATCTACGACACGAAGACGGCGGAGTTCGAGTTCCGCGAGGGGCCGGTGTTCACGAACCTGCTGCTCGCCGACGAGATCAACCGCACGCCGCCCAAGACGCAGGCGGCGCTGCTGGAGGCGATGGAGGAGCGCCAGGTGAGCGTGGAGGGCACGGCCCGGCCGCTGCCCGACCCGTTCGTGGTGTGCGCGACGCAGAACCCGGTCGAGTACGAGGGCACCTACCAGCTTCCCGAGGCGCAGCTCGACCGGTTCCTGGTGAAGCTGACGGTGCCGCTGCCGCCGCGCGAGCAGGAGATCGCGGTGCTGGAGCGGCACGCGCTCGGCTTCGACCCGCGCGACCTGTCGCACGTCAAGCCGGTGGCGACGGCGGCCGACCTGGCGGCGGGCCGCGAGGCGGTCTCGGCCGTGCACGTGGCGCCCGAGGTGCTCGGCTACATCGTCGACGTGGCCCGCGCCACCCGTAATTCGCCGTCGCTGCAGCTCGGCGTCTCGCCTCGTGGCGCGACCGCGCTGCTGGCGGCCTCGCGGGCGTGGGCGTGGCTGTCGGGGCGCGCGTACGTGACGCCCGACGACGTCAAGGCGCTGGCCCGGCCCGCGCTGCGGCACCGCGTGCAGCTCCGGCCCGAGGCCGAGCTGGAGGGCGCGACCGCCGACGGCCTGCTCGACGGCATCCTGGCGTCGGTGCCGGTCCCGCGCTGATGGCTCTCACGGGGCGCGCCGGCCTGCTCGCGGCGCTCGGGATCGTGGCGGTGCTGCTGGCGCCGTCGCCGGGGCCCGCCGTGGCCGGGGTGTGCCTGCTGCTGGCCGCCGCGATCGTCGCGGACCTGGCGCTGGCGGGCGCGGTGCGTCCGCTGCGCCTGCACCGTTCGGGCGAGCGGCTGGTACGGCTGGGCGCGCGGGCCACGGTCGAGCTGGTCGTGGAGAACCCGGGCCGCAGGCGGGTGCGCGGCGTGCTGCGTGACGCCTGGCCGCCCTCCGCCGGGGCGACGCCGCGCGTGCTCAAGCTGGACGTGCCGCCGGGCGAGCGGCGCAGGCTCGTCGTGACGCTCGACCCGGCCAGGCGCGGTGACCGCGAGTCGGTCTCGGTGACCGTGCGCTCGCTCGGCCCCCTCGGGCTGGCCGCCCGGCAGGCCAGTCACAGCTCGCCCTGGTCGGTGCGGGTGCTGCCGCCGTTCCTGTCGCGCAAGCACCTGCCGTCGCGCCTGGCCAGGCTGCGCGAGCTCGACGGCCGGCACCCGGCGCTGGTGCGCGGGCAGGGCACCGAGTTCGACTCGCTGCGCGAGTACGTGGTGGGCGACGACGTGCGCTCGATCGACTGGCGGGCCACCGCGCGCCGCCACGACGTGGTCGTGCGCACCTGGCGTCCCGAACGCGACCGCCGCGTGCTGATCGTGCTCGACACCGGCCGCACCTCTGCCGGCCGCGTGGGCGAGGCGCCGATCCCGCTGGCCGGAGCCGCCACCGAGGGCGGCGGCCTGCTGGCGCGGCCCGACCCGCGCCCGGTGCCCGGCTGGCCGCGCCTCGACTGGTCGATGGACGCCGCGCTGCTCCTGGCCGCGCTCGCCGCCCGGGCCGGTGACCAGGTGGACTTCCTGGCCTACGACCGGGCGGTGCGCTCCTGGGTGACCGGCGCGTCCCGCACCGAGCTGCTGTCGTCGCTGGTCAACGCGATGGCGCCGATCGAGGCCGAGCTCATCGAGGCCGACTCGCAGGGCATGGTGGCCGCGATCCTGGCGCGGGCCAAGCGCCGCTGCCTGGTGGTGCTGCTCACCGACCTCAACTCTGCCGCGCTGGACGAGGGGCTGATGCCGGTGCTGCCGCAGCTCTCCTCGCGCCACCTGGTGCTGGTGGCCGGCGTCTCCGACCCACTGGTCGCCGCCATGGCCGGCCGGCGCGGCACCGCCGAGGAGGCGTACGACGCGGCGGCGGCCGAGCGCGCCCTGCTCGAACGGCGCCGCATCACGGCCCGGCTGCGCCGCCACGGCGTCGAGGTGGTCGACGCGCTGCCCGACGACATCGCCCCGGCCCTGGCCGACCACTACCTCGCGCTGAAGGCCGCCGGACGCCTGTAGGAGGAGGTCAGGCGCTCGGGGCCACGTCCGGGGCCCGTTCGAGGTCGCCCGTCTCGCCCTCGCGGGCCGCCCGCCTGCCAAAGAAGATCACGTACGCGAGGAAGACGAGCTCGGCGAGCACCCCGATGCCCACGCGGGCGGCGGTCGGCAGCCCGGACGGGGTGACGAACGCCTCGATCAGCCCCGACACGAACAGCACCGCCACCAGGCCGAGCGCCACCGCCATCACGGCGCGGCCCTGCTCGGCCATGACCTCGGCCCGCCTGCGGTGGCCCGGGTCGATGACGGCCCAGCCCAGCCGCATGCCGGCCGCCGCCGCGAGGAACACCGCGGTCAGCTCCAGCAGGCCGTGCGGGGTGATCAGGCCGAAGAAGATGTCCAGCTTGTCGCGCGAGGCCATGAGGCCGCCGGAGATCGCGACGTTGGCCGCGTTCTGGAACAGCACCAGCGGGATCGGGATGCCGAGGAAGATCGCGTACACGATGACCTGGAGCGACACCCACGCGTTGTTGATCCACACGCGGCTGGCGAACGACGCGGCCGGGTGCTCCGAGTAGTAGTCGGCGAAGTCGTGCTCGACGAGCTGCGTGATCTCCTCCGGGGAGGCGATCGCGGCCTGCACGTCGGGGTTGGCCGCCACCCAGGCGCCGATCACCCACGAGACCGCCAGGAACGCCAGCGACGTGCCCAGCCACCACCAGCGCGTCCGGTAGGCGACCACCGGGAACGACACGGTGAAGAAGCGGACCAGCTCCCGCCAGGCCGGGGTGCGGGTGCCCGTGACGGCCGAGCGCGCCCGCGCCACCAGCGCCGACAGCCGCCCGGCCAGCATCGCGTCGGGCGTGGACGAGCGGACGATCGACAGGTGGGTCGACACCCGCTGGTAGAGGTCCACCAGTTCGTCGACCTCCGCCCCTGTCAGCGAGGAGCGGCGCTTGATCAGCTGATCGAGCCGCTCCCAGACCGGGCGGTGCGCGGTGACGAAGGCGTCGATGTCCACCCGACCATTGTGGCTGGTCTGTCGGCTGCCCATTGCCGTTAGGCTCCACATATGTCGGAGGTTGTGACCGGTGACGCCGTCGTCCTCGAAGTGCGGGTGGCGCAGATGCCCTCGCGGTTCCTGGCGCTGCTCATCGACATGCTCGTCCAGGTCACCGTGCTGGTCGTCGCGTTCGTGCTGCTGGAGGCGTTCGCGATCGTCTCCGACCCGGCGATGTTCGGCGCCGTGGCGATCGCGATGCTGGTGCTGGTCCTGGTCGGCTATCCGGTGATCTTCGAGACCGTCAGCCGGGGCCGCAGCCTGGGCAAGCTGGCGCTCGGGCTGCGCGTGGTGAGCGACGACGGCAGCCCCGAGCGGTTCCGGCAGGCGCTGTTCCGCGGGCTGGCGGGCGTGATGGAGTTCTGGATGTTCTCCGGCGCCCCGGCGCTGATCACCTCGCTGATCTCGCAGCGGGGCAAGCGGCTGGGCGACCTGTTCGCGGGCACCATCGTGATCTCCGAGCGCGGGCCGCGTGACGCGAGCCAGGCCATCGTCATGCCGCCGCCGCTGGCCGCGTGGGCGGCCTCCCTGGAGCTGTCGCAGCTCCCCGTGGAGGTGGCCGCCGCCGCCCGGCAGTACCTGATGCGCTGGCACGAGCTGTCGCCGCAGGTGCAGCACGAGATGGGGGTGCGGATCGCGACCCAGACGGCCGCGTACGTCTCACCGGCGGCGCCGGCGGGCGTCCCGCCGCACGCCTACCTCAGCGCCGTCCTGGCCGAGCGCCGCCGCCGCGACCAGGCCCGGCTCGCCCAGCGTCTCGGCCCCCAGAGCCCGCCGGTCCCGGCATGGCAGCCCGGTACGGCCCCGTACGCGCCGTTCCCGCCCGCCGGGCCCCCGGCCCCTCCGACGGGCCCGCCCGCGTCCTACCCACCCCCAGCGGGCGCCGGAGAGCCGTCCGGGAGCACCCCGGGCGGGTTCGTCCCGCCCCAATAGGCACGCTCAGTAGGCGTACTGCGTCTGGGCGTTGAGCGACGTGAGCCGGACCCCGGCGGCCGGGTCGGTGCGCGGGTCGCGGATGCGCAGCACGTCCAGGCCGAGCTGGATGTCGCTGCTGTAGACGTGCCCGTTGTAGTAGTACGCCGACCAGGAGCCCGCCATGTCGCGCGGCTTGAAGGGGCCCCGGTCGAAGTAGCCGATCTCCTGCGGCCGGGCCGAGTCGGTGAAGTCCCAGACGGACACGCCGCCCTGGTACCAGCCCTGGACCATGATGTCCCGGCCCTTGACGGGGACGAGCGAGCCGTTGTGGGCGACGCAGTTCTCGGACCTGCCCTGCTCGCGCGGGATCTTGTAGTAGCTGCGGTGGACGAGCTTGCCGCCGGTGATGTCGTAGACGGCGTTGGCCCCGCGCTCCGGCCCGGTGCTCTTGAGGCAGGTGGCCGTCGAGCCGCCGCCGAGCTCGTCGGTGAAGACGACCTTGGTGCCGCTGTTGTTGAACGTGGCCGAGTGCCAGAAGGCGAAGTTCGCGTCGGTGACCCGGGCGGTGACCTTCGGGTGTTCGCGGTCGGAGATGTCCATCAGCACGCCGTCGCCCATGCAGGCCCCGGCGGCCAGGTTCCTGGACGGGTAGACGGTGATGTCGTGGCAGCCGCTGGTGGTGGCGCCGTCGCCGCGCTCGTTGCCGCCGCCGGGGAACAGCACCGGCCTGGCCACGATCCTGGCGGTCTTGGGCTTCTTGAGCGGCACCTTGACGATGGAGATCCGGTCGTGGGGCGGCTTGCAGTCGGGGAAGATGTCGCCGGGCCCGTAGGAGGAGACGTACAGGTAGACGGTGTCCTTGGACTTTCCCGGCACCAGCGTGTGGGTGTGGGAGCCGCAGGCGGTCTCGATGGACTTGATGTACTTCGGCCGCTTCTTGGAGCTGATGTCGAAGATGCGGATGCCTTCCCAGGCGCCCTTCTCGGTGGCCGAGGCGCCGGTGGTGCGGCACGAGTCGCCGGCGACCGATTCGTCCACCGACAGGAAGAGCAGGTCGTCCTTGACCGTGATGTCGCCCTGGGCGCCGTAGCAGGAGACCCGGCTGACGACCTTCGGCTTGGCCGGGTTCGCGATGTCGTAGACGGTGAAGCCGTGGTAGTTGCCCTGGTAGGCGTAGTGACCCTGGAAGGCGAGGTCGCTCTGCTTCGCCTGCCGCGACGCGAACGGGGCCTGTTTGGGCACGTTGGCCACGTGTTCGACGTTGGCGCTGGTCCGGACGTCGTCGGCCGCGTGGACCGGGGACGACGTCAGGATCAGCGCCGCTCCTGCCAGCGCCAGGGCGCGGACGGGTCTGGACGTCACGGAGGGACCTCCCAGGTGCACGATGATCGAGAGGTCCCCCACTATGTCAGGAAATGTCAGGGCTAGTGGTGGTGCCCCCGCTCCCGGTACGACTCCTGCGTCTGCGCGTTCAGGTCGTCGAACCGTACGCCGTTCGCCCGGTTGGTCCGCGGGTCGTTGATCTTGAGCACGTCGAGGCCCAGGTTGAAGTCGGAGCCGTAGATGTAGCCGTTGTAGTAGTACGCCGACCAGAACCCGCCGGACAGCGGCGGCGCGGTGTTGTCAGGCCCGCGCTCGAAGAAGGCGATCTCCTGCGGGTTGGCCGAGTCGGTGAAGTCGACCACCGAGATGCCGCCCTGGTACCAGGCCTGGACCATGATGTCCTTGCCCTTGACCGGGATCAGCGAGCCGTTGTGCGCCACGCAGTTCTCGGTCGCGTCCTGGTGCCTGGCGATCTTGAAGTAGCTCTTGAACACGAGCTGGCCTCGGACGATGTCGTAGTAGGCGTTGGCGCCGCGGGTCGGGCCGATCTCCGGGTTGCAGGTGGCGCGGGAGCCGCCGCCGAGCTCGTCGGTGAAGACGACCTTGGTGCCGCTGTTGTTGAACGTGGCCGAGTGCCAGAAGGCGAAGTTCGTCTCGTCCCTGACGGTGGCGGTCACGCGGGGGCGTTCGGGGTCGCGGATGTCCATCAGGATGCCCTCGCCCATGCAGGCTCCGGCGGCGATGCCCTTCTCCGGGTAGGCGGTGATGTCGTGGCAGCCGGTGGTGGCGGACTTGCCGTCGGGGTACTGGCCGGGCACGCCGGGGAAGCCGCCGTCGGGGAACAGGTTCGGCGCCGAGATGACCGACGCGGCGGCCGGGTCGCGCAGCGGCACCTTGATGATCGAGATCAGGTCGTGCGGCGGCTGGCAGTCGGGGAAGTTCGCGTTCGGGCTGTAGGAGGAGACGTAGATGTAGACGTTGCGGCCCCGGCGGTCGGGCACCAGCGTGTGCGTGTGGGAGCCGCAGTTGGTCTCGACCGACTTGATGTAGCGCGGGTTGGCCTTGTCGCTGATGTCGAAGATCCGGACGCCCTCCCACGACTCCTTGATCGAGGCGCTCTGACCCGTGCTGCTGCAGGAGTCGTCGCTGCGCGAGGAGTCGACGGAGCCGAAGAGCAGGTTGCCGTGGACCGACACGTCCATCTGGCCGCCGGGGCAGACCACGGAGCTGACCAGCGAGGTCCGCTTCGGCTTGCGGATGTCGTAGATGGAGAAGCCGTAGTAGTTGCCGACGTAGGCGAAGTCGCCCTGGAAGGCCATGTCGGTGTTGATGTCGGCCAGGGCTTCGGGCTTGGGCACGTTCGTGACGTGCGCGATGTTGGGGCTCATGACGATCTCGCCGGGAGCCGGGATGTCAGCCGCCTGCGCGGGAAGGCCGGCCATCGCCAACGCGATCACCGCTCCCACCAGCGTGAGGGCTCGTCGGGATGCCAACACCTATCCTCCTATAAAGGGGACATAAATGAATGAAATCGTCACCCGTGACGGCCGCGCCGACCAGCGCGCAAGATGTCAAAAGATATGCCGGTTTGCCCTCTTATAACGATCATTCTTACGATCTAGAATCCGCAGTTCCGACCGAAATCAGTCAGGAGGCTGGGTGCGCGCCGCGCTCAACGTCGTCGCCACGGGCACGCTGATCGTCCTGTCGGGGATCGCCCTGTCGGGCTGCACCTCCGGCGACGAGCCGCAGCCGCCCCGGGCTGACTCCACCGCCCCCGTGATCGCGCCGGGCCGTCCCGGCGAGGAGGCCAGGACCCTCTCCCCCTCCGAGGCCGCCACCGCCGTCCCCGCGCCGAGCGCGAACGCCCCCGACGTCACCTACGTCCAGGACATGATCGTCCACCACCAGCAGGCGCTCGACATGGCGGTCCTGGCCCCCAGCCGGGCGGAGTCGGCCAAACTCAAGAGCCTGGCCTCGCGCATCGCCGACACCCAGGGCCCGGAGATCCAGTGGATGCGCACCTGGCTCCAGGAGCAGGGCCAGCGCGTCCCCGACCACCACGCGGCCCACGCGGGCATGCCCGGCATGGCCACGCCCGAGCAGCTCGACCAGCTCAAGGCGGCCACCGGCAAGGAGTTCGACGCCCTGTTCCTGCGGCTGATGATCGCCCACCACCAGGGCGCGATCCAGATGTCCGAGCGCGTGCTGACCGGCGGCTCGCACATCAGGATCGAGGAGCTGGCCAACGACGTCGCCGTCACCCAGACGGCCGAGATCGGCCGGATGCGGGAGATGCAGGCCGGCTAGGAGCCCGAGCGCCAGGAGTGCAGGTAGGTCTCCTGCTCACCGGTCAGCTCGTCGATGGCGATCCCGGCCGCCGCCAGCTTGAGCCGCGCCACCTCCTGGTCGATGTCCTCCGGCACGTCGTACACGCCCGGCGCGAGCCCGGCCCGCTCCCGGGCGAGCCAGGCGACGGCCAGGGCCTGCGCGGAGAACGACATGTCCATCACGGCGGCCGGATGCCCCTCGGCGGCGGTCAGGTTGACCAGCCGGCCCTCGGCCAGCAGCAGCAGCCTGCGCCCGCCGGGCAGCACGTACTCGTCGGTGTTGGGGCGCACCGCCCGGTGCACCTCCTCGGCCAGCTCGTCCAGCGCCCGCACGTCGATCTCCACGTCGAAGTGCCCGGCGTTGGCCAGGATCGCGCCGTCCTTCATCGCCGCCAGGTGCTCGGCCCGGATCACGTCGCGGTTGCCCGTCACGGTGATGAACAGGTCGCCCGTCACGGCCGCCTGCTCCATCGGGCGCACCTCGTACCCCTGGAGGGTGGCGTCGAGGGCCTTGACCGCGTCGATCTCCGTCACGATCACCCGCGCGCCGAGCCCCTTGGCCCGCTCCGCCACGCCGCGCCCGCAGTAGCCGAACCCGGCCACCACGACCGTGCGCCCGGCCAGCATGGTGTTGGTGGCCCGCATGATCCCGTCGAGCGTCGACTGCCCGGTGCCGTACCGGTTGTCGAACATGCGCTTGGTGCGGGTGTCGTTCACCGCCACGACCGGGAACCGCAACGCCTGCTCGGCGGCCATCTGCCGGAGCCTGATGATCCCGGTGGTGGTCTCCTCGCAGCCGCCGCTCACCCCGTCGAGCAGGTCGGTCCGCTCGGTGTGCAGGATGTTGACCAGGTCGCAGCCGTCGTCGAGCACCAGGTCGGGGGCGAGGTCGAGGGCCCGGTGGATGTGCCGGTAGTAGGCGGCGCGGTCGACGCCCGCCCGCGCGTGCACGGCCACGCCGTAGGAGCGCAGCGCCTCGGCCACGTCGTCCTGCGTCGACAGCGGGTTGGAGGCGGCCAGCGCGATCTCGGCCCCGCCCGCCTTGAGCGCCCCCATCAGCACCGCCGTCTCGGCGGTGACGTGCAGGCAGGCCGCGATCCGCAGCCCGGCGAGCGGCCGCTCGGCCGCGAACCGCTCCCCGATGGCGGTCAGCACCGGCATCGCCCGGGCAGCCCAGCTGATCTGCCGCTCCCCGCTCTCCCCCAGGTCCATCGACTCTCCTTACGACGGAGGAGCCGGCGCGCACCGCGCACCGGCTCCTCCGGGGCTTGCTGTCAGTAGCGGTAGTGGTCGCTCTTGTACGGGCCCTCCACGTGGACGCCGATGTAGGCGGCCTGCTCCTTGGTCAGCTCGGTGAGCTTGACGCCCAGCGCGTCGAGGTGCAGCCGGGCCACCTTCTCGTCGAGGTGCTTGGGCAGCGTGTAGACGCCGATCGGGTATTCGGCCGTCTTGGTGAACAGCTCGATCTGCGCGATCACCTGGTTGGTGAAGGAGTTGGACATGACGAACGACGGGTGGCCGGTAGCACAGCCCAGGTTCATCAGGCGGCCCTCGGCCAGCACGATGATCGAGTGGCCGTCGGCGAACACCCACTCGTCGACCTGCGGCTTGATGTTGCGCTTCTCGATGCCGGGGGTCTTGGCCAGGCCGGCCATGTCGATCTCGTTGTCGAAGTGGCCGATGTTGGACACGATGGCCTGGTGCTTCATCTGGGCCATGTGGTCGGCCCGGATGATGTTGAAGTTGCCGGTGGTGGTGACGAAGATGTCGGCGATGCCGACGACCTCCTCCAGCGTGGTGACCTGGAAGCCGTCCATCGCCGCCTGGAGGGCGCAGATCGGGTCGATCTCGGTGACGATGACGCGGGCGCCCTGGCCGCGCAGCGCGTCGGCGCAGCCCTTGCCGACGTCGCCGTAGCCGCAGACCACCGCGACCTTGCCGCCGATGAGCACGTCGGTGGCGCGGTTGAGGCCGTCGATGACCGAGTGGCGGCAGCCGTACTTGTTGTCGAACTTGGACTTGGTGACCGAGTCGTTGACGTTGATCGCCGGGAACAGCAGCTGGCCGTTCTTGTGCATCTCGTACAGGCGGTGCACGCCGGTGGTGGTCTCCTCGGTGACGCCCTTGATGCTCTCGGCGATCTTCGTCCAGCGCTTGTCGTCGCCGACCGTGCGGGTGAGCAGGTCGATGATGACGTGCCACTCCTCCGGGTCGTCGGCGGTGGCGGGGGGAACGGCGCCGGCCTTCTCGTACTCGGCGCCCTTGTGGACGAGGAGCGTGGCGTCGCCGCCGTCGTCGAGGATCATGTTGGGCGTGTCACCGCCGGGCCAGGTGAGCGCCTGCTCGGTGCACCACCAGTACTCCTCCAGCGTCTCGCCCTTCCAGGCGAAGACCGGGACGCCCTTGGGGTCCTCGGGCGTGCCGTCGGGGCCGACGACGACGGCCGCGGCGGCGTGGTCCTGGGTGGAGAAGATGTTGCAGCTCACCCAGCGGACCTCGGCGCCGAGCGCGACCAGGGTCTCGATGAGGACGGCGGTCTGGATCGTCATGTGCAGCGAGCCCATGATCTTCGCGCCGCGAAGGGGCTGGGAGGCCGAGTATTCCTTGCGGATCGCCATGAGGCCGGGCATCTCGTGCTCGGCGAGCCGGATCTCCTTGCGGCCGAAGTCGGCAAGTGAAAGGTCGGCGACCTTGAAGTCCATCGGGGTTCCCCTCGCATCACAATGTTGTCGCGACGAGTTTAGGCGTCTCCCCGCCCCGATCGCATCTCACAGAGAGCTAACCTGACGTAAGAATGTAAGGATGCGCATCACGGAAGCCGCGAGACGGCTCGGCATGTCTCCCAGGATGCTCCGCTACCGGGAGGCGCTCGGCCTGCTGCCTCCCGTGCGCGAGCAGGGCGCGCACCGCCGCTTCGGCCCCGAGGAGCTCGCCGCCGTCGCCCAGGGCGTGGAGCTGGAGAAACGCTTCGACGTCTCCCCCGCCGAGCTGGCCTTCGCCCTGCGCGCGCTCAGCGAGCCCGCCGTCGCCGCCGCCGTCCGCGACCTCGGCGTACGGATCGGCCGCATCCAGGTGCCGCGCCGGGCGCTGGACTTCGAGAAGGAGAAGGCCCTGCGGCTGCTGCGAACCCCGGGCTCCGGGCGGACGTCATAGAGGACATGAAAGAGCTCCTGATGGCCACCGTGCTCGCGTTGTCGCCGGTGCAGGCGCCCGGCACCACCGTCAAGGTCTACTTCTCCACGGGGCACGGCTTCCCCGGCAAGGTCGTCGCGGTCAAGCGGGTCGCGCCCCACTCGGGCGTCGCCCGGTTCGCCGTCGAGCAGCTCATCAAGGGCCCGACCGCCGCCGAGCACCGCCGCGGCCTCCGCTCCGAGCTGGGCAAGCAGATCCGCGGCGGCTCCGACTGCGGCGCCGACTTCTCTCTCACGATCAAGAGGGGTACGGCGACCCTCCGCTTCTGCCGGACCGTCTGGGGCAACGGCGTCGGCGGCGACGCGCGCATCCTGCGCACGATCGACGTGACGCTCAAGCAGTTCCGGAGCGTGAAGAAGGTCGTCACGCTGGACAAGAAGGGCCGCTGCCTGTTCGACATGTCCGACGCCGGCACGTCCTGCCGCACCGGCCACGAGTGAGCCCGGTCAGGCGTTGCTCGGCGACCGGTCCAGGTCGGGCTCCAGGTAGATGACCCGGGCGATCGGCACGGCCTCACGGATGCGCCGCTCGGCCTCGTCGATGCCCGCGGCGACCTCGGCCGCCGTGTCGTTGTGGGTGACCGCGATCTTCGCGGCCACCAGCAGCTCCTCCGGGCCGATGTGCAGCGTCCGCATGTGGATCACGCGGTCGACCTGGGGCGTGGCGTCCAGGGCGGCCCGGATCTGGGTCTCCACCTCCGGCGCGGCGCCCTCGCCGACCAGCAGCGACTTGGTCTCGATGGCCAGCACGACCGAGATGACGGCGAGCAGCACACCGATCATCAGCGTGCCGACGGCGTCCCACCAGACGTCGCCGGTGATGACCGCCATGGAGACGCCGAACAGCGCGAAGATCAGGCCGAGCAGCGCGCCGAGATCCTCCAGCACGATGACCGGCAGCTCCGGCGACTTGGACCGGCGGATGAACGCGACCCACGACTGGTTGCCGCGCACCGCGTTGGACTCCTTGATCGCGGTGCGGAACGAGAACGCCTCGGCGATGATCGCGAAGATCAGCACCCCGAACGCCCACTGCGGCGACTCCACCGACGCGTGCGGATCGGACAGCTTGTGCCAGCCCTCGTACAGCGAGAACAGCGCGCCGATCGCGAACAGCACCACGGCCACCACGAACGCGTAGAAATAGCGCTCACGCCCGTAGCCGAACGGGTGCTTCTGGTCCCTCTCCCGCTGCGCCCGCTTGCCGCCCAGCAGCAGCAACGCCTGGTTGCCCGAGTCGGCCACCGAGTGGATGCCCTCGGCCAGCATCGAGGACGAACCGGTGACCGCTGCGGCCACGAACTTCGCCACCGCGATGGAGAGGTTCGCGGCCAACGCCGCAACAATCGCTTTCGTACCGCCGCTAGCACTCACCGGTCTTCTCCAGTCATACGATCACTACTGATGCCCGAACCGGGATCCTATTGGGTGATCCTGGACTTCAGCTCGGCAATGGGTGCAACAGTAGTCGGATCGATTCCATAACCGAGCGCCAGGTACGTGGCCGCGTAATCGGCCAGCCCGACCAGCGAGGCCATCCGCTCCAGCGGGTGCGCGCCCTCGGCGGCCAGCTCGCTCACCGGCACGCCCCGGTCCTGTGCGAGCCGCAGCACCGCCTCCCGCGTCTCGGCCACCCGAGGGTGCTCCTCGGTGTCGCGCAGCACGACCAGCCGGACCGTACGGCCGGTGTCGTCGTCGGAGAAGATGTCGCGCCCGGCCAGCGGCCCGTCGAGGACGGCCACCTGGTTGTGCGCGGCCTCCGGCAGCTCACCGGAGATCGCCGGATAACCGGCGTCGGTGTTGAGCCGGCAGGCCAGCCGGTAGGCGGCCACGGCGGTCGGCCGCGACGAGCCCCAGATCACCGGCACGCTCTCGGCCAGGTCGAGGGCCAGCGACTTGCCCGGGTTGATGAACGACTCGCTCGACGGCCGGCACCGGTGCGAGATGCCCTCCAGCATCTCCGCCACCCGCTCGTACAGCCCCTCGTCGGCCCGCGCCAGCCCCAGCGCGGCGGCGGCCACGACCAGCGGGATCGTCACCAGCCACAGGTCGGCCCGGTCGCGCCCGGCCACCGGCAGCGGCACGTAGACGGCGCCCGCCTGCGTGGCCAGCGCCTCCAGCGGCGACCCCGGCGCGCCCAGCGCCAGCAGCGCGCAGCCCCGGCGCACCGCCTCGGCGGCCACCGAGAGCGTCTCCTCCGTCTCGCCCGACCAGGAGATCGCGACCACCAGGTCGGTGGCCCCCACCCAGCCGGGCAGCTGGTAGGAGCGCAGCGTCACGACGGGCAGGGGGGCGCTGTTGCCGCAGACCGCGGCCAGCATGTCGCCCGCGAGCGCGGAGCTGCCCATGCCCGTGACCACGACCGCGCGCGGCCTGAGGTCACCGGCCAGCCGGTCGACGCCGGACTCGACGGCGCACCGGAGCCCCGTGCGCACCTGCGCCGCCGAGGCGGCCACCGCGAGCAGCATGCCGCCCGGGTCGCCTTCGCTCAGGTGCCGCTGGTCGTCGAGCCGCTCCGGCTCCCAGGTCACGGCTTCCTGGCCTCGTCGACGAGCAGCACGGGGATGTCATCCCGGACCGGATAGATCAGGCCGCAGCCGGTGCAGTCGAGCTCTTCGGAGTCGCTCTCGACACGCAACGGTGACTTGCACGCCGGGCAGGCCAGGATCTCCAGCAGCCAGTCGTCGATCTTCACTCGTCCACCTATCTCGCTCGCCATCGCCAAAACCGACCGTAACATCACGGCACCACTGGTCCGGTGGATTGCGCGGCCTTTCGGCCGCCGGTTCATCGAGTCTCGATGCCGAGATAGTCCTCGACGAACGCCGCCGTCTGCTCCCAGCCCTCGACCGCCACGCACTCCACGCCCATCGCCTTGACCGGGTAGTCGTTGCCGCCCTCGTCGAGCCGGTCGCCGACGAACAGCACGTCGTCGATCGTCAGCCCGAGGGCGTCGAGGAGCCGGCCGATGCCGTAGGCTTTGTCGACGCCCTTGTGGGTGATGTCGACGGAGGTCGAGCCGCCGCTGCGCACCTCCAGGCCGGGCAGCCGCTCCGACACGTGCGCGCACAGCAGGCGGCGCTTGGCGCCGTCGGGGTCCCAGGCGTACTTGGCGGCGGGCGGGGCCTGCTGGCCGAGCGCGGAGAAGGTGATCTGGCTGCCGCGGTCCTCGATGATCTCCCCCCAGGGGTCATCGGCCCACAGGCCCAGCTCCTTGGCGCTGCGGGTGAGCGCCTCGATGATCTCCGCCTTCTGGGGAGCGGTGAAGTCCTCGGCGTAGACGAGGTGCCAGTCGGAGTTCTGCCAGCGGTAGTAGCGCGTGCCGCAGGTCGGCATCAGGTGCAGCCTGGCGCGCTGGGCGTCGTCGATCGGCAGGTGGCGCAGCACCTGCGCCTGGAACTGGGAATACTGCCCGCCCGAGATCACGCACACGTCGACCAGGTCGAGCAGCCGGGCCAGCAGCCCCGCCATGCGGTCGTCGATGCGGGACTTGGACACCGCCAGCGTGTCGTCCAGGTCGAAGGCGACCAGGGAGAACTTGCGATTAATCGGAGCTCCTACGAATCGGCCGCGGACAGGTGCCTCGACTGTACCCGGCGCGACGGCAGGCGGCGCGTCAGCGATCGCGGTTGGGCTGGGTGGAGCGCAGGATGCGGAGGTGGCCCCGCCGGCCGACCTCGACGGCGTCGCCGACCGGCTCGACGCCGCGCGCGGCGCTGGGCCTGGCCGCCTCGCGCACCGCGTTGGCCAGCGCTTCGAGGTCGTCGGAGCTGGGGGAAGCGCCGTCGGTCGGCAGCCGCACGACCTCCCAGCCTCGGGGGGCGGTCAGCCGCTCGGCGTGTTCGGCGCACAGGTCATAACAGTGTGGCTCGGCGTACGTCGCCAGAGGGCCTAGTACAGCGGTCGAGTCGGCGTATACGTACGTGAGCGTGAAGACGGCAGGCTGACTGCAAGCAGTGCGGGAACAGCGGCGGACGGGGCTCACGGAGGGACCGTATCTGGTAAGAGTGCGAGGCGCCACTACCTGAGCGCTCTTAACGAGCGTGTCGCCACAATTCGGACACCTGTCGCAGCCTTTCCACCCACATGCCCCGATGGGGCCTGCCTTTAGACTTGCCGTGTGACTCTCAAGCGCGGTCCCAGGCGTCGTGACCGGCACGGTCGTGGTCTGCGCGGGCCGCTCGCGCCCTCGTACGTGCCCATGTCCCGGGCCCGTTCCGAACGCTTCGACGACCTGGTGCTCGACGCCGTCGACCGGTTGCGGCCCAAGTGGGGCAGGCAGCTCGCGGCGGTGGAGTTCGCGGTGGAGGACGTGCCGCCGCTGAGCGAGCTGAGCGACGGGCCGGGGTTCGGCGGCGGTCCGATCCCGTTCGGCCGGGCCGACACGGCCAAGGGCCAGGACCCTGCCTCGGTGGTGGTCTACCGGCGTCCGCTGGAGGCGCGGGCCCGCGACCGCGAGACGCTCGGCGCGCTGGTGCACGACACCGTGGTCGAGCAGGTGGCGACGCTGCTCGGGCTGTCGCCCGAGACGGTCGACCCGGGCTACGACGAGCGCTGAGCCCGGTCAGGGCAGCACGGCGAGCGGGGTGTCGGCGAGGGGCGGCAGCATCGTCCACGTCCGGGCCTGGGCCAGCGGCTGGGCGGTGAGGAGCAGGCCGGCGCGCTGCCGTTCCTCGATGACCCGGCCGCCGTAGACCTGCCCGGAGACCGGGGTCACGACGACGCCGAACGCGCCCTTGGCCTTCAGCGGCACGCTCGTGGTGCGCCCGGCGGGGACCTCCACCTCGGCGGGGCTGCCCGGCTCGCCGCGGGCCGGCACGATCTGCACCCGCACCCGGCCGGCCGCGCCCGGCGCGGTCAGCAGCAGCCGCGAGCCCGTGCCGTTGGCCGCGACGGCGCTGCCCAGGTCGAGCGGCGGCGTCCCGGCGGTGTAGGCGACGTCCTGCCGCCCGCCGGTCCCGGTGATCACCACTCCGGCGACGACGGGGGCGGTCGAGTCGAGCACCAGCCCGGCCGACTCGCCGCCGATGCCGGTGGTGACGTCGATCGCCAGCACCCCGCCCGCGGGCACGTCGACGCTCTCGCGGCCCTTCATCGCGTAGCGGGAGCCCTCGGTCACGGCGGTGATGCGCACGGTCGCGTCGGCCTCGCCCGGCGCCGCGACCAGCAGCTCCCGCCTGCCGCCTCCGCCGGGGATGCCGGGCACGACGATTTTCGTGGCGGGCGCGGCGGCGGCCGGCAGCCAGTCGGCGCCGCCCGTCTCCGGCGCGGCGCTCGCGGCCACGGCCACCCGGCCCACCAGGGAGGTCACGCTGACCGCCATCACGTCGGCGGACGGCGCCAGGTCGCGCAGGTCGATCTTCCGGCTCTTGCCGGGCGCGACCTCCAGGCCGAGGCCCGCCTCGCCGGACACCAGCCCTTCGGCCGCCCACACCTGGACGTCGGCCATGGCGGGCGTCTTGGCGGCGTTCGTCAGGTGCAGCGTGACCTCGGCGTTGGCCGGGCCCGGCCCGACCAGCCAGGTCTCGGCGGCCGGCTCGGCGCACCGCACCCCGGCCAGCCCGCGCCGGGCGCCCGAGAGCGCGCGGGTGACGAAGCCCGCCTCCAGGCCGCCGGGCCCGGTCACGGTGTACGGCTCGGCGTCCTTCATGGTCTCGCGTGACATCGTCCCGGGCAGGTAGACCGCCACGTCGGCGCCCTTGACGCCGGGGCAGACCGCGGTCGCCGACTCGACGCCCACCCGCTCGGGCTTGGCCGCCGCGCGTCCGGCCGGGGCGGGCTCGGTCACGTACGCGATCCCGTACAGGGCCAGGAGGGCGGCCAGGACGGCGGCGAGCGGCGCGAACCGGTGGCGCAGGATCGCCGTCATGAGACGCCCGCCAGGGCCGGGTCGGGGGTCCGGGCGGCTTCCTCGGCGGGCTCGCGCCGGCCGGGCGCGGCCATCACGACCGCGACCAGCACCAGCGCGCCCTGGAGCCACAGCCAGGGCGTGTGCATGAAGTGCGCGGGCCGGGCGGGGACCGGCGTGAGGGGTTCGGCGATCCGCCACAGGCCGCCGCTGTCGGACAGGCTCATGCGCTGGAGCGAGGGCTGCGAGTCGAGCGTCCTGGCGAGCTCGGGCCCGACCGGCGGCGCCACCGCCACCATCGCCACGCCGTGCTGGGCCAGGACCTCGGCGTCGTTACCGCCGCGCCCGCCCGCGAGGCCCTGCGCCGCGGCCGCCACCTTGGCGCGCTCGGGGGAGGCGACGGGCAGCTCCGCCTCGCCGATCAGCGGGGTGCGCCCGCGCAGCACGGTGAACTCGGCGCCCCGGATGAGCAGGGTGCGCTCGCCGTGGCGGGAGTTCATGACGGCCAGGGCGGGCAGCGGGTCGCGTGCGTCGCCGTCGAGCGGCCCGCGTACGCCCTGGACGATCCAGTGCCCGGCGGCCAGCAGCGGCGTGCTGAACGCCACCGCCGCCACCAGCCAGGCGGCGATCCTGCGCGGGCCGCCCCGGGCGCGGGCGGCGTCCAGGCGGGGGGCGCTGAGCGCGGCGAGCACGATCAGCGCGGCCCCGGCGACGGCCAGCGGCACGCCCGGCCACGCGGGTGCGCCCGCCACGCCGACCCGGCCCGCGACCAGGGCGATCACCAGCGCGAACAGCGCGATCCCCCAGCCGGACAGCACGACGATCCGGCCGCGTTCGGCCCGGGGGTCCGGCTTGGCCCGCCGCCCGGCGCGGGCGCGGTGGACGAACAGCGCGCCCAGCGCCACCGCCAGCAGCCCGCCCGTCACCCAGAACGGCGGCAGGCCGGGCCCGCCGGGGCTGAGCGTCAGCAGGTCGCGGGCGCCGAGCGCCGGGCTCACCAGGGCCGGGTCGTGCAGCCCGGCCTCCAGCAGGAACCTGCCCGGGTCCAGCACCAGCCCGCCCAGCCAGGGCAGCAGCAGCGCCACCGGCACGCCCAGCGCGATGGCCACCGGCACGAGGACGCCGGGCCGTACCGTGCGGAAGAGCACCACGGCGAGCACGCCGAGCACCAGGGCCATCGGCAGCAGCAGCGGCACGAACGCCGCGCCCACCGCCAGCACGAGCCCGAACCCCCACGCCGCCCGGCGCGATCGGCGAGCGTCCGGACCGAGCAGGTGGGCGGCGAGCACCGCGCAGGCCGGCAGCAGCACCAGCACCGCCGCCGTGCCCAGCCGTCCCGACGCGACCGCGCCGGTCGCGACCGGCAGCAGCGCGTACGTGGCGGCCACCCACACGCGGACGCCGACGCCCGACTCGGTGGCGTCCGGCACCAGCCGCCGCGACGCCAGGTAGGCCGAGGCACCCGCCAGCGGCACCGAGCCGAGCAGCAGCACCGACACGGCCGTCGAGGTCTGCCCGAAGGCGAGCGTGGACAGCGCCGCGAGCACCGCCACGTACGGCGGCGCCCAGTCGGCCGAGCCGGGCCCGAGGTCGTGGAAGCCCCCCGTGTAGAACGCCCACAGGTCGCCCGCGCCGCCGGTCACCGGCACGAGCGCGCCGCCGCCGAGCCGTCCGGCCCCCAGCAGGGACCGCTCGGCCACCAGCGCGACCAGCGTGAGCCCGAACACCAGCAGCACGCCGGGCCGGCCGAGGAAGCGCTTGACCGGGTTGCCCTGCGGCGCCGGCGCGGGCGCGATCACCTCCTCCTCCGGGGCGGCGTGGTGGTGGCGGCCCGCCGAGTCGACCGGCCCCTCGCCCGCCAGGAAGCTCTGCACCATGTCGGTGAGGCGGCGCAGGCCCGCGCCGCGCGGCGTGAGCAGGCGGCTGATGCGTTTGTAGCCCTTCTTGCGGCCTTCGCGCCTGGCCCGCCGGGCCTTGGCCAGCCGCACCGGGTGCGCCAGGACCGAGCCGAGCGCGACCAGCTCGTCCAGGGCGTTCGCCGGCTGCTTGCCCAGCACGAACAGCACCGTGCGCGTCAGCGAGCCCGCCACGTTGCGCAGCAGCGCCCACAGCATCGCCAGGAACGGCAGGTTCGCCATCACGACGAAGATGCCGTTGCGCCGGTCGAGCCTGCGCGGATGGTCGCCGCTGACCGTCATGCGCCGTCTGCGGCGGGCCGACGCCTCGGCGTGCCAGGCCACGGCCTCGGTGACGGCCAGCACCCGGTGCCCGGCGTTGCGCACCCGCCAGCACAGGTCGAGGTCGTCGCGGAAGATCGGCAGGAACGGGTCCAGCCCGCCGGTCGCCTCCCACACGTCGCGCCTGATCAGCATGCCGGCGGTGGACACCGCCATGACCTCGCGGGTGCCGTCGTGCTGGCCCTGGTCGAACTCGCGGGCCTCCAGCCCGGTGTCGCGGCGGCCGGTGCGGCCGACGGTCACGCCGATCTCCAGCAGCAGCCGCCGGTCCAGCCAGTCACGCAGCTTCGGGCCGAGCACCGCCGCCTTGCGGTCCTCGTCGGCGGCGCGCAGCAGCGCCTCCAGGGCGCGGCGGTCGGGGGCGCAGTCGTCGTGCAGCAGCCACAGCCACTCGCCGTCGACGCCCGGGGGCAGCTTGCCGAGCACCTCGGCCACGGCGTCGCCGAAGCTCGCCGAACGGGGCAGCCTGAGCACGTTGGCGGAGCCGAGCGCCTGCGTGAGCAGGTCGGCCGAGCCGTCGCGGCTGCCGTTGTCGGCGCCCACCACCCGGTCCGGGCGGTAGCTCTGGCTCGCCAGGGCCTTCAAGGTCTCCCCGAGCCAGCGCCCGCCGTCGTGTGCGACGACGATCACGGTGACGAAGGGACGGGACATGCGGCTCCATTGGGCGGTGATCAAACGCCGCCACCTTACCGGTCGCACCGCCCACGGATACGGAAAAGGGTCACACGGGTGACCGCGTGACCCTTTCCACATCTATCCCTAAACGGCCTGGCGCTTGATCCGTCTGCGCTCCCGCTCGGACAGCCCACCCCAGATGCCGAAGCGCTCGTCGTGCTCGAGTGCGTATTCCAGGCACTCCGCACGCACTTCGCACGATCGGCACACCTTCTTGGCCTCTCGGGTGGAGCCGCCCTTTTCCGGGAAGAACGCCTCTGGATCCGTCTGCGCGCAGAGTGCGCGCTCCTGCCAGCCGAGTTCTTCAGCGTCAAGCTGATCCTGTGCGATGACCAGATCGGTCACTGCACACCTCCCTGCCGCCCGCCCGCAATGGAGCCCCCCATGGAACGCCTTCCTTGTACCCACCCACGGGAAGGCGTAACAACATGGTTGTAATTACACGCGTGTGCCGTACGTGGCGTCAAGCGGCATGCCGGTATCCGGGGGAAGACCAGCTCTCGCCCCGGTCGTGCCTGGCATCAGATGTTCGCGCCCGGTTTGCGCCGGGCGTGTTCAACGCTGTCAGCGGTCGGAACCGTATCAGGGCGGGATGAGCCCCGCCCTCCGGGCCACCTCTTCTCTAGCCGTCGTTTGCCGGTTCCTTACCTGCGTGGCTCATTCGGGGTGTATATGGCGGTCGGGTCGATCGGGTCGTCACCCTGGCGCGGCTGGTCCCCCAGCGCGTCACCGCGGATCGCCTGCTGGTCCAGGCGGATCGTCGAATCCGCCGGCTGCTGGCCCCAGCCGGGCTGCTGATACTGGCCCTGCTGCGGCTCGTAGGCGGCCTGCGGCTGCTGCGGGTGACCGAACACGTCGTCGTGCCGCTGCGGCTGGCCGTACTCCGGGACGCGCAGGTCAGGCGCGGTGCCCACGCCCGACTGGTAGGAGTCGGCCTGCTGGTAGGCGTCCAGGAGCTGCTGCGAGCGCGGGTCCACCGGCGGGTCCGGCTCGTGCTGCGGCGCCCCGAACTCGTGGCCCGAATAGCCGGTGAACGGCTGGCCGCCCTGGCCGTGCTGCTGGCCCGGGCTCTGCTGGGGCTGCTGGCCCTGCTGGTCGAACGCCGACTGGCGGTCGTAGTAGGGCTGCTGCTGGTCCGGGTACGGCACGCTGGGCGCGGTCTCGCCCGACGGGTACGACGGGGCGTACGGGTTGGGCTGGTTGTGCACGTTCGGCTGGCTGTCGGCCGGGACGTACGGGGCCGGCTGATACTCCGACGGGGGCTGGTAGCCCGAGTCCGGCATCGTCTCCGACGGCGTGTAGGCCGCGTGCGCGGGCTGCTGCGGGGCGTACGGGTTCTGCGCCGGGGGGAACGCCTCGGTGGGGGGCGGGGCGTACTGCTCCTGGGCGGGCTGGGCGTACGGGTCCGCGGCCGGGGTGGCGTACTGCTGGTCCTGGGCGGGCGGGCTGTACGGGTCCTGGTTGTACTGCGGGGCCTCCTGCGCCTGCGCGGCGTAGGGGTCCTGGCTGTAGTGCTGGTCCTGGCCGTACTGCGGGGCCTCCTGGGCGTACGGGGGCGCGTCCTGGGCGTACTGGGGGCTGTACGGGTCCTGGGCGGGCGGGCCGTAGCCGCCGGAGTCCTGCTGCTGGTCGGACGGGGCCGCGGGCAGGGCCGCCCGGGGCTGGGGATACTGCTGGGCGGCCTGCTGGGGCTGGGGCTGCTGGACCGGCGGCTGGTAGGCGTCCTGCTGCGGCTGCTCCTGCGCGCCGGACGGCGGCTGCGGGCTGTAGGACTGCTGCTGGTACGGGGGCTGCTCCGGCTGGCCGCCGTAGCTCGGCGGCTGCTGACCGTAACCCTGCTGCGGGGCGGCCTGGGGCGCGGGCTGCTGGTTGGGCTGCTGGTTGGACTGCGGGGTGGGCTGCTGGCCGGGCTGCGGCATCCCCTGCTGGGGCTGCGCGTAGTCCGCCTGGGCCTGCTGGGGGGCGGGCTGCTGGCCGTAGTCCGGCTGGCCGTACTCCTGGCCGCCCTGCGACGGAGGCTGCTGGGCGTAACCCTGCTGCGGGAAGCCCTGCTGGGCGTAACCGGGCTGCTGGAACTGGCCCTGCGGGAACTGGCCCTGCTGGCCGTACCCCTGCTGGGGGAAGCCCTGACCGTACGGGGCCGCCGGGCGGCGCTCCGGCATGACCTGCGGCAGCAGGTACACCAGCGCGAGGGCCGTCAGCGCCAGCATCGGCACGCCCGTCAGCAGGAACTCCACGGTCGAACGCGCGGTGTTGCCCGCGAACAGGCCGAGCAGCAGCGACAGCGCGCCGAACACGGCCGCCGCGGCCAGCGCCCCGGCCGCGATGTACGCGACGGGCTTGGCCTTGGCCGACGGCGGGCCGACCTTGGTCAGCAGCAGCACCGCGCCGAGCAGCAGCGCGGTGATCACCGGGCTGGTCAGGCCGGAGAAGTGCATGTAGGCGCGCTCGGTGAAGTCCGCGCTGGTCGAGCCGATCAGAATCCGGCCGATGGTCAGCAGGATGTCCAGGCCGCCGGCGGCCAGCATGATCCAGGCGGCCGGCTCCTTCAGCCTGGCGACGTCAAAGTTGCTCACAAGTACCCCCATCGGACCCTTTAGCCCGAAGGGAGTTTGCCACATCACCGACTTGTCCGGCGGGAGTCCCAGGAAGCTCGCAGATCTCAATAGTCGCTCTTTTCCCCGCATATCAGGGTTTTGCGGGCCGTCAAGAAAAGGGGAAAAACGGTCCCGGGACGGGGGGTGGAAGACTGTTCCGCATGCACATCGTGACCCTCGCCGGCGGCATCGGCGGCGCCCGCTTCCTGCGCGGACTCCGCGCGACCGCGCCCGCCGACCAGATCACCGTCATCGGCAACACCGGCGACGACATCACCCTTTTCGGCCTGCGCGTCTGCCCCGACCTCGACACCGTCATGTACACCCTCGGCGGCGGCATCGACGAGCAACAAGGCTGGGGGCGCGCCGACGAGACCCACGTCGTCAAGGAGGAGCTGGCCGCCTACGGGGTCGAACCCCAATGGTTCGGGCTGGGCGACCGCGACTTCGCCACCCACATCGTGCGCTCCCAGATGCTCGAAGCCGGCTACCCGCTCTCCCAGATCACCGAGGCGCTGTGCGCCCGCTGGCAGCCCGGCGTACGGCTGCTGCCCATGACCGACGACCGGTGCGAGACCCACGTGGTCATCGACGACGAGCGCGGCCGGCGCGCCGTCCACTTCCAGGAATGGTGGGTGCGCCTGCGCGCCTCCGTCCCCGCCGAGTCGATCGCCCTCGTCGGCGTCGAGTCGGCCAAGCCCGCCCCCGGCGTCCTCGAGGCGATCGCCGACGCCGACGTGGTCATCCTGCCGCCGTCCAACCCCGTCGTCAGCATCGGCACCATCCTCCAGGTGCCGGGCATCCGCGACGCCCTGCTCCCCAAGACCGTCGTGGGCGTCTCCCCCATCATCGGCGGCGCCCCCGTGCGCGGCATGGCCGACGCCTGCCTGACCGCCATCGGCGTCGAGACCAGCGCCCAGGCGGTCCTCTCCCTGTACGGGTCCGACCTGCTCGACGGCTGGCTGGTCGCGCCGGAGGACGCCGGCGTCGCCCTCGACGGCGTACGCGTCGAGGCCCGGCCCCTGCTCATGTCCGACCCCGCGGCCACGGCCGCCCTCGCCCGCGCCGCCCTCGACCTCGCCCAGGAGCTCACCTCATGACCCACCCCACGCAGCCCCAGGCAACCCCCGCACCGGCAGGCGCCCACCCGTCCGGTACGCCCTCCCCCGCCGCACGGGGTGCGCTTTCCCCGGGAGAGGAAGCGCAGGGCACCTCCCCCGCACCCGCCGCAGAGAATGCGCCTTCCTCTTGGGAGGGGACCGCGGGTGAGCGGGTCGAGGTGGTGCCGGTGGTGGGGATCGGAGAGGTGCGGCCGGGGGACGACCTCGCGGCGCTCGTCCCCGGGGTGCGCGACGGGGACATCGTCGTCGTCACGTCCAAGATCGTGAGCAAGGCCGAGGGGCGGGTCAGGGAGGCGCCGGACCGGGCGAAGGCGATCGAGGACGAGACGGACCGGGTCGTCGCCAGGCGCGGCGACACGGTGATCGCCCAGACGCGCCACGGTTTCGTGATGGCCGCCGCCGGGGTGGACGCGTCCAACACCGACCCGGGGACGGTGCTGCTGCTGCCGGAGGATCCGGACGCGTCGGCGCGGCGGATCCGGGCGGGGCTGGGCGGCCGGGTCGGGGTGATCGTGTCCGACACGTTCGGCAGGCCGTGGCGGCAGGGGCTGACGGACGTGGCGATCGGGTCCGCGGGCGTGGTGACGACGGCCGACTTCCGGGGTTCGCGGGACGCGTACGGCAATCCGCTGAGTGCGACGGTGACAGCGCTGGTGGACGAGATCGCGGCCGCCGCGGAGCTGGTCAAGGGCAAGCTGGACGGCGTTCCGGTGGCGATCGTGCGGGGGCTGGGGCATCTGGTGACGGAGGAGGACGGGCCGGGGGTGCGTCCGCTGGTGCGTCCGGCGGACGAGGACCTGTTCCGGTACGGGTCGCGGGACGTGGTGTTCGCGCGCCGGACGATCCGGGAGTTCGGCGACCGGCCGGTGGATCCGGATGCGGTGCGGCGGGCGGTGGCTGCGGGGATCGCGGCGCCGGCGCCGCATCACACGACGCCGTGGCGGTTCGTGCTGGTGGAGTCGGCGCAGACGCGGCTGCGGCTGGTGGACGCGATGCGGGAGGCGTGGATCGAGGATCTGCGCGGCGACGGTTTCTCCGAGCAGTCGATCGCCAAGCGGGTCAGGCGGGGTGACGTGTTGCGCAACGCGCCTTATCTGGTGGTGCCGTGCCTGGTGATGGAGGGCTCGCACACCTACCGCGACGAGCGGCGCAACGCTGCGGAGCGGGAGATGTTCGTGGTGGCGATGGGCGCGGGCGTGGAGAACTTCCTGGTCCAGCTCGCGGTGGAGGGGCTGGGGTCGGCGTGGGTGTCGTCGACGATGTTCTGCCGCCCTGTGGTGCGGGAGGTGCTGGACCTGCCGGAGGAGTGGGACCCGATGGGCTGTGTGGCGGTGGGCCATGCCGCTGCGCCACCGCGGGACCGGGCGCCGCGTGACGCGCTGGACTTCATCGTGTCCCGCTGACTGATATTTCGAGCCACAGTCACGTAACGGTTTACCGTTAGGAAACTTTCCTTTACATTTGGGCCATCCCCCCAAGTAGAGGAGCCACTAGATGAAGAGGTTGCTCACGTTACTCTCCGTCGTGGCGATTGCGGTCGCCACGGTGGTCTTCAACACCTCACCGGCCCTGGCCCACGGGTACGTCAACTCGCCGCCCAGCCGCCAGGCCCACTGCGCCCAGGGGCGCGTCGCCAACTGCGGCGACATCATTTACGAGCCGCAGAGCGTCGAAGGCCCCAAGGGCCAGCGCAACTGCCACGGCGGAGTCGGGCGGTTCGCCCAGCTCAGCGATGAGAGCAAGCCGTGGCCCGTCACCTCGGTGGGCACCAGCGTCAACTTCAACTGGCGGCTCACCGTCCAGCACGCCACCAGCACGTGGGAGTACTACGTCGGCGGCACCCGGGTGGCCGTCTTCAACGACGGCGGCAAGCGACCCCCGGCATCGGTGTCACACACTGTGAACCTGAGCCAGTTCCCCGGCCGGCAGAAGGTGCTGGCCATCTGGAACATCGCCGACACCGCCATGGCCTTCTACGCCTGCATCGACCTCCAGGTCGGCGGCGGCGGCCCCGGCACCCCGACGCCCACGCCCACCCCGACCCCGACCCCGACGCCGACCGACACGCCCACCAACCCCCCGGGCGGCACCTGGACCGCGGGCACCGCGTACACCGCGGGCTCGACGGTCACCTACGGCGGCGCCACCTACCGCTGCCTCCAGCCGCACACCGCGATCAACGGCTGGGAGCCGCCCAACGTCCCCGCCCTATGGGGCAGGGTCTGACCTGAAATGACCGAAGGGGGCGCCCGCCCACCTGGGCGCCCCCTTCTCCATGCCCGGGTTCGTCACGCCCCCGGCCGGCAGGTCGGGTGACACAGGCGCCGGGCCAGGGCGGCGAGGAACACGTCGATGATCTCGCCCGGCTCCTGGGCCACGTGCAGGGAGCCGTTGGTGGCCGAGGTGACGGCCGTCAGCCCGGCGCGGTCGACGTCCTTGCCGAAGGCGATGACGACGATCTGCACCGGCCGGTCCGCGTCCCACTCCTCGCGCAGCTCGGCCAGCAGCTCCGCCTGGGAGACCCCGCCGCCGTCGTCCCTGCCCGCGGTGATCACCAGCAGCGTGTTGTTCATGTCCTCCCGGTACGCCGTGCCCACCTTGCGGAAGCCGTCCAGGATCGCCTCGTACAGCGAGCTGCCGCGCTTGGGGTGGGCGGTGATCGTGCCGGTGAGCTCGTTCAGCCGGCTGCGCCTGACGACCTGGCCGCTCTCTGGCCGGTCGATCGGCCCCAGGCTCACCAGCTCCCGGTGGTCCTCGCTGCCGCCGAGCCGGTCGGCGAACTCCCACAGGCCCATGTGCGTCGAGTTCGGGAAGAGCGCCAGGCCGGTCCTGGCGGCGGCCAGCGCCACCTCGACGCGGGTGGTGTCGCCCAGGGGCTCGGCCATGTGCTTGGAGGTGTCGCTGAGCACCAGGATGTTCGTCGGCGGGGCCAGCCTGCTCCAGGCCAGCAGCGCCTCGTCGATGTCCTCCGGCGACACCGAGGGCCGCACCCGGGGCGTGGCGTCCGGGCCGGGCGCGAGCGGCCCCTGCGAGCCGTCGCCGGAGCGGAACCCGGCCCGGCGGACGATCTCCTGCGCCTGCGGCTCGCCCAGCCAAGCGGCGAAGGCGGCGGACGCCTCCGCGACGGCCGGGTCGGTCGCGGTCACCACGTACGGGTAGTCGAGCGTGATCGTGCCCTCGCGCGGGTGCAGGGCGACGACCGGATCGGCCGACGGGCCCCGGCCGGTGTGCTCGCGCACCGACTGCTCCGGCACGATGACGACCGGCCGCTTCCAGAACGTGCGGTCGTCGACGGCCTCCAGCATGCTGCGGTAGTCGGGCGCGGACCCGGCCTGGGCCCACCGCACGAACGCCGTCAGCGCCTTGTCGGCCTCCGGCCCGGCGCCGACGACGTCGCGGGCCGCCGCCACCGTGGCGATCCCGGCCCCGGCCAGCGACGGGTCCGGCACCCGTACGACGTCGGGCTCCTCCTCGGTCGGCGTCAGCCGGCCGCGCAGCGTCGGCGGGAACACCATCCGCCAGTTCATCTCCGTGTTGCCCACCGCGAAGCGCTCGGCCAGCGATGACCGGGTGGCGAACACCAGCGGCGAGGTCGCCACCACCCGCTCGCCCGCCGGCAGCGACCGCGCGCCCTGCTTGCGGGCCAGCCGGATCCACGCCGACGAGTCGGTGATCCAGCCGTCGGGCCGCTCGCGCAGCACGCCCGCCCGGTCGCCGATCAGCGTGCGCAGCACGGTGGCGGGCGGCTGCTCGGTCACCTGGACGAGCACGCAGCGCCCGCCCACGCTCGCCCGCGTGCCGTTGAACCGCCCCGCCGCCTCCATCACGGCGGGCGCCACGTCCACCGCCGCCGCCACGTCGACCAGAACAGGCTCTCGCGCGGTGCACAGCGCGCCCGTGCCGCCGGACACCAGGACGATCCCGCCGGCCAGCACGGCCACGGCCGCCAGGCCGGCCAGCATGCCGCGTTGGAGCGCCTTCCTCCGTCTCTGCCTGGGAGACAGCGCGGCGCGGTGTCGCCCTAACCGCACGGTGCACCTCACTTGAAGGGGGGTGTCGATTGTCCCAGCGCCTCCCACGACCGGCGCAAGAGGCGATAGAACTTGTTATATCTAGGCCAGCGGCAGGACCCGCCTGACGCTCTGGCACACGCCGTCGCTGGCGGCCGAGGCGGCCAGCCGCTCCGCGCTCGGCACGCCGTACTCGGTGGTGCGCTGCCGGACCGGCCTGCCGGTGACCTCCGCCATCGCGCGCAGCTCGCTGATGGTCTTGTACGAGCCGTTCTCCGAGCCGGCCATCCGGCTGATCGTCTCCTCCATGAGGGTGCCGCCGAGGTCGTTCACGCCGCCCTGGAGCACCTGGCGGCACAGGTCGTCCTGGAGCTTGACCCACGAGCACTGGATGTTGGCGATGGCGCCGTGCAGCAGAATCCTGGCCAGGGCGTGCACGGCCCGGTTCTCGCGGGCGGTCGGGCCGGGCCTGGCGACCCCGGCCAGGTAGATCGGCGCGCTGGTGTGCACGAACGGCAGCAGCACGAACTCGGAGAACCCGCCGGTCTCCTCCTGCAGCCGCCTGATCAGCTTGATGTGCCTGACCCAGTGCAGGTGGTCGTCCACGTGCCCGTACATCATGGTCGAGGTCGTCGGGATGCCGACGCGGTGCGCGGTGGTGATGACCTCGATCCACTCCTTGGCGGGCAGCTTGCCCTTGGTCAGCACCCAGCGCACGTCGTCGTCGAGGATCTCGGCGGCCGTCCCGGGCAGGGAGTCGACCCCGGCCTCCTTGGCGGCGTGCAGCCAGTCCTCGATGGAGAGGTTCGTCCGGCTTGCGCCGTTGATGACCTCCATCGGGGAGAACGCGTGCACGTGCATGCCGGGCGTGCGCTCCTTGACCGCCCTGGCCAGGTCGAAGTACGCGGTGCCGGGCAGGTCGGGGTGGATGCCGCCCTGCATGCACACCTCGGTGGCCCCGGCCAGCCAGCCTTCCTCGGCCCGGTCGGCGACCTGCTCCAGGCTCAGCGTGTAGGCGTCGGCGTCGGTGCGGCGCTGGGCGAACGCGCAGAACCGGCAGCCGGTGTAGCACACGTTCGTGAAGTTGATGTTGCGGTTGACCACGTACGTCACGTCGTCGCCCACGGCCTGGCGGCGCAGCTCGTCGGCGATCCCGGCCAGCTCCTCCAGCGCGTCGCCGTCGGCCGACAGCAGCGCCACCGCCTGCTCGTCGGTCAGCCCCGCCGGGTCGCGCTCGGCGGCCCGCAGCGCCTCCCTGACGTCGCCCGGCACGGCGCCGCGCCCGGAGGCGGCCGGCAGCCGCTCACGCAGCGCCTCCCAGTCGCCGTAGACGTGGTCGAAGTCGTCGCGCCGGTCGCCGGTCCGGCCCGTGGTGTCCACCTCGACGTGCAGGTCCACCCGGCCCGTGGGGGCGAACCCGCCGTCGGGCTCCTGCCACGGCAGCCCTTGCGGCACCGCGTCCTGCCTGGCCAGGCCGGTCTCCGGGTCGGCCAGCGCGGCCACGTGCGCCATGACGCGGGGGTCCAGCCACGGCTCCCCGGCCCTGACGTACTCCGGGTAGACCGTCAGCCGCTCGCGCAGCCGGAACCCCGCCTCGGCGGTCCGGGCGGCCAGCTCGTCGATCTGCGGCCAGGGGCGCTCGGGGTTGACGTGGTCGGGGGTGAGCGGCGACACGCCGCCCCAGTCGTCGATGCCCGCGCGGATCATCAGCGCGTACTCGGCGTCGACCAGGTTCGGGGGCGCCTGCACCCGCGCCCGCGGGCCCAGCACGAGCCGGGCGACCGCGATGGTCGCGGCCAGCTCCTCCAGGTCGGCGTCCGGCAGCCCGCGCATCGCCGTGTCCGGCTTGGCGCGGAAGTTCTGCACGATGACCTCCTGGACGCCGCCGTACTCGCGCGCCACCTTCCGGATCGCGAACAGCGACTCGGCCCGGTCCTCGACGGTCTCGCCGATGCCGATCAGGATGCCGGTGGTGAACGGCACGTTGCTGCGCCCGGCGTCCTCCAGCACCCGCAGCCGCACCGCCGGGTCCTTGTCGGGCGAGCCGTAGTGCGGCTGCCCCTTCTCCTCGAACAGCCGCCGCGAGGTCGTCTCCAGCATCATGCCCATCGACGGCGCCACCGGCTTGAGCCGCTGCAGGTCACGCCAGCTCAGCACACCCGGGTTCAGGTGCGGCAGCAGCCCGGTCTCCTCCAGCACCCGCACCGCCATCGCGCGCACGTACGACAGCGTGTCGTCGTAGCCGTGCGCGTCGAGCCACTCGCGCGCCTGGTGCCACCGGTCCTCCGGCCGGTCGCCGAGCGTGAACAACGCCTCCTTGCAGCCCATCGCCGCGCCCTGCCGGGCGATCTCCAGCACCTCGTCCGGGCTGAGGAACGGCGCCTCCAGCTTGTGCGGCGCGGTGGCGAACGTGCAGTAGCCGCACCGGTCCCGGCACAGTCTGGTCAGCGGGATGAACACCTTCCTGCTGTACGTGATCACCCCCGGGCGGCCGGCGGCGGCGAGCCCCGCGTCCCGTACGCGGGCGGCGTGGTCGAGCAGGGTGTCCAGGTGGTCGCCGCGTGCCTGCAGCAGCACGGTGGCCTCGGCGGCGTCGAGCGCCTTGCCGTCACGGGCACGGGCGAGCGCGCGGCGGAACGCGGAATCACTGACAAGACTCATAGCGGCACACTACGACGCGCTGAGTTCTCGTACCGCACCCAGGGCTTCTAGAAGGACCGATAGTCGCGCGCGGCCATCCTCGGGCCGCGGGCCGGCGGGCGGCGGCCGGTGAGCGTGATGAGCATCGCCGCCCGGTGCCGGTGGCCCCGGTAGGGCTCCAGCAGCCGCAGCATGCCCGGGTCGTCCGTCTTCTCCCCGGTCAGCGCGTAGCCCACGATCTTGGCCAGGTGGAAGTCGCCCACGCTGACGGCGTCCGGGTCGCCGAACACCCGCTGGCGCACCTCGGCGGAGGTCCACACGCCGATGCCCGGCAGCGCGCGCAGCAGCCGGTCGAGCTCCTCGCTGGTCGCGGCGGCCTCCAGCTTGGCGGAGTGCCAGGCGGCGGTGGCGATCGTGCGGGCGCGCACCGCCTCGGCCCCGGCCCGGTGCCAGTGCCAGGACGGGATCTCGCGCCACACCTGCGGCTCGGGCGCCACCCGCATCCCGTCGGGCGCGGGGCCCGGGGCGGGCTCGCCGAAGTGGCGCAGCAGGTAGCGCCAGGCGCGCCACGCCTCCTGGCCGACGACCTTCTGCTCCAGCACCGCCGGGACCAGCGCCTCCATGACGCGGCCCGTACGGCCGATGCGCACGCCCGCGTGCGCGCGCATGGCCTCGACCAGGACCGGATGCCGCGCGGTGAAACCCGACAGGTCGTCGTCGGCGCCCACGAGCGCGGGCAGCGACTCCAGCGCCCACTCCGCGCCCGGCCCCCACGCCCGCCCGTGCACCTGACCCCCGGCCACCGTCACCCGCAGCGTGGCCGGCCCGTCAGGGGTGCGGGAGGTGCGCCACACGGCCCCGTCGGGGGTCCGGCACCAGGCCGGGTCGCCCCCGCCGCGCTTGTGCGCCGCCAACGCCAGGCCCACGTCGAGCGGCCCGGCGGGCGCCCAGCTACGCTCCCTCACCCATCCAGTCTGCGGCACGGAACGAGCAGGTCAGACGTCACTCGAATAGCGGACCGCGCGCTCCGGCAGCTCGATGCCCGGCCAGATGCGCACCCCGGCCTGCAGCTCGTTGCCCGGCCCCACCACGGCCCCGTCGCCGATGACGGCGTCACGCACCACCGTGCCGGCGCACACGCGGGCGCCCTGCCCCAGCACCGAGTCGGTCACGATCGCGCCCGCCTCGACCACGCAGTCGTCGGCCAGCACCGACCCGACGACCGTCGCGCCCGCCTCGACCACCGTGCGGGCGCCGACCGCGGTGCCGCCCTGCACCTTCGCCTCCGGCGACACCAGCGCGCCGTCGAGCGCCAGCCACTCGCCCGCCGGCCCCGGCAGCGCCGGCGACGCCAGCCTGCCGAGCACCAGGTCACGCGACCCCTGCACGTACGCGCTCGGCGTGCCCACGTCGAGCCAGTACGTGCGGTCGGCGTAGCCCAGCACGAGCCGCCCCGACTCGATGAGCCCCGGGAACGTCTCGCGCTCGACGGACACCACCTCGTCACGCGGGATCTGGTCGATCACCGACCGGGTGAACACGTAACAGCCCGCGTTGATCCGGTTGGTGACCGGGTTGGGAGTCTTCTCCAGGAACGCGGTCACCCGCCCGTCGCCGTCCGTGGGCACGCAGCCGAACCTCGTCGGATCCTCCACCTCGGTCAGGTGGAGCGTCACGGCCGCCTCCCGCGCCAGATGCGCCCGCACCTGGTCACCGATGTCATGGCCGGACAGGATGTCGCCGTTGAGGATGAGCACCGGCGCGTCGGGCGGCGACGACAGCGCCTCGGCGGCGTTGCGGATCGCGCCGCCCGTGCCCAGCGGCGTCTCCTCCGTCATGTACTCCAGCGAGAGCCCCAGGGCCGACCCGTCGCCGAACACCGGCTCGAACATCGACGCCTTGTACGAGGTCGCGAAGACGATCCGGCGCACCCCGAACGAGCGCGCCCGCGCCAGCTGGTGGGCCAGGAACGGCACTCCGGCGGTCGGCAGCAGCGGCTTCGGCGTGCCCAGCGTGAGCGGACGCAGGCGCGTGCCCTGTCCCCCGACCAGGAGGATCGCCTCTAGATCCGGCAAAGAGCTCTCCATAACTGTGCGAGGGTACCCAACTATTCGACTGCGCGTTGATAAGAGCTGAGGTGCGCCTCCGCGGAGGCCTCCCAGGTGAACTCCCTGGCCCTGGCCAGACCCGCCTCCCGAAGCTGCGCTCGCCGCTCCGGCGCGGCCAGGAGCTGGGCCAGCGCGGAGGCGATGCTGTCGGCGTCCGGCTCAGTGTAGGCGACCGCGTCGCCGCCGACCTCGGGCAGCGAGGTGCGCTGGGTGGTCAGCACCGGCGCGCCGCAGGCCATCGCCTCCAGCACCGGCAGCCCGAACCCCTCACTGCTGGACGGGAACGCCACCACGAGCGCCCCGCCGAGGAATCCCGGCAGGTCAGGCGCCCGCAGGAAGCCCGGCCGTACCACCTTGACCGTGGCCTCCACCTCCCGGCAGGCGGCGTCGACGTCGTCCTCGTGCACGCCGCCGCCCAGCACCAGCGCCGGCGGATCCGCCAGGCCCGCCACCGCGGCGGCGAAGCCCCGCACCAGGTTCGGCACGTTCTTGCGCGGGTCGAGCGCCCCCAGGAACGCCACGTACGACTGGCCGTGCAGGCCGAACCGGCTGGCCGCCCGCCGCACCTCCGCCTCCGTCGGAGGATGGAACAGCTCCTGGTCGACCCCGTGGTAGGCGACGTCGATGCGGGTCGGGTCGGCGGCCAGCACCCGCACCAGCTCGTCCCGCGTCGCCTTCGACGGCACGATCACCCGGTTGGCGTGCCGCACGGCGGTGCGCGTCGCCGACCGGAAGAACGACGCCTTCACCGCGCTGTGCTGGTCGGGCTCGGTGAACCAGGAGACGTCGTGCACCGTGACGACCGTCCGCAGGCCCGACCGGAGCGGTATCGAGTAATAAGGAGCGTGGATCACCTCGGCCCCCGCCTGGCGGGCCAGCAGCGGCAGGCCCGTCTGCTCCCACGCGAGCCGCGCGGCCCTGTTGGTGATGGAGACCGGGCCCGGGATGATCCGGGCAGAAGGCGCGAGCCGGGTGTAGCGTTCGGCGTCGGCCCGCTGACAGACCACCGCAAGATCGGCTCCCGCCCGGTCGAGAGCCGACACCAGACCGTCCACGTACCTGATCAGCGCGCCGCGGTCGGCCGGGACCGCCGCCGCGTCGACGAGCACTCGAGGCATTACGTAGATCTTCTCCCCTCAAGATCAACGTCGGGACTCCACGTCCCCCTCTTCGTTCAGCTTATGACCAGCGTCCCCTAAATCGTGGCCCAAATCACACTGAGTCCCGCCGTGCAGCGATTCCCGCCAGCCCGGCACAGATCAGATCGCCCAGAACGATCACCACCCGCGAGCACAGCGCCACCGCGATCGCCCGCCCGCTGTCCATCACCGGAGCCAGCGCCACCACCATCGCGGCCTCCCGCACCCCCGCCCCCGCCGGCACCACGAACGTCATGATGCCCAGGCACCACGACAACGCGAAAGCCCCGACGGCGAACACCAGGCCGACATCCGGAGTGATGAAATACAGGTGCACCCCGTAGCAGGTCCACCCCGCCACCGCCCAGCCCAGCGCCGTCAGCATCCCCCGCCGGGTCAACGGCCGCTCCAACGGCTCCCGCCGCAACCTCCGCAGCCCGAACCCGATCACCCCGTTGATCACCCGGGGCTCCAGCAGCACCAGCAGCACCGGCACCAGGAGCAGCAGCCACCCGAACCGGTCCCATCCGAGCGTCACCAGCGTCACCAGCAGGCCCGTCGCCAGCTGGATCGGCATCATCAGGAAGAACGCCGCCGCGCTGCGCGCCCTCGGCACCCCCAGGTCGCGGCCCATCTCCATCTGCGCCAGCATCGGCCACACCGCGCCGGGGATGTACTTGCCCAGCTGGCCCACGAAGAACACCTTCGCCGCCGGGCGCAGCGGCAGCCTCGACCCCAGGTCGGCCAGCAGCGTCCGCCACGTCAGCATCGCCCCCACGAGCGCGCCCACCACGGCCACCAGCGCCCCGCCCAGCATCGGCCAGCTCAGTGCGGCGAACCCTGCCGCCACGGCATCCCACTGCGACGCCACGGCCCACCCGCCGAACCCGAGCGCCACCCCCAGGAACCCCAGCCGCACCGCCCTCTTGAGCCCCCGCCCCTTCCGGCCCGGACGCCCTGACCCCTCCCCAGAGGGCTCCCCCTCCCAACGGGACTGGCCCTCCGGGGAGGGCGCGCCCTCCCCTGTGGACGGGGCAGTCCCGGAGGGCTCCGCCTCTCCGCCAGGTCCCGCCTCGGCGCGAGGCCGCGCCTCTCCTTGGGGGCGGGCGCCCGCAGAGGGCTCCCCCTCCCAACGGGACCGCCCCTCGCCGGACGGCCGCCCCTTCCCCACGCGGCGCCCCTCCGGGGAGGGCGCGCCCTCTCCAAGGGACGGGGCACCCCCGGAGGGCTCCCCCTCCTCAAGGGGGTGCTCGTCCGAGGACGGTGCCGCCTCTCCCAGGGGCCGGGAGGGCTCCTCCTCGGGGCGGGGCTTCCCCTCCCCGTGAGGACGGCCCTCCGCGAAAACCGCGCCCCCACCAAGGTGGCGGGTGCCCGCAGGGGGCTCCGCCTCCCCGCTGGGTCCCACGTCGGCGCGGAGCCGCGCTTCCCCGAGGGGGCGGGTGCCCGCAGGTGGCGTCGTGTCCCCGTGAGGTTTCGCATCCGTGAGGGGCCGTGCGTCACCGGAGGGGATGTCCTCTCCCCAAGGGGCGCCCGTGGTGGGGGGGACGGGCCGGGGAGCGGGGGTGGGGTCGTTGGGGCGGGTCACAGTGGGGGGATCCGCTCCGGGGGCTGCGGAAGGGGGGCGCCGGCCGGGGGGCGGGGGCGCTTGGTGGCGACCCAGAGGTAGGTGGGCACGAGCGGCAGCAGCAGCCGCAGCGCCGCCCGGGGCGTACGGGCCAGCACGGTCTGGGCGAGCCGCCCCAGGGCGCCGGGGAACAGCTCACCTCCGGCGAAGCGGCCAGGCGTGGCCAGCACCGGGAACGTGTAGTCCCACACGTGGAAGGCGCGCAGCATGCGGCGCAGCCCGCGCCGGGTGCGGAAGCGCTCGTAGTAGTGGTCGGCCTTCCCGAAGGCGCGCACGTAGCGGTCGGCGAGCGCGGGCGGCAGGTAGGACAGGAACGGCAGCTTGTAGTGCGGCTCCATGATGCCGAGCCGGTTGCCCAGCCCCAGGTAGAGGACGCCGTCGTCGGAGAGCACCCGGTGCATCTCGGCGACCACGGCGTCGGGGTCGACCACGTGTTCGTAGATGTGGTTGAACACGAGCACGTCGAGTGACCCGTCGGGGAACGGCAGCGCGGTGCCGTCGCCGCACACGAAGGCGACCCGTTCGCCGAACCGGTCGGCGGCCTTGCGCAGCCCCGGCACGTCGATGTCGATGCCGAGCGTGTGCCCGGCCCCGGCTGCGGCGAGTTCGTCGGCGATGAACCCGGCCGAGCAGCCCACGTCGCCCACGGTCAGCCCGCCGAGCGGTCCGTGGAAGTGCTCAAGCACCGCGATGATCTTCGCGGCCTTGCGCCTGCGCTTCGCCTCGTCGAGCATCGCGGACTGGAACTCGGAGTATTCCAGCTGCGCGACCCGTTGCTTTCCCACGCCGCCCAACAGTACCCGCGCTCGCCGCCCCCGGCCGTCGAACGGGGCTTCGGTACGGCGGCCCGCCGGGGAATCGCCGGCCGGGGCGCTTCGAGGACGTGCTGGTCACGGCGTTCGTGGGCCTATCTCGGGCACCGTTGCTGAAGTAGCCTTGGGCGGGTGATCCGCCGACTGCTGCGCGTTGTGCTGGCCCTGGTCGCACTCGGCTTTCTCGGCTACGGCCTGGCGAGCAACTGGGACGCGACCCGTGACGCCGTGGCGGGGATCTCGCCGTGGGCGGTGGCGGGGGCGTTCGGCGCGGTGCTGGCCGGGCAGTTCTGCATGCTGCTGGCCTGGCGGCAGGTGCTGGCCGGGCTGGGGTCGCCGCTGCCGGTGCGGGTGGCGGGGCGGATCATGTTCGTCGGGCAGCTCGGCAAGTACATCCCGGGCGCGGTGTGGGCGTACGCGGCGATGATGGAGCTCGGCCGTGACCACGGGAGCCCGCCGCGCCGGACGTTCGCGTGCATCTCGCTGGCGCTGGTGATCAACCTGGGGGTGGGCCTGGCGATCGCGGCGGCCACGCTGGCGTCGCAGGAGGCGGTGCGCCAGGCGTGGTATCTGCTGCTGCTCGTGCCGGTCATCATCGTGTGCCTGCACCCGAAGGTGCTGACGTGGGGGCTCAACCTGGCGTTGCGGGTGGCGCGCCGCGACACGCTCGACAGCGTGCTGCCCGGTCGCACGGTGCTGGTCGCGGTGGCGTGGACCACGCTGGGCTGGCTGGTGTACGGGCTTCACACCTGGCTGCTCGCGGGCCGGTGGGACCTCTACGTGATCGCGACCGGCGCCTACGCGTTCGCCTGGGCGACCGGGCTGCTCACGTTCGTGGTGCCGGCCGGGGTCGGGGTGCGCGAGGGCGCGCTGGTGCTCGTGCTGCAGCCGATCATCGGCACCGGCGCGGCGCTCGCGGTGGCCGTGGTGTCGCGGCTGGCGTTCACGCTGGCCGACGCGACGGCGGCCGGGCTGGCGTTCCTGCTGGGCCGTCAGGCGTCGAGGAGCGTCGAGGTGTACGCCGACCAGAACGGCGCCGGGTCGACGGCCTTGACCCCCGACCGCAACCTCTCGGGCTCGCCGGAGGCGTAGAAGCGCTCGATCGCCGCCCGCAGCGCCCCGACGTCGCCCGGCTCGACCAGCAGCCCGTCGACGCCGTCGGTCACGTGGTCGGCCAGCGCGCCGACCCGGGTGGCGATCACGGGCACGCCGTGCTCGTGCCCGAGCCACACGTTCTGGCTGGCCGTCGCGTTGCGGTAGGGCAGCACGAGCGCGTCCGCCTCGGCGAACAGCTTCGGCACGTCGTCGGCGGCCACGTAACCGGGCCGCAGGTCGACCCGGTCGGCCAGGCCCAGCTCGTCGATCAGCGCCCGGGTCTCGTCGAGCCCGCCCCAGAACTCCCCGGCGACGGTCAGCCCGATCCCCTCGGGCAGCGCGCGCAGCAGCAGGTCGAGCCCCTTGTACGGGCGGACGATGCCGAAGAACAGCAGCCGCCGGTGCACCTCCTCGGAACGTCCGGCGTGGGTGGAGGGCAGGTGCGGCGGCAGCGCGGCCACGCGCACCGGGCCGCCGGTGAGCCCGCGGGCCAGCCCCGCCTGCTCCTCGGAGTGCGTCAGCACCCCGTCGACCCGCTTGAGCAGCGCCTTCATCAGCGGCTGGTCGTACGGCTTGCGCTCGTGCGGCAGCACGTTGTGGCAGAGCGCGACGGTCCGGGCCTTGCGGCGGATGCCGTACAGGATCCCGAGGTAGGCGGGGACCTGCACCGGGCTGAGCACGGCGAGGATCACCAGGTCGGCCGAGCGGAGCCGCCGCCCGGCGGCGACCCACCCGTCCGGCCGCCGCCAGTCGAGGTCACGCCGGGTGTTCGGGTACGGGACGCCCTCGGGGGCGGAGATCGTCTGCTGCCCCGGGTAGAGGAACGACGGGTACTGCGCCCGCCACGACTCGATGACCACGTCGTGGCCGAGCGCCGCGAGCCGGTGGGCCAGCTCGGTGGTGTGCTGCGCCCCGCCGCCCTTGTACGGGTAGGTGGGGCCGACGATCGCGATGCGCACGCTAGTCGCCCCGCGACCGCACGATCAGGTCGGCCAGCAGTGCCACCGAGCCGATGAGCAGGCCGGACAGGAAGATCATCACCGTGTTGGACGGCAGGTAGAAGGGGGTGTCGATCATGTCCCACACGCCCTTGGCGATGCCGATGCCGACCAGCCACAGCGCGGGCGGCATGAGCACCTTGAGCGGGTTGAAGTACATGATCATCCGCAGCACCTGGAGGATGTAGCGGTAGGCGTCGGACACGAAGCTGAACTTCGACTTGCCCGCCCGCTTGGCGTAGTCGATCGGCACGTAGTGGACGTCGTGCTGGTTCATCAGGAACGACAGCGTGATCGTCGTGACGCAGGAGAACCCGGGCGGCAGCAGCCGCAGGTAGGGCCTGGCCACCGACTTGCGGAAGGCGCGCAGCCCGGAGTTGAGGTCGGGGATCTTCTGCCCGGCGAGCATCTCGGCCACCTTGCGGATCACCCATTTGGCCGGGACGCGCAGCAGCTTGTGCGAGCCTTCCTCGCTGGTGCGCGCGCCGACCACCTGGTCGATCGTCTGGTCCTTCTCCAGGAGCTGCACCAGCTCGGGGATGCGCTCGTTGGGGTAGGTCATGTCGGCGTCGGTCCAGACGACGATCTCGCCCCTGGCCTCCTGCGTGCCGATCCGCCGCACGGTGCCGGAGCCGCCGTTGCGGTGGAAGGCGCGGATGCGCAGGTGCGGGTAGCCGGGCGCGGCCTCACGCAGCCTGGCCAGCGTCTCGTCGGTCGAGCAGTCGTCGACGGCGACGAGCTCATAGGTGTAGCCGCTGGAGTCCATGGCCTTGGTGATGCGCTCGACCTCGTCGATGACGTGGTCCTGCTCGTTGTAGCAGGGCAGGACGATCGTGACGTATGGCGCTTCTTCCACGGCGTTTCCACTCTGGGGGGTCTCAGGCGTGCTCACGTGCGTCGAGGGTACTCTGCCCCGCAGAAACGCGGGTCCACATCAGGTCAAGGGATCGCCATCCAGACGTTGACGCGGAGCGACCAGGTGCCGTCCGGGCGGCTGGTCAGCGAGCGCTCGTCCTGCCGCGTCACCAGGGCCATGACCTGCTCGGGCGTGCCGTAGGGCGCGACCTGGCCGGATTCGGCGGCCAGCACGACGGGGGTGCGGCCGGCCGCGCGCACCCGGGCGAGCACGCGGCGCACGTCGTCCTCGGACGCCTCGTCCGCCTTGGCGGCGGGCACCCCGCACATGCCGCGTACGACCTGGGTGAACCGGTCGCCGGTGACCCGCTCCACGATCACCACCGAGGCGTCGTCGGGGATGCGCGCGCACATCCGCGCCACCGCCGCCGCCTCGCCGCGCTCGACCGGGGTGAACGCGGTGCCGATCGACGTGAAGACCGGCGGCGCGAGCACCAGCAGCGCGAGCACCGGGGCGGCCCACCGCCGGGGGAAGCGTCGGGGGAAGCGCCGGGCCAGCCATCGGGCACCCCACACGGCCAGCAGGACCAGGCCGGGGATCACCACGGGCACCAGGCGGCGGGCCGCCCACGGGTGGTCGGGGGTGATCTCCGGCCGCAGCAGCGTCGTCAGGGTCGTCCAGCCGATCACCGCCAGCGGCAGCAGCCAGGCGGTCTCCCTGCCGCGCAGCAGCCGGCGCAGCAGCACCGCCGCGGCCAGCGTGGCCAGCACGACCGCCGGGACGCCGATGTACCACCCCACCCAGTGCAGCGAGTTCTCGAAGTAGAGGCGGGAGCCGTCGGGCGGCAGGCCGTTGGCCTTCTGGATCTGCTCGATGAAGACGAAGGTCCGCCGGTCGTCGACGTTGTCGGGCTCGCGGCGCACGGTCTGCACCCAGGGGCGTACGGCCAGGCCCGCCATGACGAGCACGACCAGCGCGGCCCCGGCCTCCGGCAGCCGGCGCGGCAGCCGTACCCGGGCCAGGGCGGGCGCGGCGGCCGTCCCGGCGGCGGTCAGCAACAGCACGGCGCCGCAGATCAGCAGCAGCGGCTCGACCGAGCGCGACAGGTAGTCCAGATAGGGGCGGGACAGCACGTAGGCGGCGAGCAGCCCGGCCCCGGCCCCGGCCAGCAGCCCGGCGAGCAGCGGCAGCCCCGCCCCCGAGCCGCGGGCGAGCCGTCCGGTGCGGCCGGGGAGCCGCCGCAGCGCGATGAGCAGCCCGGCGAACGCGAGCGCGGGCAGCACGTCGCGCAGCCCGTCGACCCGGACCAGCACGCTCAGCCCGAACACCAGCCCGGCCAGCGCCGCGAGCGCCCGCCGCTCCCGCTCCAGCGCGTCGTGCACCAGCGCCAGCCCGCCGAACAGCAGGATCACCGACGGGATCTCGCTGAACGTGGCCCGCGACGTGTAGAGCACCGGCATGCTGACCGCGAACGCGAGCGCCGCCACGGGCGCCCACCAGCCGCCGACCAGGCGCGCGGCCAGCCCGCCGACCACGAGCACCGCCAGCGCCCCCAGCACGGCGGGCGTCAGCAGCATGCCGCCCAGCCACTCCCCCAGCGCGTACAGCAGCGGCGGCCCCGGCATGAACTGCGGCACCACCGCCCCGTCGCCCCGGTAGAAGCCGATGCTGTCGAACACCAGCGCCGGGTCCGGCCCGCCGAACGCCTCCGCCCGCGGGTCGATGGGCAGCGAGCCGTGCCGGGCCAGCCACACGGCGTACTGCGCGTAGGTGGCCGGGTCGCGCCGGACGAGCAGCTGCTCGCTGTGCAGGACGGCGTTGAACACCCCGGACCCGAGCGCCACGGCGAGCACGGTGGCCGTCTGCCCGGCGGTGGCGGTGAGCGGAGCGGCCCGCCGCGCGCCCGCCCAGCACAGCACAGCCGCGCCCGGCAGCCCGATCAGGAACGCGGGCAGCGGCCGGAAGCCGTCAGCGAGGAGCAGCCCCAGCCCGGCCAGCAGCCACCCGGCCACGGCGAGCGCGGGCAGCACGGTGACCACGGCGAGCACCCGGCCCGCCGCCGGGGCGCGCGTCCGGGCGAGTTCCATCGACCAGCGAGCGTATCCAACATCACGACGGCATCACGTCGACGGCATCACGATGACGCCCCGCAGGTGGAAGCCCGGTAGCGTACCGGCGTGCCGGACATGCGGGAGGTCGTGCGGGTGGCGGGTCGGTTCGTGCGGCGTCACCGGTGGTTCCTGGTGGTGCTGGCCGCCGGGGCGCTGCTCAGGGTGGTCACGATGCTGGGCTTCCGCCCGGCGCTGTGGTTCCCCGACTCCTACACCTACATCGTCACCGTCTTCCATCCGCGCCCGGACCTGGTGCGTCCCGCCGGTTACTCGATGTTCGTCAAGCTGCTGGAGCCGTTCCACTCCTTCGGCGCGGTGGTCGCGGTGCAGCACCTGCTGGGATTGGCGACGGGCGCGCTGGTCTACTGGGCGGCGGCGCGGCGGGTGCGGCGGTGGGCGGCGGTGCTGGCCTCGGCGCCGGTGCTGCTCGACGCCTACCAGGTGGAGCTGGAGCACCTGCTGGTCTCCGACACGCTGTTCATGTTCCTCGTCGTGCTCGCGGTCGTGCTGGCGCTGGCCGACCGGCCGAAGGTGGTCACGATCGGCCTGCTGCTGGCCGCGGCCACGCTGACCAGGACCGTCGGGCTGCCGCTGATCGCGCTGCTGGCGGGCTGGTTCCTGCTGCGGCGGCAGGTCCGCCCGGCCGTGGTGATGCTGGCGGCGGCGCTGGTGCCGGTCGTGGCGTACGGGGCCTGGTTCTACGCCACCTACCAGCGGGTCGGCATCGTGGGGGCGAACGGCGTCTTCCTCTATGCCCGGACGATGTCGTTCGCCGACTGCGAGCGGATGGACCCGCCGCCGGACCTGCGGGTGCTGTGCGATCCCCGGCCGCCGGAGCAGCGGCCGCCGTCGCAGGAGTACATCTGGGCCAAGGACGCGCCGCTGGTCAGGCTGCCTGGCATCACGTTCGCGCGGGAGACGGACGCGCTGGCGGGCAGGTTCGCGCTCCTGGCCGTCCGCTCGCAGCCGCTCGACTACGCGGGCTCGGTGCTGTCGGAGCTGGGCCGCTCGTTCGTGTGGGGCCGCCCGGTCTACCCCGACCAGGAGATCTACGGCTACTATCAGTTCCCGTCGGTCTCGCCGCCTCCGCCCGGCCGCTATCCGGCGCGGCACGGCGCGGAGCTCGCCCGGCGTTACGAGCGGGGCGAGATCGGCACCCGGGTCGCCGAGCCGTACGCGGGCTGGATGCGCGCCTACCAGGACGTGGCCCGGCTGCCCGGCACCGCGCTGCTGGTGATCCTGCTGGTCCCGCCCGCCGTGGCGGCGCGCAGGAGGTGGTCGGGGACGCGCGCCGCGACGCGCCCGGCGCCTTGGCTGGCCCCCTGGGCGGCGGCGGTTGTGTTGTTGGTCACACCGCCGGCCGTGGCGGAGTTCGACTATCGCTACGTGTTGCCGGTCGTGCCGCTCGCCTGTTTGGCGGCGGCGCTAACCTGTAGGAATCCTCAGAGTTCCTAAAGAATATTCCCCGAAATGTCCACCTCTGAGTATGCTTTGGCCGGTAAACATCACGCCCGTGTCACGGCCGTTTCGCGCGGTCATGGCCCCGGGCACGCCGAACGTGACCTAGTCTCGTGGCGCAGTACGACCAAGCCAGGACGAGGCTAGGGGGCGCATGAGTGACTACAGGAGCGCGTCCGTGCAGGACCGCAGGGTCGCCTCGACGCAGCCCGGAAGCCGCATGGCCCGCAGGCAGGCCGCGGCGGCCCCACCGCCGCCGCCCGAGGATCCGCCGCGCGGCCACCGGGGCAGGGGGCGCGGCAACGGCGGCAACAAGATGCGGATGCTCGCCTGGGTGAGCATCGCCGCCACCACGGTCATGGTGGCCGGCTCCCTGACCGGCTACACCGTCTACCGCGACGCCTTCGGCAGCATCAACCAGAAGGCCGTCAAGGACGACATCCTCACCGAGCGCCCCCGCGACACCGGCGCGCTGAACGTCCTGCTCGTCGGCTCCGACACCCGCGCCGGCGAGGGCAACGCCCGATACGGCCAGGAGCTGGCCCGCACCGCCGATGCCGGCGGCAAGCGCACCGACACCATCATCGTCATGCACATCTCCCCCAACCGGGACGCCGCGCGGTTGATCAGCTTCCCGCGCGACTCGATGGTGACGATTCCCAAGTGCAAGAACGAGACGACCAAGCAGGAGATGCCGCCCCAGCGGGCGATGATCAACTCCGCTTACAACTCCGGCGGCATCGCCTGCACGATCGCCACGCTGGAGACCCTCACCGGCATCCGCATCAACCACTTCGTCGAGGTCGACTTCAGCGGGTTCAAGAACATCGTCGACGCGCTGGGGGGCATCGAGATCTGCCTCAAGTCCGGCGTCGACGACAAGGACTCCAAGCTGAAGCTGCCGCCCGGCAAGAGCCTGCTCATGGGCGAGCAAGCGCTGGGTTACGTACGGCTGCGCAAGTACGGCGACAACAGCGACATCCAGCGCATCAAGCGCCAGCAGATCTTCCTCAGCAAGGTCGTCGCCAAGGCCACGAGCGGTGACCTGCTCACCGACCCGGGCAAGCTCACCTCGTTCGTCACGGCGGCGGCCAAGTCGGTCACGATGGACCCCGAGCTGGCCAACAACCCGCAGAAGCTCATCGACATCGCGATGAGCGCCAGGGAGCTGACCGCCAAGGACGTCAAGTTCACCACGATCCCGTGGATCCCCGACCCCGAGGACGAGAACCGCGTGGTGTGGAAGCAGCCCGACGCCAACGAGCTGTTCCAGTCGATCATCAACGACACGCAGATCGAGGAGGCCGAGCCCAAGCCGACGGCCAGCGCCAAGCCCAAGCTCGCGCTCAAGCCCGAGCAGGTGCAGGTCCAGGTGCTCAACGGCACCACCACGCCCGGCAAGGCCCGCGAGGTCGCCGACCAGCTCACCAAGCAGGGCTTCAAGGTCGTCCAGCTCGGCAACTACCAGTCGCCCGACGGCCAGAGCCTGGCCAAGACCGAGGTGCACTACCCGAAGACGGCGGCCACCGGAGCCGACTACGCCGACGCGCTCGCGGACGAGCTCACGCCCGCGCCCCAGGCCAAGGCGGGCAAGGTCAGGGCGACCACCACCGAGCCCTACACCGGGACCCAGACCACCGGCGCGGCGACGCCCACGGCCAAGCGGGCCCCGGTCGTCCAGCTGATCGTGGGGGCCGACTTCAAGGCGGTCAAGGTGACCAAGCTTTCCGAGAGCGTGGAGAACTCCACGATCAAGGCATCGGAGCAGAAGAACGTCTGCGTGTGACCCTCCAAGTTGCCTGTGTACCCGGCTCGCCGGAGGACAGGACCGTCCGGACCGGGATATCGTGGTTCGGGTCGGCGACTGGGCTCGCCCGCGCCGTGAAGGCGCGTCACGCGTGTCGTCTGTCGTGTTCCCCGGCCCCGAGCGAAGCTGAGCGACTCCCCTGTGTCTGACACCAAGCACTCTCCCCCGGTCACGGCCGCGAACGACGGGCCCGCCAACACAGGCGCCCGATGGCCGCTGCCGGAGGAGGCCTTCTGGAGTGAGCGGACCGACCCTCGCGGCGAGCCGCCGCAGAGTCTCCGGGAGGTCGCCGAGGAGCCCGCTCCCGAAGAGCAGCCCAAGCGCAAGCGCGATCCCTATCTGGACAACGTCAAGTTCATTTTGATCGCGCTGGTGCCCATCGGCCACTCCCTGGTGCCGACGCTCAGCGCCGACTCGGCCCGCGCCGCGTACATCTTCATCTACACCTTCCACATGCCGCTGTTCGTGGTCATCAGCGGCTACCTGTCCAGAAACTTCTGGAACTCCAACGCGAAGACGAACAAGCTCGTCGACACCTTCCTGGTGCCGTACGTGATCGTCGAGGTCGGCTATGCCGCGCTGCGCTTCGCGCTGGGCCAGAAGTGGAGCCTGACGATCATCGATCCGGCCTGGCTCAACTGGTACCTGCTGGCGCTGCTGTTCTGGCGGCTGTCCACACCGGTGTGGAAGCGGATGAAGTATCCCGTGCCGGTGGCGATCGCCATCTACCTGTTCGCCGGGTTCTCGGAGATCTCGGGCGACTTCAGCATGGACCGGTTCTTCGGCCTGATGCCGTTCTTCGTCATCGGGCTCGTCATGCAGCCGGAGCACTTCGAGCTGCTCAACCGCCGCTGGATCAAGATCCTGTCCGGGTTCGTGATCGCCGCTGCCGCCGCCGTGGCCATCTACATCGCGCCGAAGGCGCCGCTCGCGCCGTTCTACTACAAGAACAGCTACGAGAAGATGGACCTGTCCTGGTACATGGGCCTCGGGGTGCGCACCGGGCTGCTGCTGTGCGCGCTGGCGCTGTGCCTGGCGGTGCTGGCGCTGGTGCCGCGCCGCGAGACCTGGTTCACCGACCTCGGCACCCGCACCCTCTACTGCTACCTGCTCCACGGCATCCCGGTGCTCATCGCCAAGGAGATGGGCTGGCTGGAGTTCCCGTGGCTGCACGGGCCGCTGGGCGTGCTGGCGATCAGCTTCAGCTGCTTCGCGCTGGCGATCGTGCTCTGCCTGCCGGAGACCCGCACGGTCTTCAAGTGGGTGCTGGAGCCGCGCCTCACCTGGCTCTACCGCCGCCCATCCAGGTCCAGGAGTTAAGCGACCGTTTCACCCGCATTTACGCCAATGCCCTGGTAGGCATTGAGCATCGACGCATGCGGGTATGCGTTGCCACGACCGTCCACCATCCCGAGGACGCCCGGATCATGCACCGGCAGATCCGGGCGCTGCTCGACGCGGGCCACGAGGTGACCTACGTCGCGCCGTTCACGTACTACAACGTGACGCCGGCCGCCGGGCTCACCGCGCTCGACGTGGCACGCCACGCCGCCTACGGCCGGGCGCGCGCCGCGCTCAGGCGCGGCGTCAGGGGCGCGGACCTGCTGATCGTCCACGAGCAGCGGCTGCTGCGCGCGCTGCCGTACCGCCGCCCGCCCGTCGTCTGGGACGTGCGCGAGGAGGTCTCCGGCGCGCGGCTCGCGCGGGCCGGCCGCCGGCACCACGTCGTCACCTCCGCCGTGGTGCCCGAAGCCACCCTGGTGTCGCCCAGCCCTCCCCCTCCCGGCGACACCAGGGTGGTGCACCTCGGCCTGCTGTCGGCCGACCGCGGCGTCAGCGAGCTCGTCGCGCTGGCCGAGCGGCTCGTCCCGCACGGCATCCGGCTGGACCTGATCGGCGCCGCCGCCCCGGGCGTGCGGCCGCTGCTACGCGACGCGCAACGGGTCGGCCTGCTCGACTGGTTCGGGTACGTGCCCAACCGCCACGCGCTGCGGATGGCCGAGGGCGCCCTGGCGGGGCTGTCTCTGTCCGCGGGGCCCGGTGTGACGCCGACGAAGATCCTCGACTACATGGGCCGCGGGCTGCCCGTCATCACGACCTCGCCGGGGGCCGGGCCGGTCGAGGAGACCGGGTGCGGCTTCGTCGTACCGCTGGACGTGGAGGCCGTCCTGGACGCCGTCCTCGACCTCAAGGAGGACCCGGTGCGGCGGCTGGCCCTCGGCGCGGCCGGGCACGCGCGGGCGCTGGCCCGCCACCACTGGCCCGACCACGCCACCGCGTTCGTGGCCCGGATGGAGGGCTGGGCGGGCGTGGCCGTGCGCTCCCGCCCGCTGGCCGCCGCCTCCGGGGAGAAGCCCTCCCCCGCCGTCTAGAAACGCGTACGCCGAATGGTGCCGACAGCCGGCTGTTGATTGACTGGGGAGCATGGCATCGCATCTGATCCAGGGCCGGACGGTGGGCATGCCTGTCCGGATCCGCGACGTGGCGGTGTGCGCCGCCGCCTACGCCGTGCGGGCCGACGCGGCCCGGGCGGTGATCGCGTACTCCGGGCTGGACGCGGCCGAGGTCCTGCCCGGCAAGGCCGTGTGCGTGCTGCTGTTCGCCGACTACCGCGACGGGGATCTCGACGCCTACCACGAGTTCGGCATGGCGTTCGTGATCCGGCGGCCCGACACCGGGCGGGCGGGGCTGTTCGTGCACTGGCTGCCGGTCGACGGGCGCTTCACGCTGGAGGCCGGGCGGGCGCTGTGGGGCTTCCCGAAGGAGCTGGCCGACATCGACCTGCGCCTGTCCTCTCCCTACAAGCGCTGCATCCTGCGCAAGGACGGCAGGCTGGTGCTGGACCTGCTGGTGCGGCCGGGGGTCCCGGTGGCAGGCCCCGGTCTCGCGCTGGACGCCTTCACGCACCGCGACGGCGTCACCCGGCGGGTGCCGTGGCGGTTCCGGGCGCGGGGCGTGCGGGTCAGGCCGGGCGGGGCGCTCATCCGGCTCGGCAACCACCCCATCGCCAAGGAGCTCAGCGAGCTGGGGCTGCCCAGGCGCCCGCTGCTGACCGCGACGGCCGCGCACGCCATGGTCAGCCTGGACGACGCCCAAACCCTGCCGTGACCGCACGGCCGACCGGCAGGCTGGGCGTCAGACCCGTGGGCGGGCCTGGGCGTCAGACGATCGGCGGGCGGCCGAGCTTGACCATGCGCCAGGCGGTGCGCCAGGCCATCGGCCGGCGCTCGCCCGCCGAGGTGCGCAGCCCCTCGAAGAAGCCGGTGAACCACGCTTTGAGCGCCACCGTCGAGCGCCGCTCGCGGATCAGCGTCAGCACGATCCAGTCGAGCAGGTAGAGGACCGCCAGCGGCCACGGCAGGTTGCGCCGGGCCAGCCACACCCGGTTGCGCGCGTTGAGCCGGTAGAAGTCGGCGTGGCGCGTCGGCGGCACCTGCGGGTGATACATGACCGTGTCGGCGTCGTACTCGATCCGGTAGCCCTCGCCGAGCAGCCGCCAGGCCAGGTCGGTCTCCTCGTGCGCGTAGAAGAAGCGCTCGGGCAGCCCGCCCACCTGGAGGAAGGCCGAGCGCCTGATCGCCGAGGCGCCGCCCAGGAACGTGGTGACCGGCGAGGACCGCTCGGGGTCGCCGGCCCGCAGCCTGGGCACGTGCCGGCGCTGGCCGATGCCGCCGTCCGGGTCCATCACCCGGAAGGAGATCACGGCCAGGTCGGGCTCGGTGGCGAAGCGGTCGCGCACGTGCGCCACGACTTTCTGGCTGGCGTACCAGCCGTCGTCGTCGAGGAACAGCACCACGTCGCCGGAGCACTCCTCGACGCCGCGGTTACGGCCTGCCGGGATGCCGGTGTTCTGGTCGAGCCGGATCGTTTTCACGGTCGCGGACGAGCCAACGGGTGGCGTCGCCGACACCTCGGGCACGTCGGCGCCGTTGCCCACGATCACCACCTCGACGTCGCCGTCGACCTGGTTGAGCGCGGACTCGACCGCCCGGTTCAGCTCCGCGACCCGGTTGCCCATGGTGAGGATGACGCACGAGATCTTCAACGAATCATCGTCCTGACGCGTTGAGAGCACGAGCGGAGCATTCTTTCATGATCACCGAGTCTGCTGGTCTGCCTATTTCCTGATATTGGTGGAGCTAAGCGTATCGGAACCGGTAGTGAACCCCCACCGAACCGCGGACGTCTGATCAATACGACGGACGGGGAGCCTTGCCGGTTCCGGGATGTGATCACGCCAGCCGCCTCGACGCCATGATGCTGATCAGATGCAGCACGGTCTGGAGCGCGGCCGCCACCACACAGGCCACGACGAGCACCCGGGTGGCGGTCAGGTCGCCGGTCACCACGTCGACCACCGCGGTGGCCAGCGCGAGCAGCGACAGCTCGATCGGCTGCACGATCCGGTGGAACTTCGTGGCCGCCAGCACCCTGCGGCCCAGCCCCAGCAGCCCCGAGCGGAACTGCGTGCCGGAGGCGTCGCTCGCCGCAGGCAGCCCGCCCTTGGCCCGCGCCACCTCCACCAGATCGGTCTCGGCCTTGATGAGGATCGCGCCCAGCGCGGCCGCGAACCCCATCACCGTGTACCAGTCGGGCAGCACCTGCGACGCCCGCCAGCCCAGCCCCGCCAGCAGCGCGGCCTCGGTGAAGTAGGCGCCCACCCGGTCGAGGTAGACGCCCGCCAGCGAGGTCTTGCCGGTCCAGCGGGCCAGCTCGCCGTCGGAGCAGTCGAGCAGCAGGTAGACCTGCACGAGCAGGGCGGCGAACACGGCCGCCCACAGCCCGGGCAGGGCCAGCACCACGCCCGCCACGACCCCGGCCACCGTCATCACCCAGGTGAGCTGGTTGGGCGTGACCGGCGTCTTGCTCAGCGCCCAGGTGGCGTAGATCGACAGCCGACGCATGTAGAGCACGCCGGCCCAGTGCTCGCCGTTGCGGCGCTCCAGATGGCCCGCGGGCTGAGCGACCCGCCGCAGCTCAGCTACCGAAGGCCCGGACATAGTCCTCCACTCGATCGCGAATCTCGGACTCGGGCAGGCGCAGGTGCTCCAGGATCGTGTAACGGCCGGGGCGGGTGGCCGGGGCCAGCACCACGGCCTGGACGAACTGCTCGTTGGTCAGCCCGATGTCGCCGGGCGAGACCGGCAGCTCGTGCCGGCGCAGGCACTCGGTGACCTGCCGGAGCCGCGCCTCGTCCTCCCGCAGGAAATAGCAGAAGGCCGTGCCGATCCCGGCGAGCTCGCCGTGGTTGGAGGTGCCGGGGAAGAGCTGGTCCACGGCATGCATGATTTCATGGTCTCCACCGCTCGCGGGCCGAGATGAGCCCGCGACCACCATCGACATGCCCGACAGAATCAGCGATTCGGCCAGAACGGTCAGGAACGCGTCCGACTCGATGGAGTCCGTCCGCCCGATCAGCGCCTCGGCGGCCGTGCGCGCCATCGAGCAGGCCAGCCCGTCGAGCGGCTCGCCCCGCTCGACGTTGCCGAGCTGCCAGTCCTCGATCGCCGACAGGTTGCTCACCACGTCACCCACGCCCGCCCGCACCAGCGACTTCGGCGCGCTGTGGACGAAGTCCAGGTCGACCAGGATCGCCAGCGGCATCGGCACGCCGAACGTGCCCTTGCCGCCCTCGTACAGCAGCGACGCCGTCGGCGAGCAGATGCCGTCGTGGGACAGGTTGGTGGCGACGGCGACCATCGGGATGCCGGCCAGCGAGGCGGCGTACTTCGTCGTGTCGATGGTCTTGCCGCCGCCGACGCCCACGACCACCTCGTAGGCGCCCTTGCGCAGGTCGGCGCCGAGCGAGACAGCGGCGTCGACGCTCCCGTCGGAGACGCGGAACACCTCGGCCTCGTCCAGCGTCGGCGCTATCAGGCTTTCGATGTGGTCGCCCTGGCCGGGGCCGACGGCGACCGCGACCCGGCCGGAGGTGGCCACCCGGCTGTCGGCGAGCAGCGCGCCGAGCTGCGCCACCGCACCGCGCCGGACGTCCATGGTCAGCGGCGCGGGCAGCATCCTCGCGAGAAGCGGCATCCGGCCCCCTCAGTAGCGGGTGGCTATGGTGCGGGCCTTGGCCAGGTCGTCGTGGTTGTCCACCTCGACCCAGTCGACCTCGCCGATCGGGGCGACGTGGATCTGCTCGCCCCGCTCGACCATCTCCTGGTAGCCGTCCTCATAGTAGAGCTGCGGGTCGCGCTCGAAGGTGGCCTGGAGCGCGTCGGCCAGCTTGGCGGCGGCGCCCGGGCGGATCAGGGTGGCGCCGATGTACTCGCCGTAGGCGTCGGACGGGTCCATCAGCTTGGTGATGCGGCGCAGCGAGCCCTCCGGGGAGAGCGTCACCTTCATCTCCTCGTCGGCGAGCTTCTTGACGTCGTCGACGGCCAGCAGGATCTCGCTGGTCTCCGGCGCGGCCAGCAGCGTCTTCTCCACCGAGACGGGGTGCACGGTGTCGCCGTTGACCAGCAGCGCGCCCTGCTTGAAGTAATCGCGGGCGCACCACAGGGAGTAGGCGTTGTTCCACTCCTCGGCCTTGTCGTTGTGCACGAGGGTGAGCTCGACGCCGTGGCGCTCCTCCAGCTCACGCTTGCGATCGTGGACGGCCTGCGCGGCGTAACCGATGACGACCACGACCTCGCGCAGCCCCACCTCGGCGAGGTTGCGCAGCGAGATGTCCATGATCGTGGTCTCACCGTCGACCGGCACGAGCGCCTTCGGCAGCGTGTCGGTGTACGGCCGCAGGCGACGTCCGGCTCCAGCGGCCAGCACCATTCCCAGCAACGTGCACTCCTCAGTCGAGCATGACTACTAGGCCCAAAGGTTAGTTGGCTTTAGGCCCTGTGCGGGTAATCCGCCGTTAGTCTTGCGTTCCCGCATCCGCGGCTTCCACCCCGGATCGCGGTGCGGCGAGCCAGCACGTGAGACTCTCCCACCCGAACGCCCCCCACAGATAGAGCGCGAGCAGCGCGAACCCGGCGGGCACCCACCCGGCCAGCGCGGCCAGCCCGATCAGCAGCGTGCGGCCCTCCCAGCCCAGCCCCAGGCTCGACAGCCACGGCGGCGGGTAGACGTGCTGCCGCAGCCGGTAGACCAGGTCGTAGTGGTGGAAGGCGATGGCGCCGAGCAGCAGGAAGATCAGCACCGGCGGCACCCCGTGGGAGAACCCGCAGGCGGCGATGAAGGAGTATTCGATGGCCCGCAGGATGGGCGGCGCGAGCCAGTCGAGCCTGCCGTCGTGCGGGTGGGAGCTGCCCGGCCCGGCCAGCAGCAGCGTCACGGCGGGCGCGAACACCGCGAGCCCGTCGGAGGCCGCCACGCCGATGAGCAGCAGCACGCCGGTGACGAACGCCCCGGCGATCAGCGGCGGCAGCGGCGGGAGCTGCCCGGCCACGAGCAGGCCCATGCCGCGCGAGAGGGGCCCGTCGTCCCGGTAGGTGACGACCTTGCTGCCCGGCACCGGGGTCATGTGCACCGCGATCATTCCGCCGACCTCACCATCCGGCCGGCCAGCTGGTAGAGCGCCGCGACGCTCCCCCAGCCGATCAGCGCCACGAACGTCACCCGGGCGTCGAACAGCGCCGCGGTGACGGCGATGAGCGCCATCCGCTCGCCGATCGGCAGCACGATCATCTTCCGGAGCCAGTGGACGACGCTCTCGCGTTCCATCCGCTTGGCCATCTTGAGCACGCCCTGCCGTGGCTCGCGCCTGCGGCCCGCGTCGGCGGGCTCCAGCAGCGAGCGCACCGGTCTGGCCCACAGCGCGCCGACCCGGCGGGCGTCGGCCACCGCCCCGGCGTAGGAGTAGTGGATGGCGTGCCGTACCGCCTGCAGGATCATCGCCCCCACGGCGAGGAACCAGATCCCGCCGGGGTTGCCGCTCGGGAACGGCTGGGCGGCGACGTAGCCGAGGGCCAGGCCGACGTAGACGACGTACTCCTTGAGCCGGTCGGCCATCCCGTCGGCCCACGCGCCGAGCGGCGTGAAGCCGCGCGTGTAGCGGGCCAGCTGCCCGTCGAGGCAGTCGAGCGCGAACGACAGGTAGACCAGCACCGCCCCGGCCAGCCGCCCGCCCGGCGAGCCCGCCGAGAACCAGATCGCCGCCAGCACCGCCAGGCCGACCGAGATGCCGGTGACGGCGTTGGGGGTGAGCTTGGCGGCGGCGGCCGGCTTGATCAGGTGGCGGGTCCACGACGAGACGAAGAACGTGGTGAAGAAGCCGTCGTCGCCCTTGACCGAGGTGTCGAGCCTGACCTTGGCCTCGTCCACCTCGGCCAGCCGCTGGACGGCGGCGTCGGCGGAGCCTTGGCCGGTGACGCGGTCGCAGTGCAGCTCGCCGAGCGTGGCCGCGCGCACGGCGACGCCCGACCGGACGAGGCCGACGAGCAGCAGGTCGACGGCCTCCACGGGGGTGACGGGGCCGAGCCGGCCGGCGTCGGCCAGCTCGGCCAGCTCCTCGGCCAGGTCGGCGAGCGTGGCCAGGTCGGCCTCGCCCGCCTGGAGCACGCCGGCGAACGTGGCGTTGGCCTCGGGGACCGTGTGGAAGGAGCTGCCGGCGGCCACGATGCGGCCGCCCTCCATCCGTACGGGAGGCCGCATGGGGCCGCCGGCCGCGCCGTGGGAGACGAGCGCGCGGGTGTCGCGCGCGGGATGCTCCAGCAGCAGGGCCAGCGACTCGGTGTGGGCGACGAGGTCGGCGGGCACGACGGCGAAGGCGCCGGACGAGACGCGGGCGATCTTCGCCACGCCTCGCAGGTCGGCGCCGAGCCCGCCGCCGGCGGTGACGACCTGGACCTCGCGCACGGGAAGCGTGGCGAGCTGGTCGTGCAGCCGGTCGAGCAGGGTGCCGCCGTCGCAGGAGAGCCTGCACGCCGGTGTCGTGGCGAGCAGCACCACGGAGGTGGTGGTGCTCACTCGGGTCAGTGAGTCGGGCAAAGCGCAGGTCCTCCCGTTCTCAGAGGGAGTGCGTGGACTCAGCGTAGCGATCGCGCAACGTGATATCACGGAACAGGACCGTTACCCTCGAAGTATGAATTCTCGGCTGCGCACTGTCGCGGTGGTGCTGGCGGGCGGCGTCGGACAGCGAGTGGGGCGCGACACGCCCAAACAGCTCATCGAGCTCGCCGGGCGGACGATCCTGGAGCACACGATCGCGGTGTTCGACGCGTCGGCCGAGGTCGACGAGGTCGTGGTGCTGATGACGCCCGGGTTCGGCGGTCAGGTGCGCGAGCTGGTGCGGCGCGCCGGGTTCGGCAAGGTGACCCAGGTCGTCGACGGCGGGGCGAGCCGCACCGAGAGCACCTGGCGGGCACTCCAGGCACTGGGGACCCAGGAGTGCAACGTGCTCCTGCACGACGCCGTGCGCCCGCTGCTGGAGCCCCGGATCATCACCGACTGTGTCAGGGCCTTGGAGACGCGCGAGGCCGTGGAGGTGGTCATCCCGAGCTCCGACACGGTGCTCGTGGCCGCGCCTGGCGACGGCGGCGAGGTGGTCGGCGACGTGCTGGACCGCTCGCGGCTGCGGCGGGCGCAGACGCCCCAGGGTTTCCGCCTGTCGGTCATCAGGAAGGCGTACGAGCTGGCGTTCGCCGACCCGGGCTTCGGCGACCGGCTGGCGACCGACGACTGCGGCGTGGTGCTGCGCTACCTGCCGGACGTGCCGATCTTCCTGGTGGCGGGCAGCGAGCGGAACATGAAGGTCACCCACCCGATCGACCTGGCCATCGCCGAGCGGCTGCTGGCGCCGTCGGCGCCGCCCGCGGCCGTGCCGGGCCGCCGCGACGGCCTGGTGGGGCTGTCGGTGGTGGTCTTCGGCGGCGATCTCCCGCTGGCGGCCGAGTACGGCGCGCGGGTGCGGTCCTTCCCGCGCGAGGAGGTACGGGTCGCCGACCCCGAGTCGGTCGCCAAGGCGCTGGCGGACGTGGCGGCCGTGGACGCCGTCGTGCATCTGGGCGTGCCGGCGCGCGACGGCGACGAGGCCGCCGCCTACCTGGGTCCGTGGAACGTGGCGCGGGCCGCATATCCGGCGCTGCGCGAGAGCGGCGGCCGGCTGGTGCTGCGGACCGCCCCGGGCGCGGGGCCCCTGCACGCGCCGGTGCGCGCGGCCACCGCCGAGCTGGCCAGGTCGCTGGCCGCGGAGTGGGCCGGGGTCCGGGTCGCCTGCGTGAGCTCCCAGGACGAGGGCGCGCTGCTCGACGCGCTGGTGTCGGGCGCCCGCCCCTGAGCGGGGCGGGCGGCGGTGGTCAGCGGGGCGGGCGGGCCAGTTTGCGTGGGCTGGTGAGGAAACCCCAGCCCCACGACACGTGCATGGTCGCGTAGACGATCGGGAGCCTGAGCTTGGCCGCCGCGGGCAGCCCGCTGCCGGTCAGCACCGACCCGGCCACGATCGCCAGCACGTAGCCGCCCGGGATGACGAGCCCGAGCGGGAAGAACGGCGAGACGACGAGCCCGAGCAGCATCGCCAGCACGGCGGCCGGGGGCGCCAGGTAGCGCAGGTTGATCGTGCCCTCGTGGGTGCGGGCGACGACCCGGCGCCATCGGCCGTAGTGGAAGTACTGCTTGGCCAGCGCCTTGACGTTGGGCCTGGGCCGGTAGGAGACGCGCATCCGCGGCTGGAACCACACCAGGCCGCCGGTCTGGCGGATGCGGTGGTTCATCTCCCAGTCCTGGGCCCGCTGGAAGTGCTCGTCGTAGCCGCCGACCCGGTCGAGCGCGCTGCGCCGGAAGACTCCCAGGTAGACGGTGTCGGCGGGACCCGCGGTGCCGCCCACGTGGAAGGCGGCGGCACCGACACCGATCTTGGAGGTCATGGCGCAGGCGACCGCCTGCTCGAACGGGCTGACGCCCTCGGCGGCCATGACGCCGCCGACGTTGTCGGCGCCCGTCTCGGCCAGCGTCTCGACGGCGACACGCAGGTAGTCGGGGGGCAGCATGGCGTGCCCGTCGACTCTGGCGATGATGCCGTTGCGCGAGGCTCCGATGGCGGCGTTGAGCGCGTTGGGGGTGCGGCCTGTGGGGTTGGGCACGACGGTGACCCGGCGGTCGGACGCGGCGATGGCGTCGGCGACCTCCTGGGTCCGGTCGTGGGAGGGGCCTACGGCGAGGACGACCTCGATCTCACCCGGGTAGTGCTGGGCGAGCACCTGGTGGACGGCTTCGCGTAGGTGCCGTTCCTCGTTGAGGACCGGCATGACGACGGAGATGGGCGGCCAGCCACGCGTCTCCGCTGGCGCGTGCGGCGAGTCGGGGAACTGCTTCATGGCGGGGCTCACGCTACTGTACGGGCAGGGGAGGAGGGCAATCGATGGCCCGATCCTCCGTGCGCCACAGAGGGGGACGGCAATGCGCGACCCGAGCGAGGAGGACGCCGGTGTGCACGTGGGCGGCGACGCCTACGGCGGCGTCAGGCTCGCCCCCGGCCGCCCGCGCAGGCCGCGCAAGAGCGCCAGAGCGCGGCGGCGCAACGCGATCATCGCCGGGCTGCTGTCGACGGGAGTGCTGGTCGGCACCGGGGTGGTGTGGGCGACGCCGCGCACGATCGGCTCGGTCGACGCGGGCGTCACGCAGACCGCGCCGCGCGGGGCCGAGAACATCCTGCTGGTCGGCGTCGACAAGCGCGACGACCTGACCCGCAAGAAGCAGAACGAGCTCAAGCTGGGCCGCGAGTCCGGCCAGCGCACCGACACGATGATGCTCATCCACCTGTCGGAGGACCACAGCAAGGTCACGGTGGTGAGCCTGCCGCGCGACACCTGGACGACGATTCCCGGCAAGGGCGAACACAAGATCAACTCGGCCTACCAGTTCGGCGGCCCCAAGCTCGCGCTGCAGACCGTGCGGCAGGCCACCGGCCTGGAGATCCACCGCTACATCGAGGTCAACGTGCTCGGCTTCGTGGACGTGGTCGACTCGCTCGGCGGCGTGACCGTGTGCACGCCGGTGCCGATCAACGACCCGAAGACGGGCCTCAACCTGGCGGCGGGCACCCACGAGCTCAAGGGCGCGCAGGCGCTCGGCTACGCGCGCACCCGGGCCACCGCCCGCTCCGACCTCGACCGCATCGACCGCCAGCAGCAGGTCATCTCGGCGCTGCTCGACCGGGCGCTGAGCGCGGGCACGCTGGCCAACCCGGCCAAGCTGGCCACGTTCGTCAACACCACGCTCGGCACCATCAAGGTCGACCCGGACGACGGCCTGCTGGGGCTGGCCACCCAGCTGCGTGACGTCAAGCTGGACAACGTGCAGTTCGTGGACGTGCCGCTGGACGACGTCGACTTCAAGACGCCCACCGGGGAGTCGGCGGTGCTGTGGGACAAGGCGGCGGCTCGCGACCTGTTCCGCAGCATCGAGGCCGACCGTGACCCCGGCGAGCCGACGCCGTCGGCCAAGCCGTCCGCCAAGCCGTCGGCGAAGGCGTCGGTCCCGCCGCAGCAGATCTCGCTCAAGGTGCTCAACGGCACGCTGATCTCCGGCATCGGCGCGCGCACCCGGACGGCGCTGATCGCGTACGGCTTCAAGGTCCCCGACACGGCGGGCAACACGACGCGCAAGGACCACGAGAAGACGGTCGTGCGCCACGGCGCGGATCAGGCGGAGGCGGCGCGCACGGTCGCGGCGGCGATCCCGGGGGCGGAGCTGCGCCAGGTGGACATCAAGGGCATCGAGGTCATCCTGGGGCGCGATCAGCTCAAGGTGGCCAAGCCCAAGTCCACGGCCAAGCCTTCGGCGAAGCCGAGTGCCACCCCTGTCACGGAGACCGCTACTCAGAACATATGCAAGAAATAGTAATAACAACCTCTAATTGGGGCACGCTAGCCCCATGGTGGTCAGGAGTTGGCGGGAGGAACCCTGCACTGTTCTGCACATCGCCGGTGACCTCGACGTCTACGGCGCTCCACGGGTGCGGGCCGAGCTCGAACAGGCCCTGTCCGGCTCCGAGCCGGTCAAGCTCGTCATCGATCTGACCTCGGTCCCGTTCTGTGACTCGGTGGGGCTCGGGGTGCTGGTGGCCACGCACAACCACGTACGGCGCACGCGCGGGCGGATGATCCTGGTGCTGGCCCCCGGGATGATCAGCCACCTGCTCACGATCACCAACCTGGACCGGCACTTCGAGACGAGCCCGTCCCGGGAAGAGGCGCAGGCGGCGTTGACCACCGCCGCGTGACGGCGTGACGCGCCGGTGCGAGACGATGTCCGCATCGTTCCCGCGGTGTGGAGGCCGGCACTTGTTCGACGATTTCCCCGAGCCTGCTCGTTCCCAGCTCGTGTCCGCTTTCGAGGAGGGCAGGACCAGGCCGGAGTGGTGCTTCGTGGACGGGCGCGCACGGCTGGCGTTCTGGGCGCCGTTCCCCGGCGCCGAGCCGGTGATCACCTGGCAGTTCGAGCCGGGCCCCGACCCGGAGGTGGCCTCCCGGCTGCTGCGGCGCGGGCTGGCGACGCTCAAGCTCACCAAGATCATTCACGACATCGCGCTGCCGCCCGGCCTCACCCCCGTCGTCGACCGGGCCGTCGAGCACGAGGCGCTGCTCGGGGCCGGGTTCGCGCTGGAGGTCGAGCGGCTGATGCTCGAATGGCGGGCCGGCAGCGACCTGCCCGAGGAGCCCGGCAGGCTGCGCTACCGCCCCGCGCGCGACCTCGGCGAAGCCGAGGTGCTCGACGTGCTGATCCGCATCTCCGAAGGCTCGCTCGACCATGACACCCGGGTCGAGCTGGCCACCTCGGGCGCCGAGCACGAGGCCCGGTGGATGTACGACGACCTGATGAGCCGCAAGGCCAAGCCCGGCTGGTTCGTAATCGGCTACGCCGGCGACTCGCCCGTGGGGCTGGTGGCGCCGGACGACCACTCCATCGCCTACATCGGCGTCGTGCCCGAGCACCGGGGCCACGGCTACGTCGACGACCTGCTCGCCCACGGCACCCGCACGCTCGCCGAGGCCGGCGTCGAGCGCGTCGTCGCCGCCACCGACGTGGCCAACACCCCGACGGCCGCCGCCTTCCTCCGGGCCGGCTACGCCGAGGTCGGCCGCCTCCACCGCTACTACTGGAGGGCCTGACCGCCTCTCCCCCGGCACTTTCGGCTCTTTGACCGACGGCCATCGGCCGAAAGGCCGATCTCCCCGCCAGGGCGGCCACGCCACGATCGAGCCATGAAGCGAATCACGGCAGCGGCGGCGCTCGTGCTCACCGGTCTGACGGGCTGCGGCGTGAGCCTGGACGCGGACGAGGTCCACTCCGCACGCGCCTTCCCCCACTCCGGGACCACGCTCACGATCGAGTCGCCGATCGGCGGCCTGCGCGTCCTGCCGGCCGCCGGCCCCGGCGTCCAGGTCGACCGGTGGCTGCGCGGCAAGGCCGCCGACGACGGCAACAACTCCTGGCGGCTCGCCGACGGCACCCTGCGCCTCGACGTCGACTGCACGGTGGTGTTCGGCGACTGCGGCGCCCGCTATCACGTACGGGTGCCCCCCGGCGTGCGGCTGGTCGTCCGGGGCGGCGACGACGGCGTCATCCTGCGCGACCTGCCGCAGGACGTCGACGTGTCCACCTCGGGGCCGATCAGGGTCTACGACGCCTCGGGACGGCTGAAGCTGCGCGGCGACCACGAGGTGATCGCCGGCACCCGCCTGCGCTCGGCGGCCGTCGAGGCGCGCACCACCACGGGCACGATCAACCTGACGTTCGCCGAGCGGCCCGCCGGGCTGGACGTCAGGTCACAGCACGGGCGGGTGACGGCGACCGTGCCGCGCGGCGACTACGCCGTGACCGTCAGCAGCACCCACGGCCGGGTCCGGTCCGAGCTCAAGGACGCCGGCGGCTCCCGGCACACCATCGTGGCCAGGAGCTCGACCGGCGACGTGCGGCTGGTCAGTTCTTGACCCAGACGGCCGTGTAGACGCCGTTCTCGGCGTTGACCTGGACGGGGTAGAGGCCCTTGGCGTTCAGCTGGTCGAAGCGCGACTGATAGCCGGAGGCGGTCATCCCGATGTAGTGGGCCCACGACTTCAGCCCGTCCTTGCGCCACGCTGCGGCGTAGGTGCCGTCGGGGCCCACGGCCACGCTGGTCGGCCTGTAGCCCGCGCCGACCCGCTTGTCGAACTCGGCCCGGTGCGCCGCGGCCGACTTGCCGTAGCTGAAGTACCAGCTCCCGCCCGGGTTGACCGTCCACACCGCCACGTAACGCCGGTCGCCGTCGGTGCCGTACACGTCGACGGACGACAGCACGTAGCCGTCGTCGGCGGCCTTGCGGTTGGCGGCGGCGAACTGCGCGTCGTCCAGCCCGTGCCTGGCGAAGAACTTGCCGCTCCTCTTCTCGAAGACGGCGGCGAACACCGCGTCGCTCCCCGAACCGGTGCCGGAGATCGAGATGGGCTGGTAGCCCTTCGCCAGCGCCGCGTCGAAGCGCGACTGGAGGCCGCTCGCCGACATCCCCTGGTACATCAGCCAGCCCGGCGACGAGCCCTTCTGCCACACGGCCGCGTAGCGGGGACCCTCGGAGACGTTCACCGTCACCGGGTGGTAGCCCTGGTCGCGCAGCTTGGTGAAGTTCGCCGTCTGCTGGCTCGGCGTCGCGCCGTGGTAGGCGACGAACGCGGGCGCGGCCTGGGCCTGCGCCACGGGGGCGAGCGCCACCGCCGTGGCCAGGGCGGAGACCACGACGGCGGCCTTTCCTACAGTCCTCATGACCCTCCGATGCAGGAATCTTTACTCGTTCATGGGGGAAGGGGACCGACCCTAACAGCCGGGCCCGACGTCCCGAACCCCCACTCCGGCGATTCCCGCGGTCATGGGACGCTCAGTCGCCGTCGCCCTCCTGATCGTTGCCGTCGTCCGGGACCTGAGTGTTGACGATGTCCGGATCGTCGTCGCCGTCCCCGTCACCGTTGCCGCACGCCCCGGTCAGGCCGACGACGGCGGCCAGAGCGGCGGCCGCCACCGCGTTGCGTCTGCTCCTCATGCACACCTCCATGCCGGTTGTCGGGCGTTCCTTTATCCCGGGCGAAGACGATCTAACCTCTCTCAGGAACCTCGGGCGTGATCCAGGAGGGTTCCGGGGTCGGGAGGGGCGTCTCCGCGCCAGGCGATGTGGTGATCCGGCCGAACCAGGACATAGCGGGCGCCGTACAGCTCCAGGAGGTCGGGGCGGTGCAGGTGGTGGCGGGTGAAGGGGATGCCGCGCGCGGCGGCGGCCTCCTCCCAGGCGGCGTCCGCGGGGTCGGTGGCGATCTCCAGCAGCGTGAAACCGGGACCGAGCGCGTCGTACAGCGACCGGTCGCGGGCCTGCCAGAAGTGCGGCAGCCGCGAGCCTGGCGCGCCGGACGGGCGGTAGACGGACGTGCTCGACACGGGGGCGGGCCCGTCGTCGGCGGCGATCAGCGGCGAGCCCGCGTAGCGGGCGCCGAGCACGAAACCGAGCGTGTACGTCTCGTTGGCCTTGGTCTGCCTGATGAGCTCAGCGGCCTTGAGCCTGGCCTGCGCGCCCTCGTCGGAGTCGTCGTCGAGGCCGGGCCTGGCCAGCTCGCCGGTGAGGACGCGCATGTTCGCGGCGGCCTCGGCGATCGTGCGCTCGGCCATCGGGCGGCGCTCGGCCTCGTAGCTGTCGAGCAGCCCGGCTCCGGCCCAGCCGCGCAGCTCGGCGGCCAGCTTCCAGCCGAGGTCGACGGCGTCGCCGATGCCGGTGTTGGCGCCGAAGCCGCCCCACGGCGGGTTGAGGTGGGCGGCGTCACCGGCCAGGAAGCAGCGGCCCTCCCGGTAGCGGTCGGCCACCAGCATGCGGGCCGTCCACGGGTCGAGAAGGCGCACGTCCACGGGATGCTCGCGGCCGATCATCGTGTGCAGCGCCCGCTCCACCCACGCCGGGTCCGGGTCCTCCGGGGCGCCGATGATGATCGCCCACCAGGCGCCCTCGGTGTCGAGCGGGCCCATCAGGCCGCTGACCTCGGGATTGACCACCCAGTACTGCACGGCGGGACCGTGCGGGTGCGCCTCGGTCAGCCCCGGCGCGTGGAAGACCGCCTGCACGTTGCGCACGGCGTGGGTCTCGCCGGACAGCCGGATGCCCAGCTCGCCCCGGACGACGCCGCGCCCGCCGTCGGCGCCGACCAGGTAGCGGCCCCGGACCAGCTCGCGGCGGCCGTGCTCGTCGACGGTCTCGGCGGTGACGCCGCCCGCGTCCTGCTCGACCCGGGTCACGCTGCGGCCCCAGCGGGCCTCGACCGTGGGACGGCGGGCCAGGGTGGCGCGCAGCGCCTCCTCCACCCGGTTCTGCCCGCACCACTGGGCCGGCTCGGCCAACTCGTCGCGCCGCACGTCCGTCAGGCCGAAGATGCCGTCGAAGCGCTCGATGCGGTGCCCGGTCAGGCTGGCGCAGAACACCGCCGAGTCCGCCCAGCCGAACGGCAGCCGCGCGTTGTCCCGGATGTCCGCCGCCACGCCGAGCCTGCGGAAGATCTCCATCGACCTCGGGTTGATCTGCTTGCAGCGCGGCGAGCCGTTCCCGGCCTCCGTACGCGGCTCCACGAGCACGCAGCCGATGCCGCGCGAGCCCAGCTCGTGGGCGAGCGTCAGGCCGACGAGCCCGCCGCCCGCGATGACGACCTCGGTTTCCGTCACGGGGTGTCCTTCGCTGAGGAGCCGACGATGGGCGTGCGCAGGACCCCCAGGCGCTCGACGTCGACCTCGACGACGTCGCCGGGGCCGAGCAGCCAGGGCGGCGTGCGTACGTAACCGACGCCCTCGGGGGTGCCGGTCGCGAGCACGTCGCCGGGGTGGAGGGTGAGGGTGCGGCTGATCAGCGACAGCACCTCGCCCACCTCGAAGATCATGTCCTTGGTGTTGCCGTCCTGCACCAGCGTGCCGTTGACGCGGGTGCGCAGCCGCAGCCCGTCACGCAGGTCGCCGACCTCGTCGGCGGTGACCAGCGGGCCGAGCGGGCCGGTGCGGTCGCCGTTCTTGCCGAGCGTCCACTGCGTGGTCAGCTTCTGGGCGCGCCGGGCGGTGAGGTCGTTGAAGGCCGAGTAGCCGAGGACCGCGGCCCGCGCGGTGTCGGCGTCGGCCTCGCGCAGGGGCGCGCCGACGTACGCGGCGATCTCGCCCTCCCAGTCGAGCCCGGCCTCGTCGGCGGGCACCGGCGCGGGCACCCCGCCGACGCTCAGCGACGCGGTCCAGCGCCCGAACAGCGTCGGATGCTCCGGTACGGCGAACGCGCCCTCGGCGGCGTGGGCCCGGTAGTTCAGCCCGACGCAGATGACCCGGGCGCCGGCAGGCACCGGCGGGACGAGCTCCACCTCACCAGCGGCCACGGGCGCGCCGGGCTCGGCGGCGAGCGAGCGCGCGGTGTCGGCCCAGAACGCGTCCACCTCGGCGATCGGCCGCACCTCGGCGCCGTCGAGGCCCTTGTCCAGGTCGCCGTCCAGGCGGGCCACCCACGGCCGCCCGTTGATGATCACTCCAACGAGTTTCACCGCGCCTCCTCGCGCACCAGCCGCACGTCGAACTCCAGCTCCTCGAACGGCGTGTCCATCCCCCACCGCTCGTCCGGGCCCTCCCGCCGCACCGGCTCACGGACCAGCTCGGGCTTGACCGCGTAGGCGGCGTCGGAGTCGAGGTACGGGTCGCCCGCCAGGAACACGTGCGTGGTCAGCGTCCGGTAGCCGGGCGCCGACACCTGGAGGTGCACGTGCGCGGGGCGCATCGGGTGCCGTCCGATCGCCCGGAGCAGCCGGCCCGCGGTGCCGTCGACCGGCACCGGGTAGCTGCTGGGCCGGATCGTGCGGAACCAGTAGCCGCCGTCGGGGCCGGCAGTCAGCAGGGCGCGCAGGTTGCCCAGCTCCTGCTCCTCGTCCTGGCTGTCGTACAGGCCGGCGTCATCGGCCTGCCAGACGTCCACGAGCGCGCCCGGCACGGGCGTGCCGTCGGTGCCGAGCACCCGGCCGTGCACCACGGCCGGGGTGCCGCGCTCGCGCTCCGGGCCGGTGGCGATCCAGTCGCCGAGCTCGCGCGCCGGGGCCGGCGAGTGGAACGGGCCCTGCACCGAGGAGGGCGTCATGCCCTCGGGGCCGGCGTGGTTCACGTCGTCGACGGCGGTGGTCAGGCCCAGCATGTCCGACAGCAGGATGAACTCGTTGCGGTGCGGCCCGCACCACCGCTGCCCGGTCTCGGCCAGGAAGTCCAGCCCGGCGAGCCACTCCCGCTCGGTGGGGCGCACCTCGGCGACGAAGGCGTGCAGGTGGGAGATCAGCGACGAGACGATCTCGTTGACCCGATCGTCGGTCCCGTCGACGCCGTTCAGCACCTGCTGGAGTAACGGATCGCTCGGCATCAAAACACCCGTACCTTTCGAAGGTTTGTCAACGCTGGAGCGTAGCGCGATCTGCTACTTTTGTCCGGTGGTTTCCCCATTGACGCGGGCCGAAGCCCTCGCCGCCGACATCGAAGCCATGATCACCGAACGGGGTCTCGGGCCCGGTGACCTGATCGGCACCATGGAGGAGTTCCGCGACCGCTCCGGGTTCGGCCGCGCCACCATCAGCGAGGCGGTGCGCCTCCTCAGCGACCGAGGCAGCGTCCACATCCGCCCCGGCCGCGGCGGCGGCCTGTTCGTCGCCGAACCCAACCCCGTCGTCCGGCTCCGGCACACCCTGCTCACCGTCCGCCGCGAGCCCACCACCGTGGCCGACGCGATCGCCGTACGCGAGTCGCTGGAGCCCCTGATCGCCGCCGACGCCGCCCGCCACCGCACGTCCGCCGACGTCACGGCGCTGCGCCGGCTCGTGGCGCGGCTCAGGAAGTCGACAGGCGACGCCGAACGCTTCCTGCGCGCCAACTGGGCCCTGCACGAGCGCATCGCCCAGATCAGCCCGAACCCGCTGGCCAAGGCCGTCTACCAGAGCATGACGCGGTGCATCGCCGACCTGTCCACCGGAGCCGGGGCCACCCACCCCGACGGCTACCTGGACGAACGGGCCGAGATCCACGCCGAGCTGGTCGAGGCGATCGCGGCCGGCGACGTCGACCGCACCGCCGCCGCCGTAACCCGCCACCGCGGCCCCTGACCCGCCGCGTCGTAGGCCCGGCGGGCCCGCCGAGCTCATCCGTGAAGCCGGAGCCCGCCCCTCTCACACACAGAAGTACAGTTCTGAGAACTGTACTTCTGTATCTTCGTGCGCCTCAGCAGGTGCGGAGCATGTTGAGCAGGGCCGTGCGCTCGTTGCGGGTCACGAAGAGCCGGTAGTGCCGCTTCACGGTGATCCACGAGGTCGCGTACCGGCACCAGTACGCACGCCGCGGCGGGCGCCAGCTCTGCGGGCCCTGGCCGCCCTTGGCGATGTTGGAGGAGTGGCTGACCGTGAGCAGTTCGGGGCGGCGCAGGTCGTTGGCGAAGGCGCGGCGCTTGGCCTGGCTCCACCGCTTGGCCCCGGAGCGCCAGGCGTAGGAGAGCGGCACGACGTGGTCGACGTCCACGTACTTCTCGCTCTTGAGCCACTTGCCGTCGTACGGGCTGTACCAGCGGCCCTTGACGGGGTGGCAGGCGGCGTTGCGGCGGACGCGGCGCCCGTCACGGGCCAGGACCGTCTCCCGTACGCTGCACGTGCCCTTGTGGTGGGCCCACCGGGGCTGGAACCGCTTGCGGCTGTAGCCGCGGATGGATAACGGCCGGGCGACCTTGAGCTGGGCCAGCATCCGCCGGGCCGACGCCTCGGCGGTCGAGCGCTTACGGGGCTCGGCCGACGCCGGGAGGGCGGCGACGGCCGGGAGGAACAGGAGGGCGAGCGTGGCGACGCACGCCGCCCGCCGCAGGATGATCAAGGTTCGACCCATGCCCCGTGGCATCCCCCGCTTGGGGCGGCGCTATTCCGCCCGGTCACAACATCAGGACGAGCTGGGCCGCGATGGCCACGTCCACCACCCCGCACCACTCGGCGAACGAGCGGGCCACGACCTTGTCCATCTTCAGGTGGACGAAGTCCCAGACCCCGTGGAAGAACCAGCCGGCGGCCACGAGGTAGCGGCCCAGATCCGGGTCGACCGCGAGCCCGGCCAGCGCCAGCCCGCCGAACACCAGCATGCCCAGCGCCTGGACGCGGAACGTCCCGTCGCGCCGGAGCTGCCCGTCCACCGCGCCCCACACCAGCACGACCAGCGCGATCGCGGTGATGACGGCCGCGGGCTGGATCACGTCCAGCGCCCGCAGCCCGACGACGCCGACGATGCCGATCCCCAGCCCGGGCCAGGTCGCCGCGCGCCGTCGCAGCTTGGCCACCACCAGGTAGAGCAGCGGGAGGAGCATGAGGGCGTGGGCGAGACCGGCGACGCCGTCGCCGGACGACGACCCGCCGAACGTCAGCGCTGTCGCCGCCAGCGCCAGCGCCGTCGGCCAGCGCCGCAACAGCCAGGAGATCCACTTCGGGGCGCCGTTCACGGGTGAGCTCCGTCGGTACGGAGTGGGGGTATCCATGAGGACCACTCTGGAGGAGCCGCACAGGTGTCAGTAGTGCCGGAACCGCAGGTGACCGCATGGGGATGTCACGCCTCGACATGACATCTGTCATGTCGCCCCGGGCGCTCCCGTTCAGTCCGGGCGCGACCGGAGCCGAGCTCTGGGCCTGGCCGTCCGCGTGGCGGGCCGCCGATAGGGCTTCTGGAGACGCTCGCGCCGCTACCTCGGGTCGAGTACGCGCGTCATCCAGATCGAGTCGCCGTGCTCGGCGTCCTCGGTGACGCGGCCACTGGGGTGGAACCCGAGCTTCTCAAGGACGCGGAACGAGGGCGCGTTCCACTCCCGCACGGTCGCCCAGAGCCGTCGCCGCCCCGTCCGGACCGCGGCCTCCAGGACCGCGCGGGCGGCTTCCGTCGCGTACCCATGACCGTGCGCCCGCCGCGCCAGCTCGTACGCGATCTCGGGTTCGTCGAAGGACGCCTGGCCGACGATCAGCCCGCAGTACCCGATGAACTCCCCGGTGTCCCGCAGCTCGACAGGGAACAGCCCGAGCCCGGGTTCCGCCCCCCGCGGGTCCTCCACGAGCCGGCCGCGAAGGTCCTCGACCGTCGGCCGCCCCTCGTCGTCGACCCGCCGCGCCGACGGCACCCGGGGATCCCGCTCCAGCCACAACCCGTGGTAGCCCTCGGCATCCGACGGCACCCAGGCCCGCAACCGCAACCGCTCGGTCACCAGCTCAGCCGGCAGCTCCCCATAAGTCCCCACCCGCCCAACCTAAACCAGCACCGACCAGGCCCAGAAGGCGCCCTTACCAGGGGATCGAGAACGGGCGACACACCCAGTCCGGCCCCTGCTTATCGACGCGGCGAAGCGCTTTATGCTGGGGGTTTGGGGGGCTGTGCCCCCCAATGAGCTCGACGGCGCGAAGCGCCTCGCCGGCGAAGGCCATGCCTTTGGGCGCCTACTTGAGCAGCTGCCTGGCCATGACCATGCGCTGGATCTGGTTGGTCCCCTCGTAGATCTGGGTGATCTTGGCGTCGCGCATCATGCGTTCCACCGGGAAGTCCTTCGTGTACCCGTACCCGCCCAGCATCTGCACCGCGTCGGTGGTGATCTCCATGGCGGCGTCCGAGGCCGCGCACTTGGCGGCGCTGGACAGGAACGTGAGGTCCTTCTGCGGCTTGCCGTGCATGGCGAGCTCGGACTTGGCGGCCGCGTGGTAGGTGAGCTGCCGGGCGGCCTCCAGCTTCATCGCCATGTCGGCCAGCATGAACTGCAGCCCCTGGAAGTCGGCCACGGGCCGGCCGAACTGCTTGCGCTCCTTGACGTACCCCACGGCGTAGTCGAGGGCTCCCTGGGCGATGCCGAGCGCCTGGGCGGCGATGGTGACGCGCGTGTGGTCGAGCGTGGCCAGGGCGGTCTTGAAGCCGGTTCCGGGCTCGCCGATCATGCGGGATTCGGGGATGCGGACGTTCTCGAGGATGACCTGGCGGGTGGGTGACGCCTTGATGCCGAGCTTGCGCTCCTTGGGGCCGAAGGAGACGCCTTCGTCGGACTTTTCCACGACGAAGGCGGAGATTCCGCGCGCCCCGGCGGACGGGTCGGTCACGGCCATGACGGTGTAGTACTCGGACACGCCGGCGTTGGTGATCCACATCTTGGTGCCGTTGAGGACGTAGTGGTCACCGTCCTTGACGGCGCGGGTCTTCATGGCGGCGGCGTCGGATCCGGCTTCCGGCTCGGAGAGCGCGTACGAGAACATCGCCTCGCCGGTGGCGACGGGGCGGAGGTAGGCGGACTTCAGCTCCTCCGACGCCGACAGCAGCAGCGGGACGGTGCCGAGCTTGTTGACGGCGGGGATCAGCGAGGAGGAGGCGCACGCGCGGGCGACCTCCTCGATGACGATGACCGCGGCGAGGGCGTCGGCCCCGGCTCCGCCGTAGGACTCAGGTACGTGGACGGCGTGCAGGTCGGCGGCGACCAGGGCCTTGTAGACGTCCCAGGGGAACTCCTCGTTCTCGTCCGCCTCGGCGGCACGCGGGGCGATCTTCTCGTCGGCGAGGGCCCTGACCGTGTCCCTGAGCATGTCGTGCTCTTCGGCGGGCGCGTACAGAGGAAAGTCCATACAGAGATACTAGGACGTCCGAGCATCTTGTTACCAGTCGGTACGGTTTGCGGGGTATGCCCAGGTGGCACGAAGGGGGTAGCCAAGAGCCGGTAGCATGCCACGGCGATCGAAAGGAGTTCACTCGTGCCATATCGCCTCACGGTGATCGGGACCGGTTACCTGGGCATCACCCATGCGGCCTGCATGGCTGATCTCGGATACGACGTCCTCGGCCTCGACATCGACGCCGACAAGATCCGCCGTCTCAACAACGGTGAGCTCCCGATCCACGAGCCCGGCCTGGAGCCGGTGCTGCGCCGGGGGCTCGAATCCGGCCGGCTTCGGTTCACCACCTCCTACGAGGAGGTGGGCGCTTTCGGCGACGTGCACTTCGTGTGCGTCGGCACCCCGCAGAAACGCGGCGAGTACGCCGCCGACGTGTCCTACACGGACGCCGCGATCGAGTCGCTGGCCCCCTACCTCGACCGTGAGTGCCTGGTGGTCGGCAAGTCGACCGTGCCGGTGGGCACCGCGGGTCGGCTGGCCGACAAGCTCGCCCTGCTGGCCCCGGCCGGGACCCAGGCCGAGCTGGCGTGGAACCCCGAGTTCCTGCGCGAGGGCTTCGCTGTCCAGGACACGCTCCACCCCGACCGGATCGTGATCGGCGTACGCAGCGAGCGGGCCGAGAAGATGCTGCGCGAGGTGTACGAGCCGCTGGGCGAGGTGCCGATGGTCGTCACCGACTTCCCCACGGCCGAGCTCGTCAAGACGGCGGCCAACTCCTTCCTGGCCACCAAGATCTCCTTCATCAACGCGATGGCCGAGGTGTGCGAGGCCGCCCACGCCGACGTGCAGCAGCTCTCGCTGGCCCTGTCGTACGACGACCGCATCGGCGGGCGCTACCTCAACCCGGGGCTCGGCTTCGGCGGCGGCTGCCTGCCCAAGGACATCAGGGCGTTCATGGCGCGGGCCGGCGAGCTGGGCGCGGACCAGGCGCTGACGTTCCTGCGCGAGGTCGACGCGATCAACATGCGCCGCCGGGCGCGGATGGTGGACCTGGCCAGGGAGCTGGCCGGCGGCTCGTTCCGGGGCTGCACGGTGGGCGTGCTCGGCGCGGCCTTCAAGCCGAACTCCGACGACATCCGCGACTCACCGGCGCTGGACGTCGCCGTGACGATCGGGCACCAGGGCGGCCAGGTCACGGTCTACGACCCGATCGCGCTGGACAACGCGCGCAAGGCGCACCCGGAGCTCAACTACGGCGCGTCGGCGGTGGAGGCGGTGCGCGGGGCGCACGTCGTGCTGCTGCTGACCGAGTGGGACGAGTTCGTGGCCCTCGACCCGGAGGAGCTCGGCTCGGTCGTGGCCACGCGCAGGATCGTCGACGGGCGCAACGCGCTCAACGCCGAGGCGTGGCGCTCGGCGGGCTGGCACTACCGGGCTCTCGGCCGCCCCTGAGACCTCCGGCGCGCCACTCACGCAGCGCGCCGGGTACGTGGTGTGACGCGGCCCCTACGAGAGCGGCCGCGTCCCGGCGAGCGACGCCGCCTCGGCGCGCAGCCGCGCGCCCTTGGCGTGCGCCTGCTCCTTCAGCGTCTCCTGGAAGGTCACCATCCGCTCCCGCAGCCCCGCGTCGGAGGCGGCCAGGATGCGTACGGCCAGCAGCCCGGCGTTGCGCGCGCCGCCGACCGCCACGGTGGCGACGGGCACCCCGGCGGGCATCTGCACGATGGACAGCAGCGAGTCCATCCCGTCGAGGTACTTCAGCGGCACCGGCACCCCGATGACGGGCAGCGGCGTCACGGAGGCGAGCATGCCGGGCAGGTGGGCGGCCCCGCCGGCCCCGGCGATGATCACCTGGATGCCGCGGGACGCCGCCTGCGTGCCGTAGTCGATCATCTCGGCAGGCATCCGGTGGGCCGACACGACGTCGGCCTCGAACGGCACCCCGAACTCGGCGACGGCCTCCGCGGCCAGCTTCATCACCGGCCAGTCGGAGTCGCTTCCCATGACGATGCCGATCATGCGTACTCCCCGGTGGTGAGGTGGACGGCGGCGTGGCGGGCGCGGGCGCGGCAGGAGTCGAGGTCGTCGCCCGTCACCGTGACGTGCCCGATCTTGCGCCCGGGACGCACTTCCTTGCCGTAGAAGTGCACCTTCACGCCGGGGTCGTGCGCCATGACGTGCTCGTACCGCTTGAACAGGTCGGGGTCGTCGCCGCCGAGCAGGTTGGCCATCACGACCACGGGCGCGGTCATCGACGGCGAGCCGAGCGGCAGGTCGAGCACCGCCCGCAGGTGCTGCTCGAACTGCGACGTGCGGGCGCCCTCGATGGTCCAGTGGCCGCTGTTGTGCGGCCGCATGGCCAGCTCGTTGACCACCAGCCCGCCGGCCGTCTGGAACATCTCGACGGCCAGCAGCCCGGTCACGCCGAGCTCGTGGGCGATGTTGAGCGCGACCCGCTGCGCCTGGGCGGCCTCCTCCGGGTCGAGCCCGGGGGCGGGGGCGAGCACCTCGACGCAGATGCCGTCCTGCTGCACGGTCTCGACGACCGGGTAGCTGACGCCCTGCCCGTGCGGGGAGCGGGCGACGAGCACGGCCAGCTCCCGCTCGAACGGGACGAACGCCTCGGCCATCAGCGGCACCCCGGCCGCGAACGCCTCGGTCACGTCGGCCTCGGTGCGGCACACCCACACACCGCGCCCGTCGTAGCCGCCCCGGATCGCCTTGAGCACGAACGGCCACCCGTGCTCCTGGGCGAACGCGACGGCCTCGGCGGCGTCGGACACGCGGGCCCACGCCGGGCAGGGCGCGCCGATGGCGGTCAGCCGCTCGCGCATGACGGCCTTGTCCTGGGCGTGGACGAGCGCGTCGGCGCCGGGGTGGACCTGGAGGCCGCCGGCGGCCAGCGCCCGGATGTGCTCGGTGGGCACGTGCTCGTGGTCGAACGTGATCGCGTCGCAGCCCTTGCCGAACTCCCGCAGGTCGGCCAGGTCACGGTAGTCGCCGATGCGGGTGTCGACGATGACCCGGGCGGCGCTCTCTCCGGGGGCGTTGGCCAGCACCCGGAGCTCCACCCCGAGCGCGATGGCGGCCTGCTGGGTCATCCTGGCGAGCTGTCCCGCGCCGACGATGCCGACCACGGGGCCGATGGGACTGTATGCGTTCACGTGACTTGAGCATACCTACCCCGAAGGGGCAGGTAGTCGCAGTCGTAGCCGAAGTAGCGGGGCCCCGCGAGCTCCAGCCCGGCGGGCGAGGCCCAGCGCGGGTCGCACGGCGCGGCGATGACGGTGACGCGCAGCCCGTAGCGCATGGCCTCGGTCGTGACGGGCTCGCCGGAGTCGGTGTCGAGGACGCAGATCAGGTCCGGGGTGGTCGCCACGATCTCGCCGTCGCGGCGGGCGAGCAGGTGCTCGTTCTGGAAGCTGAGCTCCAGCGTGCCCGTGCCCTCCAGTCGGGCGTTGCCCCGGGCGAAGCCGCCGGTGGTGCGGCGTTCGACGTCGACGACCTTGCCGGTGAACAGCTTGACGCCGCCGAGCACGTCCAGGGCGGCGCGCACCGGGTCGGCGTTGGCGGCGCGGGCCCGCCGCACGGCCTTGCCGAGGTTCTCGGCGAGCGTCAGCGTGGCGGGGACCAGGCCGTCGCGGAGCTGGTCGCCGCGCAGCACGGTGTCGGCGCAGGAGACCTGGCAGCCCATCTGCACGCAGGCGGCCCGGGTGATGCGTTCGGCCCACTGGTTGGACACGGTGTCGACGACGAGCGTGTTGCCCTTGTCGTCGGCGACGGCCATCGGCGTGTTGGGCACGCCCATGAGGGTGGGCAGCACCATCTGGGCCTCGGGGAAGGCCCGGCCCATCGCGTCACCGTCGACGAGCGGCAGCCCGGCCTGGGCGGCGGCCGCGATGGGGATCATCGAGTTCACGCCGCCGATCTCGATGGGCACGATGTGCGTGGCGGGGCGGCCGAGCACGGCTTCGAGTGCGCGCAGCGCGGTCAGCTCCTCGGTGCCGGCGGGCAGCTTCTCCAGCAGCACGGTCGGCGCGCCCATCCCGGACACGGCGACGACGGTGGCGTCGGCGGGCACCTCGTCGATGTCGTACACGGTCACCGGGCCGTGCCTGCGGATGGCCTCGCGGGCCAGCAGCTTGCCCACGTACGGGTCGCCGCCGCCGCCGGTGCCGAGGATGCCGGCGCCGCGCGCCAGGTCGTCGAGCCGGTCGATCCCGATCTCACGCATCGATCTTCTCCAGGTCCAGGTCGCCGACGGCCTTGATCCTGACCCGGGTGGCGTCACCCGGCAGGTAGGCGAGCGGCAGCTCTTCCACGTCCACGATCCGCACGCTGCCCGCGCGTGCCCCGGCGCGCTCGGCCCGCGCGACCGCCTCGTTCTTGGCCTCGGCCAGCACGCTCTCGCGCGGGCCCGAGAACACCCGGTCGACCTCGCCGCCGACCTGGGCGATGGCCGCGCCGACGGCGTTGGCCACCTCGTAGTGGTCGGGGCGGCGCACGTCGGCGAAGCCGGGCAGCTCGCCGACGAGGATGCTGCCGCCGCCCACGAGGACGACGGGCAGCGGGGCGGCGCTGGTGCGCATGCGGTCCACCGCTTCGGCGACGCGCTCGGCGATGATCTTCAGCGGGCGTTCGTGGTCCACGCCGGTGACGCGGGCGGGGTCGCCGACGACGGCCTGCCCGGCGGCCACGGCCAGGTCGGTCGCGGTCAGCGTGCCGCCGCCGAACACCAGCGCCTCGGCGGTGAGCCGGTAGCCGACGCTGCGCGGGCCCACGCTGCCGTCGGCGGCGACGATCGAGCCGCCGCCGATGCCGATGGACAGCACGTCCGGGATGCGGAAGTTGGTGCGCACCTCGGCGACCAGCGCCTCGCCCGCGGCCTCGCGCGGGAAGCCGCCGTTCAGGATGCCGACGTCCGTGGTGGTGCCGCCGATGTCGACGACCGCGCAGTCGGTCAGCCCCGAGAGGTACGCGGCTCCGCGCATGGAGTTCGTCGGCCCGGAGGCGAAGGTGGCCACCGGGTAGCGGCGGGCGTGGTCCACGTCCATGAGCGTGCCGTCGTTCTGCGACAGGAACAGCGGCGCCCGGATGCCCGCCACCGCCAGCGCCTCGGCGAACGCCGCGACCGTACGGCCGGCGAGCGGGCGCAGGGCGGCGTTCACGATGGTGGCGTTCTCCCTGGCCAGCAGGCCGACCCTGCCGATCTCGTGGGACAGCGACAGGTGGACCTCGGGGCCCAGCTCGGCGGCCAGGATGTCGGCGGCCTGGCGCTCGGAGTCGGCGCTGACCGGGGAGAACACCGAGGAGATCGCGACCGTGCGCAGGCCGCGGGCCCGGATGTCGGCGGCGACCCGCCGGAGCTCGCCGGGGTCGAGGGCGGAGATGGGCGTGCCGTCGTACTCGTGGCCGCCGTGGCACAGGTAGACGGCGCCCTCGACGGCCTCGCGCAGCCGGTCGGGCCAGTCGACCAGGGGCGGGAGCGCGGCCGTGGCGGGCAGGCCGAGCCGGACGGCGGCGACGGGCTCCAGCCGGGCGGCCTCGACGAGGGCGTTGACGAAGTGGGTGGTGCCGATCATCACGGCCGACGCCTCGGTGGCGCCGAGCCCGGCGATGGCCGCGGCGACGCCGCCGGTGACGTCTTCGGTGGTGGGGGACTTGACGGTGGCGAGCACCTGGCCGCCGTCGCCGATGAGGGCGGCGTCGGTGTTGGTGCCGCCGACGTCGATGCCGATGCGCATGTACGGGACTTTCTAGGCGAGGACGGGCTGTTCACGGCTGGCGCGGACCAGGCCGAGCCGGCCGGCGACGACGTAGGCCAGTCCGGCGAGCAGGAGGGAGTTGAGCGCGGGGATGCCGATCCACTGGTAGTGCTCGCTGAGCCAGCCGAACAGGGCGGCGGCAGCCCAGATGACGAGCGTGGCGGGCACCCAGGCGGGCTCGGTGTCGGGCAGCCGCCCGGCGGCGCGTGAGGCGTCGAGCACCGGCCGCCAGCGGCGCACCACGAAGTACTCGGCGACCATGATCCCGGCGATCGGCGGCGTGACGACGCCGAGGATCAGCAGGAAGTCGGTGAACCGCTCCAGGATGCCGAGGGCGGCGAGCACGCTGCCGAGGACGCCGACGCCGATCGTGACCGTGACCCGGTTCAGCCGCACGCCGGTCGTGGTCTCGACGGCGTTGAGCAGGCCGAGCGTGGAGGAGTACAGGTTCCAGTTGTTGATCTTGACGGTGGCGGAGATGAGCACGATGACGCCGACCACGCCGGACGACGCCGTGATGATCGCGATCACGTCCGACGTCTTGACCGCGTAGGCCAGCAGCACGCCCGCGAGGCCGAGCACGTACTCGCCGAGCGAGATGCCGACGAGCGTCTGCTTGACCACGTCGCCGGTGTTGCGGTTGAACCTGGTCATGTCGGGCGTGGTGACGGCGCCGACGATGTACGAGCCGGCCACGATGGTGGCGCCGGTGGCGATGCTGATGGGCTCGCCGAACGGCGGCGAGGCCACCAGCGTGCCCAGGTCGTGGCGGGAGATCTCCACCCACATCGCCCACCCGGCCAGTCCGAGGAACGCCGGCACGGTGATGAACGCGGTCATCCCCATGGCCTTGAACCCGCGGATGACCAGCAGCGTCACGCCGATCCCGGCGATCAGCGACCACGCCCACAGCGGCAGCCACGACATGATCGAGTGCAGCCCGGCCGCGAACACCGCGGTCTGCACGCCGAACCAGCCGAACAGGCTCAGCGTGATGACGATTCCGATCAGCGTGGACCCGTAGCGGCCGAAGCCGGTCCACCGGGCCAGCATGGACGTCGACAGGCCCTCGCGCATGCCGGCGATGCCGACGAAGATGCAGACGACCTCCAGGATGACCGACCCGAGGGTGAACGCCCAGAACGCCCCCCAGAACGACAGGCCGGCGCCGAGGGTCGCGCCGAGCAGGAACTGCGTCAGGTCGGAGAGCTGGCCGAACCGCTGCACGGCCACGTTGAACCACGGGTACCGCGCGCTCTGCGGCACCCGCTCAAGGGGATAGTCGGAGTCGGTGGTCACGTGCTCGCCTTTCTCAGGGGGGTTCACAGATGCGAGGGGCGGCCGGCCGCGCGGGCGCGGAGCCTGACGAAGGAGCCGGGCAGGTAGTCGAGCGGGGTCTCGTCCACCTCGACCAGCGCCACGTCGCGCGGGTCGGCCCCGGCGCGCACGGCGGCGGCCCTGGCCTCCTCGGCGACGGCCTCACGCGCGGCGGCGCCGGGCAGCCGGACGATCCGTTCGTACTGGCCGCCGACGGGGCTGACGGCCGCGCCGATGGCGCCGGCGCACAGCCCGTGCGCGGGGTGCAGGCCGCCGGGGACGGCGTGCGCGCCGCCGCCGACCACGACGAGCGGGAGCCGCGCCGGGCCGGGCTGCAGCCGGTCGACGGCCTCGGCCAGCTCGGCGGGGTCGATCGGGCGCGGCACCCGGATCAGGCCGGGGATGCGCAGGCCCACGGGCACGCCGCCGATCCCGGCCCCGCGCACCGCCTCCTCGGGGAAGCCGCCGGCCAGCACGCCGACGCGGACGCGGGCCGCGCCCACGTCGGCGACCACGGCGTCGTGCAGGCCGGCGAGCACGCCCGCGCCGCGCAGCACGCTGGCGGGGCCGCTGCCCAGGCTCAGCCCGGGATGCCTGGCCAGGTGCTCCAGGCTCATCAGCGTGCCGTCGCCGCGCGTCACGAACACCGCCGCGCCGGGGCACAGGCCCGACAGCGTCTCGGCCAGCCCTTCGGCGACGGCTCCGGCGAAGCCCGAGAGGGCGGCGTCCAGCACGGTGGCGTTCTCGCGTTCCAGCAGGCCGATCGAGCCGAGCTCGGCGGAGAGCGAGATCGGCAGGTCGCCGGCCTCGGCCCGGATGATCTCGGCGGCCTCCCGCTCCTGGCGGCCGTCCAGCGGGGAGAACAGGCCGGTGACGGCGACGGCCTCGGCGGCGCCCGCCGCCGAGGCGGCGAAGCGGGCCACGGCGTCGCGGTCCAGCGGGGTCCAGTCCTCGCGGTCCAGGCCGCCGCCTCCGGCGACGGTGGCCGTCCCGGCGCTGACGGCCGCGCGCAGGTCCTCCGGCCAGCCCGACAGGGGGCGTACGGCGCGGCCGGACTCGCCGCTGATGCGCAGCACCGCCACCCGGCGCAGGCCGCGCCGCCGGGTCACGGCGGTGGCCGCGCCGCGCAGGCCCACCGCGACCTGGGCGGACTCGTGCGGCGGCAGCGCCCCGAGCGCGGCGCGTACACAGGCCACCGGGTCGTCGGGGACGGAGGCGACCTTGACGGTGGCGAGCACGCGCCCGGCGTCGTCGAGCAGGGCGGCGTCGGTGTTGGTCGGCCCGACGTCCACCCCGGCCCGCACCATGCCGACCTGCCGCCGCTCGACCCCGGGGCTCATGACGGCCTCCCCTCGCCGGTCAGCCCCGCCAGGCCGAAGGCCGCGGGGCCCGCGAGGCGCAGACCGGCGGGGGTGTGCCAGATCGGGTCGCAGGGAACGGTGACGACGCTGACGCGCAGGCCGTAGCGGATCTGCTCGACCCGCAGCACCTCCTCGGTGCGGGTGTCGAGCAGCGCGATCACGTCGGGGACCAGGGCCAGCGGCGCGCCGTCCTCGATGACCGCGTGGAACTCGCTGCCCGCCTCGATCCTGGCGAGCCGGCCCAGGTCGCGGCCCAGGCCCTCGATGAGGATGGTCCCGGACGTCTCCGCCACCTTGCCGGTGATGAGCGGCTCGGGGAGGGAGGTCCCGAGCCGCAGCGCGCGGGTGACGGAGCCGACGGCCGTGCAGGCGGCGACCTGGCCGCCGCGCAGGATGTACTCGCTGGTGGCGACCTGGCCGCCGAACGCCTCCAGCGAGGCCCTGACCAGCCGTTCCAGCCAGCGGCCTGTCACGTTCTCGATGACGAGGGTGCGCCCGCGCTCGTCGCACACCACGGCGGGCGTGGGCGGGACGCCGTGCAGCTCCATGACCGTCTGGTCCATGCCGGGGAAGGCGCGGCTCATGCCGTCGGCGTCGACCAGCGGCAGCCCGGTGACGGCGGCCCAGGCGACGGCCAGGCAGCCGTTGGCGCCGCCGATCTCGCTGGCCATGACGGCGCCGACGGGCGCGCCGAACAGCTCCTCGACCTTGGCCCGCAGGTGGACGGGCTCGTTGACGCCGCAGATCCGCTCCGACATCACCGCCGAGGAGCCGGCCGTGCCGACGGGCATGACGAGCGTGTCCGGGGCGAGGTCGCCGGGCCGCACGACGGCGACGGGGCCGTGGTCCTCCAGCGCCTGCATGGCCGCCGCGCGCGCGATCGCGACGGGGCCGCCGCCGCCCGAGCCGAGCACGGCGCACCCTCTGGCGAACGCGGGCAGCAGCCCGGTTCCGATGTCCACCTGTTCACGGTACGAAATCGCAGGTCAGCAGTGGTGTGCTGGGGGCACCTTTATGGGGCTATCGTGTGCGGGTGGCACACATACTGGAGGATTTGCAGAGGTTGGCCGGGCCTGTCCCGGCCGGTCCCTTCTCCGGGGTGCGGCTCGTGGAGGACCTGCGCGAGGTGGCCCGCCTGCCCGCCGGGTCGATCGCCGTCCTCACCGCCGCTGCCTCCCGCGCGGCGGGCTCCTACCGCCTCGACGTCGCGCTGCGCGACGCCGCCGCCGCCCGCGCCGCAGCGCTGGTGCTCACCGGGCCGGACCTCGCGGAGGCCGGCCGCAGCGCCGCCACGCTGGCCGAGCGGAGCGGGATCGGGGTGTACGCCGCCGGAGGCGACCTGGCCGCGCTGGTCGTCGGCCTGGAGCGCGCCGTCGCGGGCGACGCCTCCGACGCCCTGGCCAGGACCGTCGCCGCCGTACGCGCCGTCCTGCGGGCGGGCGGCACCCCGGAGCGCATCGCCGAGGCGGCGACCGGGGCCCTCGGCGTCCCGCTCCCCGAGGAGGGCGCCGACGCCCCCGGCGGCCACCTGGGCACGGCGGTGGAGGTCGTGGCGCGCTTCGCCGAGCTGGCGGCCGCCGCCGGACCGGCCGACGAGCCGGCGGGCAGGTCGCGGGCGCAGCTGCTCACCGAGCTGCTGGTCGCGCCGGAGAAGCAGGCCCAGGAGCTGGCCCCGCGCGCCCGCGCGCTGGGGCTGCCGGTCGACGACTGGCACGTGGTGCTGCGCCTCGAACCGGTGATGGAGGAGGGCCCGCAACGCTACGCCCTGCTCGACGCGGTGGCGGCCAGGGCGGTCCGGGCGGCCCGCGAGATCGTCGGCCCGGAGTGGAACGGCGCGCTGGCCGGTGACGCGCTGGTCGTCGTCCGCTCGCTCCCCCGCGACCAGGGCCGGGCCGGCCTGCGCGAGGCCGCCCGCGACGCGGCCCGCCTGCTGGAGCGGGTCCGCCCGGCGGGCGCCGAGCTGCGCTGCGGCGTGAGCACCGCGCACCGGGGCCTGCTCGGCCTGCGCACCTCGGCCGCCGAGGCGCGCACGGCGCTCAGGCGCAGCCCGGCCCCGCTCGCCGTGTACGACCTGGCCGGGCTGGACCGCATGCTGGAGGAGTGGTACGCCTCCGACGCCGCCCACCAGGCCGTCAGGGAGCTGCTGCAGCCCATCCTCGACCTCAAGGGCGACCGCCCGGCCCACCTGATCGGCATCCTGCGCGCCTACCTGGACCATCACGGCTCCCCGGCCCGCGCCGCCGAGGAATTGCACATGCACCGAAACGCCGTGAGCCGCAACATCCGCCGCATAGAAGCCCTGCTCCACGCGGACCTGGACGATCCCCAGCAAAGGTTGGCGCTCCAGCTCGCCTGCCGGGCGGCGCGTCCGGCGTTGTGACAACCGGTACGCTGAAGTCGTCATGCCTGCCGAAAAGGAAGGGCGAGCAGGAGCGTGCTGCAGTTCGCCAAAGGCCTGTACCAGCGTTTCGCCGCCCTGGTCCATGAGCTGACCAAGTTCGGCACCGTCGGTGCCGCCGCCTTCGTGATCGACACGGGCATGTACAACCTGTTCCTGCTGGCGATCGACCTCGGGCCGATGACGTCCAAGGTGTTCGCCACGGCGATCTCCACCTCGTTCGCCTACCTGGGCAACCGGTTCTGGACGTTCCGCCACCGCGAGCAGAGCGGGCTGGGGCGCGAATACTTCCTGTTCTTCCTGCTCAACGGCATCGCGCTGCTGTTCGGCGTGCTGGTGATCGGCTTCACCACCTACACGCTGCACCTGGACGACCCGGTCAGCGCCAACATCGCCAACATCATCGGCGTCGGCCTGGGCACGCTGTTCCGCTACTGGTCGTACAAGAAGTGGGTGTTCCTGGAGGCGACCGAGCCGATCCCGGCGGAGCTGCCCGACACGGGGGTCAGGCAGGACCGCTGACGACGCGGTTGCGGCCGTTGTCCTCGGCCAGCCGCAGGAAGACGGCGAAGGCCGCCGGGCGACGCCGCACCAGCTCCAGCCGGCCGCCGTCGGCGGCGGCCAGCGCGCGGGCGAGCGTCAGGCCGAGGCCGGTGCCCCCGCCGCCGCTCACGTTGCGCTCGAAGATCTTGGGTGCGATCTCGTCGGAGATGCCCGGGCCCTCGTCGGCCACCTCGACCACCACGGAGCTGTCACCACTGGTCGTGGTGACGGTGACGGTGCCGCCGCCGTGGCGCAGGGAGTTCTCCAGCAGGGTCGCGATGACCTGGCCGAAGCCGCCGGTCGTGGCCAGCGCCTTGAGGTCGCGCGAGCCGGCGAGGACGAGCGTGCGGCCCACGCCGCGGAAGACCGGCTGCCACTCGGTCACCTGCTGGATGAGCACCTCGTCGATGGAGATCGGCTCGGCCTGGGCGTGCCGCTGGCGGCGCGCGGCTGCCAGCAGCTCGTCGATGACCGCCGTGAGGCGCTCGGCCTGCACGATGGCGGCCTCACCCTCCTCGCGCACCACCTCGGGCTGGTCGGAGGCGGCGACGATCTCCTCCAGGCGCATGGTGAGGCCGGTGAGGGGGGTGCGGAGCTGGTGGGAGGCGTCGGTGGCGAACTCGCGTTCGCGGGTGAGCAGGTCGGAGATGCGCGTGGCACTGCGGTCGAGCACCTGGGCCACCTGGTCGAGCTCGGGGATGCCGTAGCGGTGCTTGCTCGGCCGGGCGTCACCCGAGCCGAGCCGTTCGGCGATCTTGGCCAGGTCCTGCAGCGGCAGCGTGAGGCGGCGTGACTGCACGATGGCCAGGCCCACGGCCACGGCGAGAGCCGCGACGGCCAGCGCCACGATCAGCAGCAGGCGGGCGTAGACGTCCTGCTCGACCTGGGCCCGGTCGCGGCTCACCCGGACGAAGATGCCGCTGTCGGACTCCGCGTCCTCGGTCATCTGCTCCCCGGACGACGGCTGCGAGCCGACGACCGTGGCCTTGGGCGGGTTTCCGCGCTCGAATATCTGGATGTAGCGGTCGGGGTATTTCTGCTCCAGCTGCTTGGGGTCGAGCGGGGTCTCTTGGATACGGGCGTATTCGACCTCCCCGACCAGACGGGTCGCCTCCGACCTGAGCTGCTGGGCCGCGTCGTCGACGATCAGCCGGCTGACCACGATGCCGAGGGGAACCCCTAGCAGCAGGACGGCGATGACCGCCACCACCAGGGTTGAGGTGAGCAGGCGTCGGCGCATGCCTACTCGCGTTCGAAGCGGAAGCCGACTCCCCGGACGGTGGTGATGTAGCGGGGCTTGGCCGCGTCGTCGCCGAGCTTGCGGCGCAGCCACGAGATGTGCATGTCGAGTGTCTTGGTGGAGCCCCACCAGTTGGTGTCCCATACCTCGCGCATGATCTGCTCGCGCGTCACCACCTTTCCGGCGTCGCGGACCAGAACCCTGAGCAGGTCGAACTCCTTCGTGGTCAGGTGCAGCTCCTTCTCGCCCATCCAGGCGCGGCGGGAGTCGGCGTCGATGCGGACGCCCTGCACGACCGGGGTCTCGGAGGTGCCGCGGCGCAGCAGCGCCCGCACCCGGGCGAGCAGCTCGGCGAGCCGGAACGGCTTGGTGACGTAGTCGTCGGCGCCGGCGTCGAGGCCGACGACGGTGTCGACCTCGTCGACGCGGGCGGTGAGGATCAGCACCGGGGTGCCGTGCCCTTCGGCACGGATCCGCCGGGCCACCTCCAGGCCGTCCATCTCGGGCAGGCCAAGGTCGAGAACGATGAGGTCGATGCCCCCCGACAGAGCCCTCTCCAGGGCCTGCGGGCCGTCGGGGCTCACCTCAACCTGATAGCCCTCGCGGCGCAGGGCGCGCGCGAGCGGCTCGGAAATCGAGGTGTCATCCTCGGCGAGAAGTACGCAGGTCATGGAGCGATCGTAGGACCTTAAGCGATCGTTTCCCGGGCACAGCGCGCGGTTTGACTCGTCGTTGACCTATCCATTGACCTGGGCAAACGCGGCTAAATATCGGTTAGTCATGATTAAATTACCGCGATTGCCGTGGGTAAAAGGGTTACGCCCCCGTGGTTCCCCGCGGCGAAAGTTGGCACCAGAAACGCGCGCGCCCGCCGTCGGCGCGGCGGGCGATCGGACGCGGCGGGCTCAGTCGTCGACGGACGGCGGCTCGGCGTAGCGGGCCAGGTAGAGCTGGTCGCCCAGGGTCTGCATCAGGCCGAGCTCGGTTTCGAGGTAGTCGATGTGCTGCTCCTCGTCGGCGAGGATGTCCTCGAAGATCCGCGCCGAGGTGATGTCGCCCTTCTCGCGCATGAGCTGGATGGCCGGCCGCAGCCGCTGCACCACCGAGAGCTCGACCTCCAGGTCCGCCTGCAACTGCTCGCGGACGGTCTGCCCGATGTGCAGGGTGCCGAGCCGCTGGTAGTTGGGCAGTCCTTCGAGGAAGAGGATGCGGTCGGTGAGGCGCTCGGCGTGGCGCATCTCGTCGATCGACTCTTCGCGGGTGTGCTCGGCGAGCTTGGTGTATCCCCAGTTCTCCTGCATCTTGGCGTGCAGGAAATACTGGTTGATCGCCGTGAGCTCCGCCGTGAGCTGCTCGTTGAGCAGCTCGATGATCTGCTTGTCGCCCTGCATGAACGGGCCCCTTGTGCTATGCGGTGGTCAGTTCCTCAGACCGCTTCAGGATCGCACAGATCTTCCGTACGCAAGAGGCACAGTCGCCCCCGGCGCCCGTGGTGTCGCGAACCTGTTTCGCACTCCGCGCACCCGCGGCGATGCAGTCGTGGACCTCGTTTTCGGTCACAGCACGACAAACACACACGTACATCCGCGGGGAGCCTCTCAGGGGTGGGATAGGTAAGGCACACCTAAGATAGCCCACCGCGGTAAGGCTTGCCTATGTTAGGTAAGCCACACCTCAGTGGCCCCGCGTGATCCATTCCTCCAGGTGAGGGGCCTCGGCGCCGATCGAGGTGGAGTCGCCGTGCCCGGTGTGGACGACGGTCTCGGGCGGCAGAGTCAGCAGGCGGTCGCGGATCGACTCGATGATCGTGCCGAACGACGAGTGCGAGCGCCCGGTCGCCCCCGGCCCTCCCTTGAACAGCGTGTCGCCGCTGAACAGCACGCACAGCTCGGGCGCGTACAGGCAGACCGCGCCGGGCGCGTGCCCCGGCGTGTGAAGGACCTGCAGCGCGATCCCGCCGGCCTCGATCTTCTCGCCGTCGCCCAGCGGCGTGTACGTGACCTCGTCCCCGTAGACCTGCGACCACAGGACCTGGTCGGCCGGGTGCAGCCGGATCGGCGCGCCGGTGAGGTCGCTCAGCTCCTTGGCGGCGTTGACGTGGTCGTTGTGCGCGTGGGTGCAGACGATGGCCCGGACCGTGCGGTCGCCGACCCGGTCGGCGATGGCCCTGGCGTCGTGGGCGGCGTCGATGACGACGACCTCGCGGGCGTCGCCGACCAGCCAGACGTTGTTGTCGACGTCCCAGGTGCCGCCGTCGAGCGAGAACGTGCCTGAGGTGATGACCCTGTCGAGCATCTAGAGGATCACCACCGAGCGCAGCACGTCGCCGCGGTGCATCTTGGCGAACGCCTCCTCGACCTGGTCGAGGCCGATGGTCTCGGTGACGAACCTGTCGAGCGGCAGCCGGTGCTGCAGGAACAGGTCGATGAGCATCGGGAAGTCGCGGCTCGGCAGGCAGTCGCCGTACCAGGAGGACTTCAGCGCCCCGCCCCGGCCGAACACGTCGAGCAGCGGCAGCTCCAGCGTCATCTCCGGCGTCGGCACGCCGACGAGCACCACGGTGCCGGCCAGGTCGCGGGCGTAGAACGCCTGCTTGTAGGTCTCGGGGCGGCCGACCGCCTCGATCACCACGTCGGCGCCGAACCCGCCGGTCAGGTCGCGGATCGCCTCGACCGGGTCGCTCTCGCGCGAGTTGACCGTGTCGGTGGCGCCGAAGCCGCGCGCCCACTCCAGCTTGCGGTCGTCCACGTCCACCGCGATGATCTTGGCGGCGCCGGCCAGCGAGGCGCCGAGCACGGCCGCGTCGCCGACCCCGCCGCAGCCGATCACGGCCACGCTGTCGCCGCGGGTCACGCCGCCGGTGTTGATCGCCGCGCCGATGCCGGCCATCACGCCGCAGCCCAGCAGCCCGGCCACCGACGCGGGCGCCTCGGCGGAGACCTTGGTGCACTGCCCGGCGGCCACCAGCGTCTTCTCCAGGAACGCGCCGATGCCCAGCGCGGGGGACAGCTCGGTGCCGTCGGTGAGCGTCATCTTCTGCGCGGCGTTGTGCGTGTTGAAGCAGTACCACGGCCTGCCGCGCAGGCACGCCCGGCACTGGCCGCACACGGCACGCCAGTTGAGGATCACGAAGTCGCCCGGCTCCAGCCCGGTGACGCCCTCGCCGACGGCCTCGACCACGCCCGCCGCCTCGTGGCCCAGCAGGAACGGGAAGTCGTCGCTGATGCCGCCCTCCCGGTAGTGGAGGTCGGTGTGGCAGACGCCGCACGCCTGCACGTTCACCACCGCCTCGCCGGGCCCCGGGTCCGGCACCAGCACCGTTTCGATGGCCACTTCCCGGCCCTTGCCTGTGGCGATGACGCCCTGCACTTCGTACGGCATGCCAGCCATCTTGTGTCAGGAGGATGATCTCCGCAAGGGATGCGCGCCCAGGAGGCTAGCGCTCGTCGACCTCGCCGTCGGAAGCGTCCTCCACCAGGCGGAACAGATCCATGCGGACGTCCTGGATGCGTGGGATGTCGCGCAGCACGATCTGGCCCCGGTCGCCGGCCGACTCGACGACCAGCGTGCCGCAGCCGAGCAGCCGCTCGGCGAACGTCTGGTCGGAGCTGACCGTGTTGACCTTGGCCATGGGGATCTCGTCCGTCGACTTGTTCAGCACGCCGGTGCTGATCGAGAAGCGGTGCGTGGTGAGCACGTAACCGGTGTTCTTCCACTGCAGGTAGGGCACGAACGACCAGATCACCAGCAGGAGGAGGGCGATGACGCCGACCGCGACGCGGGCGTGGAAGGCGTACTCCCAGGTGCCCGGGATGAAGTACAGCGCCGCGCCCGTGGCCGCGGCGATGAGCACGAGCGCGACGAAAGGCACGATCAGCCGCTTCCAGTGAGGGTGGAAGGACCGCACGCGCCGCTCACCCTGTGTCAGGTGATGGTCGGGGATGGTCATGCGGACATGCTGCCACCACCCCGCCCCCGGCGGCTATGCCGCGGGCCGAACGTGCACGACGTCGCCGGCGCTCGCCGCGGCGGTCTCGGCGCCGGTGTCGACCTGGAGCTGCCCGGCGGTGTCGACGCCGGTGGCCAGGCCGGTGAGCGCGCCGCCGCCGGGCAGCTCGACGCGCACGCGGCGGCCGATCGTCGCGCAGGACGCCTGGTAGGCGGCGCGCAGCCCGCACGCGTCGGCGTCGCCGCCCGCCTCGGTCCACTCGCGGTAGTGGACGTCGATCTCCCGGAGCGTCGCCCGCAGCAGCGGGTCGCGGTCGAGGCAGGCGGCCTCCTCGACGACCAGCGACGTGCCCGTCTCCACGGGCAGCTCGTCCCGCGTGAGCAGCACGTTCAGGCCCATGCCGATGACGACGGCGTCACCGGACCGCTCGGCGAGCACCCCGGCCAGCTTGCGCTCGCCGATGAGCAGGTCGTTGGGCCACTTCAGGCGTACGTCGACCTCGGCCAGGCGGCGCACCGCCGACGCGGCGGCCACCCCGAACAGCAGCGGCAGCCAGCCGAAGGCGGCGACCGGCACGGTGGGCCTGAGCAGGATGGAGAAGGTCAGCCCCGCGCGGGCCGGGGCGCCCCAGGCGCGGCCGAGCCTGCCCCGCCCGGCGGTCTGCTCCTCGGCGACCAGCACCCGCCCCTCCTCGGCGCCATCCCGGGCGGCCCTGGCCAGGTCGGCGTTGGTGGAGCCGGTGCTGTCGACGACGGTGACGCCGGTCCACAGGGAGCCGGGCCGCAGCAGGGCTCGGTTGAGCGCCTGCTCGGAGAGCGGCGGCCGGTCGAGGTCGGAGTAACGAGACACCCGTCCATCTTGCCGTGGTCGGGGGCATGGCCGTGCCGGGGAGAAGATGGGGACATGAGGAGACTGGATCCGCGCAACTGGGCCTCGTGGCGGCCGTTCGGGCTGGGGCTGCGCAAGCCGAACAACTACCTTGAGCTGGTCAAGGCGTTCCGGGCGGTCAAGGGCAACCGGCGCTACGCGTGGCGGATCCTCAACCAGGGCACCTGCGACGGCTGCGCCCTGGGCACCAAGGGCATGCGCGACTGGACCATGCCGGAGATCCACCTGTGCAACATCAGGCTGCGGCTGCTGCCGCTCAACACGATGCCCGCGCTGGACGTGTCGCTCCTGCGCGACGTCTCGGGGCTCAGCGGCAGGAAGAGCGCCGAGCTGCGCGAGCTGGGCCGGCTCCCCTACCCGATGCTGCGGCGCGCCGGCGAGCCCGGCTTCACCCGCGTCTCCTGGGACGAGGCGCTGCGCGTGGCCGCAGGCGGGCTGCGCGACACCCGCTTCGGCGCCTATCTGACCAGCCGCGGCATGCCGAACGAGAACTACTACGCGGCCCAGAAGGCGGTGCGGGCGCTGGGCACCAACAACATCGACAACGCCGCCCGCATCTGCCACTCGCCCTCGACCGTGGCGCTCAAGGAGGCGATCGGGGCGGCGGCCACGACCTGCTCCTACACGGACTGGATCGGCTCCGACCTGATCGTCTTCATCGGCTCCAACCCGTCGAACAACCAGCCGGTGGCGATGAAGTACCTCTACCACGCCAAGAAGGCCGGCACCCGGATCGCGATGGTCAACGCCTACCGCGAGCCGGGGATGGAACGCTACTGGGTGCCGTCCAACGCCGAGTCGGCGGTGTTCGGGACGAAGATCACCGATGACTTCTTCGGCGTGAACGTGGGCGGCGACATCGGGTTCCTCAACGGGGTGCTCAAGCATCTGATCGAGGCCGGCGCGGTGGACGAGGAGTTCGTGGCGCGGCACACCACCGGGTTCGAGGCCGTGCGCGAGGCGGTGGCCGGGCAGTCGTGGGAGACGCTGGAGGCGCTGTCCGGCTCGACCCGCGCCGACATGCGGCGCATGGCTGAGCTGCTGGCCGAGGCCAGGTCGGCGGTGCTGGTGTGGTCGATGGGCATCACGCAGCACTCCTACGGCGAGGACAACGTGCGCGCGATCGTCAACCTGGCGCTGGCGCGCGGGTTCGTCGGGCGTGAGGGGTGCGGGCTGATGCCGATCCGCGGCCACAGCGGGGTGCAGGGCGGGGCTGAGATGGGGGCGTACGCGACCGGGCTGCCGGGCGGGCTGCCGATCACCGAGGCCAACGCCGCGAAGTTCACCGGCATGTGGGGGTTCGAGGTGCCCGCCACGCCGGGGCTGACCGCGACCGACATGATCGACGCGGCCCACGCGGGCGAGCTCGACGCACTCGTCTCCTCCGGCGGCAACTTCCTGGAGGTGCTGCCCGACCCCGCCTACTGCCGGGAGGCCCTGGCGCGGCTCAAGCTGCGGGTGCACGTCGACATCGTGCTGTCGTCGCAGATGCTGGTGCCCGCCGAGGGCGACGTGCTGCTGCTGCCCGCGCAGACCCGCTACGAGATGACCGGCGGCGTGACCGAGACCTCGACCGAGCGGCGGATCATCTTCTCGCCGGAGGTGGAGGGGCCGCGGATCGGCGAGGCGTGGCCGGAGTGGAAGATCTTCACCGAGCTGGCCGCCCGCACCCGGCCCGGCATCGCGGCGAACGTGCGCTTCACCGGCACCCCGCAGATCCGCGCCGAGATCGAGCGGGCCGTCCCGTTCTACGAGGGCATCGCCGGCCTCAAGCGCTTCGGCGACAGCGTCCAGTACGGCGGCGCCCACCTGTGCCCCGGCGGCCGCTTCCCCACGCCCGACGGCCTGGCCCGCTTCTCCCCCGTCGAGCCGCCCGCGCTGGAGCGCCCCGACGGCGCGTTCATGGTGGCGACGCGGCGCGGCAAGCAGTTCAACAGCATGGTCCACGAGCGCCTCGACGGCTTCAACGGCGCGATGCGCGAAGCTGTGCTGATGAGCGAGTACGACGCCGACCGGCTCGGCCTGCCCGACGGCGCCCCCGTCGAGCTGCGCTCGGGCGAGCGCGCCTACCGGGGCAAGGTGCTGCGGGCGCCGCTGATGCCGGGCAACCTCCAGGTCCACTGGCCGGAGGGCAACGTGCTGCTGGACGAGGCGCGGCGCTCCCCGCAGGCCCGCATCCCCGACTACAACGCGCTCGTCACGGTGCGGCCGCTGTGACCCGGCCGGGCCCGAGCAGGCGGGTGCGCGTGCGCGAGCTGACGGGCGGCTCGGCGGTGGAGCGGCGCGACGACCTGGCGACCGAGGAGCCGCTGGAGATCCGCCTGACGGCCGCGGGGGGCGTGCGCCGGACGATCGCCATCACCATGCGCACGCCGGGCCACGACTTCGAGCTGGCCGCCGGGTTCCTGCACGGCGAGGGGCTGGCGCACGACGACGGCATCGCCTCGATCGCCTACTGCACCGACGAGGACCTGCCGCCCGAGGCCCGCTACAACACGGTCACCGTGCGGCTGCGCGGCCCGATGCCCGAGCTGCCCGCGCTGGAGCGCCACTTCCTCACCTCCAGCGCGTGCGGCGTGTGCGGCTCGGCGAGCCTCGACGCGCTGCGCGGCCGTTGCCGCCCGCTCCCGCCCGGCGACCTGCGGCTCACCCCCGAGGTCCTGTACGGGTTGCCGGGCGCGTTGCGGGCCGGGCAGGGGGTGTTCGGCAAGACGGGCGGCCTGCACGCGGCCGGGCTGTTCACCGCCGAGGGCGAGACGGTCGTGGTGCGCGAGGACGTGGGCCGGCACAACGCGGTGGACAAGCTGGTGGGCTGGGCGGCGATGAACGGGCGGCTGCCGCTGTCCGGCCACGTCCTCATGGTGAGCGGCCGGGCCAGCTACGAGATCATGCAGAAGGCCCTGGCGGCGGGCCTGCCTGCGGTGTGCGCGGTGTCGGCGCCCTCGTCGCTGGCGGTGGACCTGGCCAGGGAGTTCGGCATGACGCTGGTCGGGTTCCTGCGCGGCGAGCGGTGCAACGTCTACGCGGACGCCAACAGAGTGGAATGAACTGTTCCGTTCTGCTATAGTTGGAACAGAACGCACCGTTCCAGCTCATCGGAGGTCGCCGTGATCCACCCCTACCGCGTCGAGATCCCCCAGGCCGACCTCGACGACCTGGCCGCCCGGCTGCGGCTGACCCGCTTCGCCGACGAGATCCCCGGCGCCGAGCAGGGCGTCGCCGTCGAGCGCGTCCGGCGCCTGGTCACCCGCTGGCGCGACGGCTTCGACTGGCGCGCCGTCGAGGCCAGGCTCAACGCCCTCCCCCAGTACGTCACCGAGATCGACGGCCAGGACATCCACTTCCTGCACGTGCGCTCCGGCAACCCCGACGCGCTGCCGCTGATCCTCACCCACGGCTGGCCGGGCTCGATCGCCGAGTACCTCGACGCCGTCGAGCCGCTGTCGCGTCACTTCCACCTGGTCATCCCGTCGCTGCCCGGCTACGGCTTCTCCGGCCCGACCAAGGAGCTCGGCTGGAACAACCGGCGCATCGCCGCCGCCTGGGCCGAGCTGATGGCCCGCCTCGGCTACACCCGCTACGGCGCGGCCGGCAACGACGCCGGCTCGATGATCTCCCCCGAGGTCGGCCGCGTCGACCCGGAGCACGTCGTCGGCGTGCACGTCACGCAGGTCTTCTCCTTCCCCTCCGGCGACCCCGCCGAGTTCGCCGACCTGTCGGAGGAGGACCAGGCCGGGCTGGCCGTCCTCGACTGGTTCTGGAAGGAGAAGGGCGCCTTCAACGTCCTGCAGTCTCAGCAGCCGCAGACGCTGGCCCACGCCGTCACCGACTCCCCCGCCGGCCTGGTCGGCTGGCTCGCCCAGCTCTTCGACGAGGACCTGGACGACGACTTCGTGCTGACGAACGCCGCCATCCACTGGTTCACCGGCACCGCGGCCTCCGCCCTGCGCCTGTACTGGGAGAACGCCCGCATGGAGCCCGTCACGGAGCCCACCACCGTGCCGCTCGGCCTGGCCATGGCCGAGGGCGACTTCAAGTCGATCCGGCGCTTCGCCGAGCGCGACCACGCGAACATCGTCTCCTGGAAGACGCTGCCCGCCCCCGCGCACGGCCACTACACGGCTCACACCGCGACCGAGGCCCTGACGGACGACATCCGGGCCTTCTTCGAGGCCCTGTGATCAGTCCGGCTCGCGCCAGGCCGGGTCGTCGGCCGACAGCAGCACCAGGCCGCCGGTCAGCCCGTCGAGGGTGTCCTGCACGAGGTCGGCGCCGTGCTCGGCGAGCTGCCTGAGCGACGCGGTCAGCGTCTGCAGGTGCCGGAACGCCCTGCCGTACGCCCGCTGCTCCTCGATGGGGAGCAGCGGGATCTCGGCGCGCCGGACGTCCACCCGGTGGGTCGAGGACATCGAGGCGTAGTGGCGCAGGTTGCCCTGGGCGGTGAGGAACCCGGCCAGGAAGTGCGGGTCCAGCCGCTCCGGGTCGGGGCGCAGCAGGTGGAGCTGGGTGCCGATGACGTCGCCGCCGCCGGAGACCACGACCGCCACCGGCGTCCTGACGACCTGCGGCACGAGCACGTCGCCGGGGCGGGTGCGGAGCTCCTTGCGCACCGAGCCGGGCGGCCCGGTGGCGGCGCGGCGGCGTACGACGTCCTCGGCCGTGAGGACGGGGGCCTCGGCGGGGACGGCGGGGGTCTCGCCGGGGCGGGCGGGGGCCTGCTGGTGGACGGTGAGCAGGTTGCGGCGTTCGAGCTCGGCCACCGGGACGAGCGGGCGGTCGCGGCCTGAGGGGGCCGGCTCGATGCCGGGAAGCAGCGCGAGCGTGTCGGCGAGCGTCTCGTGCAGGCGGTCGCGGCTGCGCACGATCCGCTCCGGCGACAGGCCGGACGGCGTGGCGGGCAGGTAGCGGCCGGGCAGCAGGTCGACCTCGTCGTTGAGCAGGTCGATGACGGGCACGGCGCGGCTCACGCCGGGCTCGTCGCCGCCGTCGCCGTGGCGGAAGCGTTCCCAGGCGGCCAGCGCCGTCGCGGCGAAGTCGCCCTGCCGGGCGGAGGTGTCGACCATCAGGACGGCCCCGGGCGGCGCCGATCCGCCGGGCCGGCACAGCACCCAGAGCGTGAGGCCGACGGACATGTTCGGCACGCTGCCCACGGGCAGGGCGATCACCGCGCGGAGCGCGCCCCGGCGCAGGAGCTGCGCCCTGATGCGCCGGCCCGACCGGCGACCGGCCGCCGCGGGCGGCATGAGCAGCACCGCGAACCCGCCCGGCACCAGGTGGGCCAGCGCGTGCTGGACCCAGGCGAGCTCGGGCTCGGTGCGCGGCGGCAGGCCGTACTCCCAGCGGGCGTCGGCGGTGAGCTCCTCGTAGCCCCAGTTGCGGTCGTTGAAGGGCGGGTTGCAGACGACGGCGTCGACGGCGGCGCCGGGGAACGCGTCGGCCCGCAGCGAGTCGCCCGCCCGGATGTCGGCGTCGCCGGGGCCGAAGGCCAGCGAGATCGCCGTCAGGCGGGCCGTTGCCTCGCTCAGGTCCTGGCCGAGAAGCTGCCCGGCGGACCGCTCGCGCACGGCGCGCAGCAGCATGCCCCAGCCGCAGGCCGGATCGAGGACGCGGCGGGCGGAGGCGGGCAGGAGCGCCGCGATCAGATCGGCGACCGGTTTGGGCGTGAGGCTGGCGCGCTGCGACTCGGCGTAGCGCTCGTACAGGAACTGGAAGGTCTCCTCGGGGCCGGTCACGGCGGCGAGCTCGGCCAGCCCGCGCTGGGCGTCGTTCCCGGGGCGGGCCTCGCCCCGGCGGGCGCGCAGCAGGAACGAGCCGAGGTCGGCGATCAGGGCGGGCAGCTCGTCCTCGGCGACGCCGGCGCGCAGCTCCTGCCAGAACCACTCGCGCCTGGGCAGCGGCCTGGCCTCGGTGTGGGCGCGCAGCCAGTCCTTGATCTCCTTCAGGGAGAAGGTGGGGCTGGCGGTGGTGCCGCCGACGGGCTGCGGGAAGTCGTCGTGGCGGCGGCGCCAGTTGCTCACGGCGGCGCGGCCGACGTCGCCCAGCCTGGCGATGTCCGCCGCGGTCACCTGGACGTCCCTGTCCACAAGCTCTCCTCAACGACGACGTGGCAAAAACCTACCCATGTCACACAACGACAGAACCAATGCTGGTCGATTCCATCAACACATGCTTCACTGGACATACGTAACGGAAGGGCCAGATGCCGTGAAGCCCACCACGTGGTGTCGAGGCAGGGCGGTGCACCTGCTGGACATAGAGAACCTGACCGCGACGAGCCTGCCGACCACCGCCGAGGTCGCCGCCGTGATGGCGCTGTACCGGTCGATCGTGCCGATCGGGCCGATGGACCAGTTCATCGTGGCGGTCAACCACAAGGCGCTGGTCCAGGCCGGGATCGCGTTCCGCGGCGTGCAACTGCTCGTCAGATCCGGCCCCGACGGCGCCGACCGGGCCCTCGTCGAGACCGCGTACGTGGACCGCCTCGGGCAGCGCTTCGACCGGGTGGTGATCGGCTCGGGCGACGGGTTCTTCACCGAGCTGGCGGTCTGGCTGCTCACGCAGGGGGTCGGGGTCACCGTGGTGTCCCGCCGGGGATCGCTCAACTGGCGCCTGTACGCCGCGGTGCGCGACGCCGTGGCCTTCGAGCCGCCCGCCCCGATCGCCGCCTGACCAGGCGTTGCGCCGGGCGCTAAGGTGAGGCGTGCTCATTATCTTCGGCGGGCTGGCCGTGGCCAACGTGTTCTCCGTGGCCCTGGGGATCGAATGGCTGGAGTGGGCGACCAAGCCGCTGCTCTGCCCGGTGCTGGCCGCGTACGTCATCCGGCGGGCGCCGGGACGCCGGCTGCTTGCCGTCGGGCTGCTGTTCGCCGCGGCCGGCGACGTGGCCCTGCTCATCGAGGGGCAGGCCGCCTTCATCGCCGGGATGACGTCGTTCCTGGTGATGCAGATCTGCTACATCGTGGTGTTCGTCCGCGAGGGGTCGCGCCCGCGCTGGGGAGCGGCGGCCTACCTGCTGGTGTGGGTGGCCGCCGCGATGGTGCTGTGGGAGCCGCTGGGCGCCCTGGCCGCGCCCGTGCTCGGCTACGGGCTGGCCCTGATGACGATGGCGGCCTTCGCCGGCGGGCTCGGCCTCGTCGCCGGGCTCGGTGGGGCGCTGTTCGCGTTCTCCGACTTCCTCGTCGGGCTCGGCGTGGCCGGGATGGGCTTTCCCGGCCGGAGCACCGTGCTGATGACCACCTACATCCTGGGCCAGCTCCTCATCGTGCTGGGCGTGCTGGGATCAGCCCGTGTTCTGCAGCCCGGCGGCGACGCCGTTGACCGAGAGCAGCAGCAGCGTTGACAGCCGCTCGCGCTCGCGGTCGGTCGGGTTGCCGGTGCGCAGCGCCGTCAGCGCCCGCAACTGCAGGTGCGACAGGGCGTCCACGTACGGGTCGCGGAGCTGCACGGCCCGGGAGAGCACCTTGCGGTTCTCCAGCAGCCGGGTGTGGCCGGTGACCTTCAGCACCAGCTCCCTGGTCCGGTCGTACTCCTCCAGGACCTGGTCGGCGAAGTCCTTGCGCCCGCCCAGGGCCAGGTAGCGGGCGGCGATGGACCTGTCGGTCTTGGCCAGCGACATCTCGGCGTTGTCCAGCATCGCGTTGAACAGCGGCCATTCGGCGTAGGCGGCCTGGAGGTCGGACAGGGAGTCGGCCGCGGCCAGGCCGGTGCCGAGCCCGTACCAGCCGGGCAGGTTGACCCGCGTCTGCGCCCAGGCGAACACCCACGGGATGGCCCGCAGGTCGTCGAGCGAGCGCGGGGCGCCCAGCCCCCGGCGGGCCGGGCGCGAGCCGAGCCGCAGCGAGCCGATCTCCTCCAGCGGGCTGACCAGCGCGAACCACTCGGGGAAGCCCGGCGCCTCGGTGAGCGCGCGGTAGGCCTGCTCGGAGGCCGTGGCGACCCGCTCGGCGAGCGGCCGGAACCGGTCGGCCGCGGCGGCGGTGCGCGAGCCGACCGACGGCGAGGAGGCCATGATGACGGCGTTGGCGACCTGCTCCATGTGGCGGCGGGCGATCGCGATGTGGCCGTAGCGGGCGAAGATGACCTCGCCCTGCTCCGTCACCTTGAACCGGCCCGCGACCGAACCCGGCGCCTGGGCCAGCACCGCCCGGTTGGCGGGGCCGCCGCCCCGGCCGAGCGCGCCGCCCCTTCCGTGGAACATGCGCAGCTTGACGTCGTTGGCCGCCGCCCACGCGGTGAGCTGCTCCTGCGCCTCGTACAGGCGCAGGGTCGCGGCGGCCGGGCCGAGCTCCTTGGCCGAGTCGGAGTAGCCGAGCATGATCTCCATGCGCCGCCCGGTGGCCGCCAGCCGCTCCTGGACCTGCGGGATCTCCAGCATGCCCGCCAGCACGGCAGGCGAGTTGGCCAGGTCCTGGCCCGACTCGAACAGCGGCACCACGTCCAGCACCACGGACCGCCCGCCCAGCGCGTAGGAGGCGAGCTCGTGCACGGCGGCGATGTCGTCGGCCGAGCGGGTGAACGACACGACGTAGCGCGAGCACGCCGTGACGCCGAACCGCTCCTGGATCCAGGCGATGACCCGGATCGTGGCCAGCACCTCCTCGGTGCGCTCCGACAGCTCGCCGCCCGCGCGCAGCTCCTCCAGCGCGGCCGCGTGCACCTGGGAGTGCTGGCGCACCTCCAGCTCGGCCAGGTGGAAGCCGAACGTCTCGACCTGCCAGATCAGATGCTGCAACTCCCCGTACGCCTGCCGTACGGCGTGCTCGGCCAGCGACTCCTGCGCCAGCCGGAGGTCGGCCAGCAGCTCGTCGGGGGTGCGGTAGGCCAGGTCCAGGTCACGGCGGCGGGTCGCGGCGATGCGCGCGGCGACGAACAGCAGCCACTGCCGGTGCGGCTCCGACGGCGACCGGGTCGCCAGCTCGGAGACGAGCTCGGGGTGCGCGTCGACGGCGGCGGCCAGCCCGGCGCGCAAGCCGGCCGAGGCCGGGGCGAACTGGGCGGAGGCGGTCAGCGTGCGCGCGATGCGGGTGCAGGCCGTCTCCAGCGCGTTGAGCACGTGCTCCGACTGGATCTGGATGGTGTCGCGGGTGACCTTGGAGGTGACGTTCGGGTTGCCGTCGCGGTCGCCGCCGATCCAGCTCCCGTAGCGGATGAAGGGCCTGGCCAGCGGCGGCTCGGTGCCGGTGGCGTCGCTCAGCGCGGCGTCGAGCGAGCGGTAGACCTGCGGCACCATGCGGAACAGGGTCTCGTCGAAGGCGGCCATCGCGGTGCGCACCTCGTCGAGCGGGTCGAGCTTGGTGTTGCGGAGCTGGGCGGTGCGCCACAGCAGGTCGATCTCCTCCAGCAGGCGGCGCTCCAGCTCCGCGCGCTCGGAGGCGCCGCGGCCGGGCGCGTTGTACTCGGTGAGCTGGCCGCTGACGCGCTGGATGGCGGTGACGACGGCGCGGCGGCGCGCCTCGGTCGGGTGAGCGGTCAGGACAGGATGCAGTTCCAGGCCCTCGACCAGCTCGGCGACCCGGTCGCGGCCGAGCTCGGCCACGGCCTGGGCCAGCGATTCGCGCTGCACCGCGTCCTCGGTGTCGCGCTGGCGCAGGATGCGGATGCGGTAGTGCTCCTCGGCCAGGTTGGCCAGGTGGAAATAGCAGGTGAAGGCGCGGGCGACCTGGACCGCGCGGTCGATCTCCCATCCGGCCGCCATGGCGGCGATCTCGTCGCCGGACACCTCGCCGCGGCGGGCGGCGATGACGGCCTTGCGCAGGCGTTCGACGTCGGCCAGCAGGTCCTCGCCGCCCTGCTCGGCGATCACCTGGCCGAGCAGCTTTCCGAGCAGCCGCACATCGCGGCGCAGCTCGTCCGGCATCTCGGTCACGGCGGCGCTGCGGTGCTCAAGCCCCTGGTCAATCATGCTTCGAAGGTTATCGAGTCGCTCTGAACACGCGCAGACCGGTCTCACTTAATGGACTAGACCACTGCTCACGTGGGACGGGACACGGCGGCCAGCAGCTCGGGCATCCGGGCGAACCCGATCTTGGCGCCGAGGCGGCGGCCGAGCGTCTCGATCGCGAGCCCGTACGGCGGGGCGAAGGCGAGCACCCACGGGCCGGCGAACGCGACGGCGACGGCGAACGGCGCCGACAGCAGGCCCACGCCGGCGAAGGCGAGCAGGGCGCAGCCGAACGCCTGGCCGCCCTGCCCGGGCGCGGCGCCGGTGAAGGCGTTCATCCGCTCGGGCACCGTGTAGGGGATGAGCACGCTGGTCACCGAGCCGACGCCGAACCCGACGCCGAGCACGCCGGTGCCTGCCGCCAGCGCCCAGCCGATCGTCCCCGGCTCCCCGGCGAACAGCGCGGAGGCGACGGCGACGAGCGCCAGCACCGGGACCGCTATCAGCGCGTTGGCCAGGTGACGGCCCGCCAGGTCGAGGTCGAACTGGCGTTGCGCGCCGAAGGCCACCGTGTTCATCCACAGCGAGCGGCCGTCGATCCCGTAGGCGTTGCCGAGCTGGACGGCGATCATCATGCCGCAGAACGCGGTCATGCCGATGGGCAGCGTGGGGCCGCTCATGCCCTGGCCGGTGAAGGAGAACGCCATCACCAGGACGACCGCGACGGCGGCGAACCAGAGGATGCGGTAGCGCGGGTCGCGGCGGACGTACTTCAGCTCCTTGGTCACGACGGCGGCGAGCGGCCCGTCGGGCAGGAACCGGTCGGCGAGCCCGCTGTCGCGGCGCACCGAGGCGGCCTGGGTCGAGGAGTCGGCGGTGACGAGCGCGCGGCCCAGCGCCTTGATCCACAGCCAGCCGGCGGCCACGGTCAGGGCGGCCAGGACGGCCACCTCGGCGAGCCCGGCGAGCCCGCCGCCGGCGATGGCGTGGGCGGCCAGCCCCGACGGGGTCCACCGCAGCGCGCCCGCCATGTCGAGGAGCATCCCCTGCGGGTCGCCGAAGCCGCGGTTCATCAGCAGGTTGGGGAGCTGGAAGAGCAGGACGACGGCGATGGCGGCGACGGCGAGCGCGTCACGGCCGCGCCGGGAGCGCAGCGCGCCCGACAGCGCGGTGGTGACCAGCCGGGAGGCGACCAGGCAGAGCGCGAAGTGGGCGAGCACCGCGAGCAGGCCGACGAGCACCCCGCCGACGCCGCCGGCCAGCCCCACCAGCGCCCCGGCGGTCACGATCAGCGTGGCGGCCGGCCACACGCCGGTCGCCGAGGCGGTGAACATGCCCACGGCCAGCTCACGGGTGCGCAGCGGGAACAGCGACAGCCGCGCCGGGTCGAGCGTGTCGTCCAGCCCGAACGCCAGCAGCGGCACGACCATCCAGCCGAAGAGCAGCGCGGTGAAGAGCAGCGTGACGACCGCGACCGCGACGTCAGGAGGGGCCAGCCGCAGCAGGCTGACCAGGGCGAAGCCGCCCGCCGCGGTGCCCAGGGCGAGGATGAGCGTGAACGCGAAGCCGACCTGGCGGGCGGTGTCGCCGCGCAGGTTGCCGGTAATGAGGCGCAGCTTGAGCCCGGCGAACAGCGCGACGGTGCGGGTGAGGCTCACCGGCGCTCTCCTGAGCCGAGCCAGCCCAGGCCCTCGCCCGCGGCCGCCTGCGGCCCGCCGACCAGGTCGAGGAACGCCTGGTTGAGGCTGCGCCCGGCGCGCACGTCGCCGATCGGGCCCTGGGCGACGATGTGGCCGCCGCTCATCACCGACACCCAGTCGCACAGCCGCTCGACCAGGTCCATCACGTGGCTGGAGAAGATGACGGTGGAGCCGGAGGCGGTGAAGCGGCGCAGCACCTCGGTGAGCGTGTTGGCGCTGACCGGGTCGACGCCCTCGAACGGCTCGTCCAGGAAGAGCACCGACGGGTTGTGCAGCAGCGCGGCGGCCAGGCCGATCTTCTTGCGCATGCCGGTGGAGTAGTCGACGACGAGCTTGCCCGCGGCGGTGGTCAGGTCCATCACCTGGAGGAGCTCGTTGGCGCGGCGCTCGACCTCGGCCTTGGGGATGCCGCGCAGGCGGCCGTTGTAGAGGAGCAGCTCGCGGCCGGACAGCCGCTCGAACAGCCGCAGCCCCTCGGGGAGCACGCCGATGCGGGCCTTGACCTGGAGCGGGTCGCGCCACACGTGGTGGCCGTCGACGTGCGCCTCGCCGCCGTCGGGGCGGAGCAGCCCGGTGATCATGCTGAGCGTCGTCGTCTTGCCCGCGCCGTTGGGCCCGACGAGCCCGGCGAAGCTGCCGGCGGGGACGACCAGGTCGACCCCGGCCACCGCCACCTGAGGGCCGTAGCGCTTGAACAGGGCCGTGGTGCGTACCGCGTCCGACATGGATCCACTCTATGAGCAGGGATTAATCTTGCGCGCATGACAGCTGCCGAACCCTTGCCAGACATGCCGGATATTCACACCACCGCTGGGAAGATCGCCGACCTGGAGCGACGGCTGGACGAGGCCGTGCACGCCGGGTCCGCGGCAGCGGTCGACAAGCAGCACGCCAAGGGCAAGATGACGGCCCGCGAACGGGTGCTGGCACTGCTGGACGAGGGCTCGTTCGTGGAGTTCGACGAGTTCGCCAGGCACCGCTCGACGATGTTCGGCCTGGAGAAGCGCCGGCCCTACGGCGACGGCGTCATCACCGGGCACGGCACGATCGACGGGCGGCAGGTGTGCGTCTTCTCGCAGGACGTGACCGTGTTCGGCGGCTCGCTCGGCGAGGTGTACGGCGAGAAGATCGTCAAGGTGCTGGACCTGGCGCTCAAGATCGGCTGCCCGATCATCGGCATCAACGAGGGCGGCGGCGCGCGCATCCAGGAGGGCGTCGTCGCGCTCGGCCTCTACGCGGAGATCTTCAAGCGCAACGTGCACGCCTCCGGGGTGATCCCGCAGATCTCGCTCATCATGGGCGCCGCGGCCGGGGGCCACGTCTACTCCCCCGCGCTGACGGACTTCGTGGTCATGGTGGACCAGACCTCGCACATGTTCATCACCGGGCCGGACGTCATCAAGACGGTCACGGGGGAGGAGGTCACGTTCGAGGAGCTCGGCGGCGCCCACGCGCACAACACCAAGTCGGGCGTGGCCCACTACCAGGCGGCGGACGAGCACGACGCGCTCGATTACGTCAGGGCGCTGCTGTCCTACCTGCCCTCCAACAACCTCGACGAGGCGCCGGGCTTCGAGGCGGCCGAGGATCTGGACCCCGATCCGGAGCTGGACGTCATCATCCCCGACTCGGCGAACCAGCCGTACGACATGCGCCGGGTCGTCGAGCACGTGCTGGACGACGGGGAGTTCCTGGAGGTCCACGAGCTGTTCGCGCCGAACGTGGTGGTCGGGTACGGGCGCGTCGACGGGCGGCCGGTGGGCGTGGTGGCCAACCAGCCCATGCATTTCGCCGGATGCCTGGATATCAACGCATCCGAGAAGGCTGCACGATTTATTCGAACATGTGATGCTTTCAATATTCCGATCCTGACTTTTGTTGATGTACCGGGTTTCCTCCCCGGAACCGATCAGGAATGGAACGGAATCATCCGCCGCGGCGCCAAGCTCCTGTTCGCCTACGCCGAGGCCACCGTCCCCCTGGTCACCGTCATCACCCGCAAGGCCTACGGCGGCGCGTACGACGTCATGGGGTCCAAGCACCTGGGCGCCGACGTCAATCTGGCCTGGCCCACCGCGCAGATCGCGGTCATGGGCGCGCAGGGCGCCGTCAACATCCTCTACCGGCGCGAGCTGGCCGCCTCCGACGACGCCGACGCCGAGCGGGCCCGGCGGGTCACCGAGTACGAGGACACGCTGGCCAACCCGTACATCGCCGCCGAGCGCGGCTACGTGGACGCCGTCATCCGGCCGTCGGAGACGCGGGCGCACATCGTCAGGGCGCTGCGGGCGCTGCGCAACAAGCGCGCCAGCCTGCCGCCCAAGAAGCACGGGAACATCCCGCTGTGAGCGGCCACCTGCGCGTCGTGCGCGGCGACGCCACGCCCGAGGAGATCGCCGCGCTCGTGGCCGTCCTCGCCACCCGCCACGCCCGGCCGGCACCCTCCGTGACCCCCGCAGCACAATCCTGGCGCAACCCCGCGAGAAGCATGCGTAACCCCCCGGCGCCGGGGAAGTCGGCTTGGCGGATGAGCGCCCAACCCTAGATAGATCCCGGGAATCGGGTGTCAAGTTCTCCGGGAGTTGGGACTATCTAGAGAAAGTAGGCGTATATAGTCAGCCGATCAACTAACGCCGCGGCCTGGAGGACATCATGGCCATCCCAGACCTCATGCCGCATCCTGTGGCAGCCAAGTACGCCGTCCTTGTGGATGTCGGTTATCTCTACGCTGCCGCAGGTGAAGTGCTGCTCGGCGCCAAGGAGCGCAAGGAATATCGAGTGGCGGCCGATGAGCTCATCCAGAGTCTACAGAAACATGCAGAGGAACGTATTTCCGGGGAGCTTCTGCGGATCTATTGGTATGACGCGGCCCGCGACCGGGTTCCCACGGTCGACCAGCGGGTCATCGCCCAGCTCCCCTGGGTCAAGGTGCGGCTTGGCAACCTGAACGCCCGTGGCCAGCAGAAAGGCGTCGACGCGCAGATCAGGAGCGACCTGGAGGCGCTGGCCAGGCACCACGCGGTGACCGACACCATCCTGCTGGCCGGCGACGAGGACATGGTGCCCGCGGTGGAGGCCGCCCAGGCGTACGGGGTGCGGATCCACCTATGGGGGGTCGAGCCGCCTTATGGGACCAACCAGGCCGAGCGCCTGGTCTGGGAGTCCGACACCGTGGAAGTGATCAGCGCTGATTTCCTGAGGCCCTTTTTCAGCCGTGCTCCCCAGCCCGTCGCGGTCACCCCGCCGGCGGCCGCGCCCTCCCCCGCCCAGGTGTTCGCCGGCCGCGCGCCGGTCAAGCCGCACGTCAAACCCGGCCAGGTGGCCAAGCTCGGGCCCAGCCGCCCGCGCGTGGAGGACGTGGGCGAGCACGTGGCGCAGAAGTGGATCCTCACCCGGGGCCGCGACAACATCCGCGACCTGCTCCCCGGCCCCATCCTGCCGACGGTGATCGACACCGAGCTGCTCATCGAGGCGGAGAAGGAGCTCGGCCACTCGCTGCGGCCCTACCCGGAGGCGCGCGTGTGGCTGCGCGACGGCTTCTGGGCGCGCGTCTACCGCGAGTTCGATCTGGGGGTCGGCGTCTCGTCCAAGTGACCGAGGAGCGCCTCGGGCGGCTCCGGCGTGCGGCTCTCCCACAGCGTGGCGATGCCGCGCCCCGGCGCTGACCTGGGCGTTCACGGTAACGTCTGATTTCCGCCAGTCGACACCTGTGACCAGCGCATAGCCTCGGAGGCATGTCAGCACCAGAGCTCGACTTCGACTCCTGCTACCGGGCCGTCTCCGCCAGGGACGCCCGGTTCGACGGACGGTTCTACACGGCGGTGAAGACGACCGGCGTCTACTGCCGGCCGATCTGCCCGGCCCGCACGCCCGCGTCGCGGAACGTGCGGTTCTACCGGCACGCCGCGTCCGCCGAGGCGGCGGGGTTCCGGCCGTGCAAGCGGTGCCGGCCGGAGCTGTCGCCCGGCGACCCCGGCTGGGACCTGCGGGGCGACCTGATCGGGCGGGCTCTGCGGCTGATCGACGACGGGGCCGCCGACGAGGACGGCGTGGCCGGGCTGGCCAGGCGGCTGCACATCACCGAGCGGCACCTGCACCGGCTGTTCGTCGCCGAGCTCGGCGCCGGGCCGCTGGCGGTCGCCAGGACCAAGCGGCTGCTGCTGGCCAAGCAGCTGCTCACCGAGACGGCGCTGCCGGTGACCGAGGTGGCGTTCGCCGCCGGGTTCGGCAGCGTCCGCCAGTTCAACGCGACGATGCGGGAGACGTACGGGTTCACGCCGAGCGAGCTGCGCGCCACGGCGGCGGGCCGGGGCGTGCCGAAGGACGCCTCGCTCCGGCTGCGGCTGCACCGGCGCGAGCCGTACGACGTGGACGGGGTGTTCGCGTTCCTGGCCTCCCGGGCGATCCCCGGCCTGGAGGTGGCCGACGCCGCCTCCTACACGCGCAACGTGCCCGGGGGCACGGTCACGCTCACCCCGGAGGACGGCCACTTCGCCCTCGACGTGGCCGTGGACGACACCCGGCAGCTCGCCAGGCTGGTGGCGCGGTGCCGGCGGCTGCTCGACCTCGACGCCGACCCCGACGCCATCGCCGGGGCGCTCGGCCAGACGTCGCTGGCCCCGCTCGTCGCGGCGCGGCCGGGGCTGCGGGTGCCGGGCGCGTTCGACGGGTTCGAGCTGGCCGTGCGCGCGGTCGTGGGCCAGCAGATCTCCGTGGCGGGCGCCCGTACCCTGCTCGGCCGGATCGTCGCCCGCGCGGGGGACGGCCGCCTCTTCCCCGGCCCGGCCGAGCTGCGCGACGCCGATCTGACCGGGCTCGGGCTGACCGGGCGGCGCATCACCACGCTGGCCGAGCTCGCCGCCCGCGTGGACGACGGCCTGATCGACCTCGACGGCGGCCAGGAGCCGGCCGAGACGGTCAAGGAACTGCTCGCCGTGCCCGGCATCGGCCCGTGGACCGCCAGCTACGTCGCGCTGCGGGCGCTGCGCGACCCCGACGCGTGGCCGACCGGCGACCTCGTGCTCGACAAGCGCATGGCCGCCCTCGGCATCCCCAAGGACCATCTCGAACGGTGGCGGCCCTGGCGGGCCTACGCCGCCCTGCACCTCTGGAGTCACTCATGATCAACGCTCAGATCCTGCCCACTCCGACCGGCGAGCTGTCCGTGCTGGCCCGCGACGGCGTCGTGGTCGCCGCCGGCTTCACCGCCGACCCCAAGGAGATGTTCGTCCGGCTCAAGCCCGAGCTCCAGGCGGAGGGCCTGGACGTGGTCGACGACCTGGGACCGATCTCCCAGGCCGTGCGCGCCTACTTCGCCGGCGACCTCGACGCGCTGGACGACGTCCCGGTCGAGCAGCCGGGCTCGCCCCGGCGCAAGGAGCTGCACCGGGCGCTGCGCGAGGTCAAGGCGGGCACCACGGTGTCGTACGCGGAGCTGGCCGAGCGGGCCGGGCTGCCGCGGACGGCGGCCCGCGCGGCGGGCGGGGCGTGCGCGCAGAACCTGATCGCGCCGTTCGTGCCGTGCCACCGGGTGCTGCCGTCGACGGGCGGGTTCGGCGGCTACTACTACGGGGTGCCCGTCAAGGAGTGGCTGCTCGCCCACGAGTCCGCCGCCCGCTGACGCGCCTGCAGCCCGGCCAGCGCGGCCACGACGAGCCCCACGACACCGAGCCCCGCCGCGGTCCAGGCGGGGGCGGTGTAGCCGAGACCGGCGTCGATCGTGAGCCCGGCCGCGAACGAGCCGATCGCGTTGCCCAGGTTGAACGCGCCGATGTTGGCCGCCGAGGCCAGCGTCGGCGCGCCCGCCGCCGCGTCCAGGACGCGCGTCTGCAGCGGCGGCACGGTGGCGAAGGCCGCCACGCCGAACAGCGTGATCGCCACGACGAAGGCGACCTGGTGACCCGCCACCAGCGCCACGACCACGGCCAGCAGCGTGAGCAGCGCCACCGAGCCGTAGATGCTGGGCATGACGGCCCGGTCGGCGAGCCGCCCGCCGATGAGGTTGCCGATCACCAGGCCGACGCCGAACAGCGCCATCACGATCGGCACGGCGCCCGGGGAGAACCCGCCCACCCCGGTCATGATCGGCGAGATGAACGTGATCACCGCGAACACCGGCGCGAACCCGAACACGGTCATCGCCAGCGCCAGCCACACTCCGCCCTTGCGGAAGGTCGCCAGCTCCCTGAGCACTCCACCGGTGGGCCTCGGCTGGGCGGGCACCAGGGCGAGCACCCCGGCCAGCCCGACGACGCCGATCACGACCACGACCCAGAACGTGGCCCGCCAGCCGAACGCCTGCCCGATCCAGGTGCCTAGCGGCACCCCGAGCACGTTGGCCAGCGTGAGCCCGGTGAACATCAGCGCGATCGCGCTGGCCCGCTTGCGCGGCGCGACCAGGTCGGCGGCCACCACGGACCCGACCCCGAAGTACGCGCCGTGGGCGAAGGCCGCCAGGAACCGGCCCACCATGAGCGTCCCGTACGAGGGCGCGAGCGCGGACAGCAGGTTGCCGGCGATGAACAGCACCATCAGCGCCAGCAGCATGGTCTTGCGTGACAACCGGCCGCCGAGCATGGTCAGCGGCGGCCCGCCCACGGCCACGCCCAGCGCGTAACCGGACACGAGCAGCCCGGCGGCCGGGATCGTCACGCCGAAGTCTCCGGCCAGCTCGGGGAGCAGGCCGTTGATGATGAACTCGGTGGTGCCGATGCCGAAGGCGCTGATCGCGAGGGCGAACAGGGCGAGAGGCATAGAATTCTCCTCAGACGACGTTAGTGAGCGTAGGCATTATTTGCACACGCCGACTAACTGACCATACAAGAATGCTGAGGAGGGTGTCACATGCCCATCGCCGACGACGCCGTGGAGGCACGCGCCCAGGGCTGGCGCACCCTGGCCGCGCTGCACGCCAAGATCGAGGACCGGCTGGAGAAGGCGCTGCAGAAGGAGCACGGGCTGAGCGTGAGCGAGTACACGGTGCTCGACGTGCTCGCCCGCCAGGACGGCTGGCACATGCGCATGCAGCAGCTCGCCCGCGCCGTCGTGCTCAGCCAGAGCGCCACCACCCGCCTGGTGACCCGCCTGGAGAACCGGGGCCTGCTGTCGCGCTACCTGTGCGAGGACGACCGCCGGGGCATCTACACCGAGGTCACCCAGGCCGGCCGCGACCTGCTGGCCACGGCCGGGCCCACCCACGACACCGTGCTCAAGGAGGTGCTGGCCGAGGCGGCCGAGCAGCCCGAGCTGGCGCCGCTCGCCGCCGTCATCGCCTAGGGCCTGACGTTGCTCTGCACCTCGCCGACCGGCACGTCCCTGCTCGCCGACACCTCGATCGGGTCGAACTGGACCGCCACGCCGCCGCTCACCTCGACCGGCCACACGCTGGTCACGGTCAGCTCGTACACCTCACGCGGCCGGTCGATCGAGGCACGCAGATACCGCACGCCGCAGGTGAACTCCGCGCCCTCGGCGTAGGGCCGGCCCGCGGCGCCGCAGCCCGACTGGCGCACCTCCGCCCGGTCCGAGCCCGTACCGGCGTCGATCTTGATGTCGTCCAGCGTGGCCACCACGGTCGCGCTCATCACGCCGGGCAGCGTCGCCGTGACCGAACGGCGCGGCTCACCGACGCCCTCGAGCCAGACGAACGTGGGCAGGTTCACGTAGCTCTTCGCGTCGGGGCTCAGCTCGACCTTGCCCTCCGGCACCGTCAGCGCCGCCCGCGCGATCTCCGCCAGCTCCCGGAACGTGATGCCGCTCGGCGGCGTCGTGTCCGGCGGCACGAACACGAACAGCTCCAGCCCCGCCCAGCACGCCGCGCCCCGGGGATCGGCCGCGTTGTAGGCCGGCGACCACCACAGCCCCGGCTGGCCGACCTTGTCCTTGAACTGCTTGACGAAGGCGTTGAAGCCCGCCTCGTCCTCCTTGATCCTGGACAGGTTGGCCTCGGCGTCCTTCATGAACGCGTACATCTCCTCCGCGTTCATGCCCGGCTCGTACCAGCACGGGCTCTTGAGCTGGTAGCCGTCGCTCTTGCCGCCCTTCACGTCGCCGGTGATCTGGATCTTGGAGTGTTCCAGGACGACGCCGGCCGTTTTGCCCTTCTGGAAACCTTCGGCTTTCGTGTTGTCGCGCGGCGGATCGGCGCTGCCGGCGAACAGCAGCGATCCGGCGACGATCACCGAGAGCAGGCCTTTCATGGGCTGCACCCTTCCTTGCTGTTGCTGAACTGCCTGATGCGCCACACGCCGTCGTCACCCCGGTGGGCGAGCATGGTCTGCAGGTAGGGGGCGCGGCTGGAGTCGGGCTGCGGCGAGATCGCCTTGCCCGTATCGGCCGAGACGATCGTCATCCGCGTCTCGTCCACGCACACGTCGACCTGGGCGCCCTTGCCCATGACGGTCGTCTTCAGGTCGTACAGCCGCACGACTCCCTTCACCGACTGGCCCTTGCCGGTGAACCCCGCCACCCACTCGACCGAGTCGGGGATCAGCGTCGGCTCGACGTGCCGCAGGTAGCGGTCACCGCCGGACACGACGGCCGCCCACGAGTCGGCGTAGAACTCCGGGAAGAGCCGGACGAGCTGGTCGACCTTGTCCGGCCACGCCACCCGCACCTCCAGCTCGTCACCCACGCCGACCGTCGCGGGCGGCTCGCTCCCGCTGGGGGTGGCCTGCTCCGTGGCCTCGCCCGTCGCCTGCACCGGCGCCTGCCGCGGCGTGTAGGGCTGCTCGGCCTGGCCGCACCCGGCCGCCGCCGCCAGTGCCAGAAGGATCGCGATACGTCTCATGCCGTCGACTCCCTGACGACGCGGAGGCGCCACGACGGCAGCAGCTCGTCGATCAGCGCCTCGGTTTCCGGGGCCATCCCGCCACCGTGCGGATGGAACGCCGACCGCCTGGTCAGCCCCTCGACCACGGCCCGCAGCCGCGACAGGTCACCGGTGGCGTGCGTGGCCCGCAGCAGGTCACGCCAGAGGCCCTCGTCATCGGCCGCCAGCAGCAGCGCGGCCCGCACGGCGGCGATCGCCGCGTCGGCCCTGCCGTCGGCCAGCCGCAACTCGCAGAGCCGGTGCGCCGCGTCGGCCACCTCGGCCGCCACGTCGTACTCCAGCTCGTCACCTGCCAGCCAGGAGTAGCGGCCGTGCGCCCGCCCGCTCAGCAGCGGCCCCCTGACCAGGCTCAGCGCCCGTTCGAGCAGCACGGCACGGGCCGCGGCATCGTGGTGGGAGCGGCGCACGAGCTCGCGGAAGACCGCCCAGTCCGTGCGCACTCCCGGCCCCAGCGTGAGCCTGCCCGACTCGTCGGCACGCAGGTGCTCCGGGCCCAGCCAGCTCATCACCCGGGCGATCGTCGCGCCCCGGACCATGGACTGCACGCCGCGCGGCCACAGCACGCCGCCGAGCACCACCGGATGCACCCCGCCCGGATGCGTCGCCAGGTAGACGAGCAACTCCGCGGCGAGCGCCATCCGGCCCTCCTCCAGCGGCTCCGGGCCGACGATCTCCAGCGGGCCGAGCATCCTGATCTCCACCGCCGGCGGGCGCAGGTCGTCCAGCGGCTCCGCCTCCGGGATCGCCTCGCCGTCGAACCGGTCCGCGGTGCGGAACAGCTCCACCAGCGCCCGGTAGTGGCGGCGCGGCAGAAGTTGCGCCGTCACCTCGAAGCCCAGCTCGGGCAGCTTGGCCCGGCCGTCCTCGGTGATCTCCCAAGTCCAGGTGGCATGCGGCACGTCGCCGGTCACCACGTAACCGGCCGTGTCGTCGCGGGCCAGCAGCGCCAGCCTGCGCGCCTCCTCGTGCGTCGGCGCCACCGCCGACAGCAGGTAGTGGGCGTCACGCGGGCGGCCCGAGACCCGGCCCGTCAGCACCTCCCGGCGCGGCGCCGCCGTCGCCTCCAGCTCCGGCAGCACCTCCGCCAGCCCGCCCACCGCCCTGATCCGGTCGGGCGCGATCGCCGTCAGCTCCTCGCCGAACCCGACGAGCGTGATCCGCATCCGGTCGGACCACCGGTTGGTGGCCAGCTCCACGGCCAGCGCCGCCAGCGCCGCCGTCGTCTGCGGGCCCCGCACGTTGATCAGACCCTGCGCCGCCTCCAGGTCGACCAGCACCCGGCCGCTCCCGTCCGTGCCGATCGACACCAGCCCCGGGTACGGAGCTCCGCCCGGATGATCGTCCAGCAGGCGGCCCTCGTGCGCCGCCAGCCGCCACACCTGGCCGCCGTCGTCGGCCGTCCAGGGCTCCGGCGGGTCGGCGTCCGGCGGGTGGATCCACAGGTCGAGCGACCGCGCGGACAGGTGGGCGGCGTACACCGTCGGCGGCGTCCGCCCCTGCGCGGCCAGCTCGGCGCCCAGCAGGCGCAGGCCCACGTCGAGGATGCGCGCCCCCGGCGCGTCGGCGCCCAGCCGCAGCGCCATCTCGGCCTCGGCGGCGTCACCACGCGGCCGGGCCAGGCGGCGGCCGAACAGGCGCCGCCAGAGCTGCTCCCGCCGCCGCCTGGCCAGCACCATCAGCAGCCCGGCCGCGGCCAGCGACGACCCGGCGAGAAAATCGACCAGCTCCAGGCCCTGCTCCTGCTGGGGCTGGGTCTCGGCGTCGCGCTCCTCGGTCGGCGGCTGGGCGTTCCTGGGGGCCTGCTCCTGGGTGCTCTCCCGTTCGACGCGGTCCCGCACCACCTCCCGGTCGCCGCCGTCACCGCCGGGCTTGGCCGGATGCTCCTTGAGCGTCTGCGCCCTGGCCTGGCTCGCCGGGACCACATGGGTGTTCTTCGCGTCGTCCGGCATGTCCAGCACCCAGCCGGGCCTGATCAGATCGGCCATCCGCAGCTTGGCGCCGTCGGGCTGCTCCTTGTGCTGGTTCAGCCGGAAGATCTCCGGATAGCGGCGGCCGTCGCCCAGGCACTTCTCGGCGATCTCCCACAGGCTCTCGTGATGGCGGCCGTGCGGCGGCTGCACCACGTACACCTTCTTCGTCCGCTGCGTGTCGACCACCTCCTTCTCCACGACCGGCGCGGTGTAGGCCACCGTGGTCATCGGCTGCGGAACCGGCGGCGGCGCGGCCATCCTGGCGATCGGCACCACCACCGCGCCCGCCGTGAACAGCAGCAGCACCGCCGACACCAGCTTGTTCGCCAGCGCCTGCGTGCCTCCCGACAGCGGCACCCGGGCCGGCATCCCCACCCGCCGCACTCCCGCGTACACCTCGACCACGACGCACACGAACAGCTGCAGCCAGGCCAGCCAGACGAACGCCACCAGCAGCGCCATCACCGTGCTCGGCCCCACCCGGCTGGTCAGCAGGTCGAGATCGAGCAGCTCGGGCGCGATCGGCGGGCCCACGAACGTCAGCAGCGCGTACGGCACCCCGCCGACGAGCGCCAGCAGCACCAGCAACGCCCCGAGCCCGGCGAGCACGTCACCGGCGCTGCGCCGCGCGTGAATCCGCCCCGCCTGCCGCGCCCGCCCCGTGGTCGCCGCCTGGCGCTGCCTGTCCTCCGGGGCCCCGTCATTGGGCGCCAAGTACTGCCGCCCCCCGCCATGCGGCGGGTACCCGCCTCCGGCCGGCCGCGACCCGCCCGTGGGCGGTTGGCCGCCGCCGGGCTGGTGGGGCCCGCCGGTGGGGTGCGCCGGTCGTGCGGGGCCTCGCCTGGGCATCGCCTCTCCCTTCTCGATTCCAGCGTCACGTCTCTCCGGCCCCGCATCCACCGACCGGCGTGATTCGGTCTGGCTCACCGCGCCTCGGGGGCGGCCGTCGCCTCGGCCTCCATGTCCGACCCCGGGAACCCGATCGCCCCCAGGAAGAAGGCCGTCCACCGGACCCGTACGGTCACCGTCACGTCGGCCTGCCCCTGCCCGACGGCGCAGCTCCCCGAGGTCACCCCGGTGCCGCCGTGCGCGCCGATCACCTCGTCGGCCCGCCCGCACACCTCCGCCTCGCCCAGCAACCGCACCTGGCCGGTGGAACGCAGGTGCTCCACGTCGATCCGGTCCGCCCCGGCCCGCGCGGCCTGCTCGGCGACGTCGGCGGCGCGCAGCCGGGCGTTGATCGCCGCCCCGCCGTCCACGAGCAGCCCGGCGAGCAGGAACACCACCACCGAGAACAGCACCGTGAACACCGACATCGAGCCGCGCTCCCCGCCCCTCACTCGACCCTCCTGAACTGCTCCAGCGGCACCACCGACGTGCCGGTCATCCGCTGGCTCCCGCCGAAGCCGAGGAACGCCAGGTCGAGCTCGCACGTCACCTCGGCGACCACCTGCCCGCCCTCCTCCCACCGCGAGCCGTCGAGCGAGACGGCCGGACCGGTGCAGCCGTCGCGCAACGCCTGGGTGACGACCGCCTCGGCCGCCGACTCGGCCCCCTGGAGGGTGCGCTGCACCGAGGCGGCCCGGGCGGCGTCCCTGGCCGCGCCGTTCACCTCGCCCTGCGCCTCCACCAGCCGCCCCGCGCCCGCCAGGAACAGCAGAAACAGCAGGAAGACCGGCGCCAGCATCACGGTCTCGACGGCCATCGACCCACGCTCGCGCACCAGGGACCTCCGCCCCTGCGGGTTTCGCGGCACGGCCTCCTCCTTCAGCGGGTGTTCCGGACGACCTCGTACGGGCTGGACCCGGCGTGACGCACGGCCAGGCGGTCCCGGCCCACGGGAGCCCGCTTCCGTCCGTCGGGAGAGGGTCAACCGCAGTCATCTCCGCCGTCGTCGGGACGGAAGCACTCGATCGGACCGCCCGACGTGGCGGTGATCGTGAACGCCAGCTCCGGCAGCAGCGGGATGACCTGGACGGCACTGCCGGTCACGGTCACGTGGCGCTCGTCCGGCTGCCGTTCGGCCGTGGTCGCCTGCGCGCCGCTCAGCAGCCGCGGCCCGATCGCCGCCACCACCTCGCGAGCCTTCGCCTGCGCCTCGGCCTCCCACCCGCCGGAGTCGGCGGGCGCGGAACGGGCCACGCGGGCCCCCTCCCTGGCCGCCGCCTCCGCCACCTGCCGCCCGTGAAACCAGAGCGCGACCTGCACGATGAGCAGCACGACGGCGAGCACCACCGGCATCAGCAGCGCCAGCTCCACCACCGAAGCCCCCCGCTCCCGCCCACCGGACGCCACGCGCCGCCGCCACCTGGTGGGTGGGGCGGCGGGCCGGCGTCCGGGGGCGGGCGGGCCGGTCATGTGTCTCCTTCGCCGCCGCCGAAGGAGCCCTGGATCTCGCTCTGCTTGCTCTCGACCAGTTGCCTGATCAGGGTCGCCAGGCCGAGGGCGACCCCGGCGATGATCGCGGTGATGATGACCCATTCGACGGCGGAGGCGCCACGACTGGGGGCGGTGCGCGCCCGGTGGATCCGCACGCTGAGGAGCGCCACCAGATAGACGATCCACGGATGATTCTTCATTCAGGACCCCAACATCTTCATAGCGGCCGGAAAACTGAGAAAGATCACGAACCCCGCGCAGAGCAGGAGCTGGGCGACGAGCATCGACTGCGAGCGCTCCCCCGCCCGCCCTTCGATCTCCGCGAGCTCGCGGCGGCGCAGGGTGGCGGCGCGGGCCGTCAGGGAGGCGCGCACCTTGGCCCCGTCGTCGGCCACCAGTCCGAGGGCCGCCGACAGGTCGCGCAGCTCGTCGATGTTGATCTCTTCGCCGAGCTGGCCGAGCGCCTGCCACGGGGTGATGCCGACGATCCTGGCGCCGCTCAGCGCGTCGCGGATGCGGCCGATCGCCCAGTTGGGCTGCTCGCCGCTGACCGATACGGCCATCATGAGCGCCTCGGGGACGCCCCGGCCGCCGGCCAGGTTCATCGATACCAGGTCCAGGAACGCGCCGACGACGTGCCGGAAGTCGCGCCGCCGGGCCGCGGCGTCCCGCCGGATCTGCAGGTCGGGCAGGAAGAAGAAGACCACGGCCGCGATCAGCGCCACCCAGAACGGGATCGCCGGCGAGGCGCCCCAGCCCATCAGCACCAGCCAGCCGAACAGCACCGGGAACGCCAGCAGCCCGCTGACCGCCAGCAGCGCCTTGGTCGCCAGGAAGCCTTCGAACGAGCGCCCGACCAGCGCCAGGTCGGCCCTGATCGAGCGGACCTCCCAGCCGCGCGCCCCGTAGAGGCGGACGAGCCGGAGGCCGAGCCCCCGGCGGAAGGCGCTGACCTCCTCGTCGGGCAGCACGAGCTGGATGCGCGGCGACTCGGCGTCCTCGCGGACGGCGTCGAGCGCCAGCAGCCGCGCCACCAGCCCGGGCCGGGCCGGGAACAGCGCCCTCAGCAGCACGAACAGGCCCAGCCCCGCGACACCCCCGGCCAGCACGGTCTCAACCATGACCGCCCCCAGCCACCCCTCGGATCGGCAGCGCCTCAGGCATGGTCGCCTCCCATGAGCAGCCGCGTCGGCTTGTCGAACCTGGCCAGCCGCCGCATCCAGGCGAACCCGGCGCCGAACAGCCCGGCGACGACGACGAGCACCGCCTGGCCCAGGTAGCTGTCGTACTCGCCCACGTACGACGGGTTGAAGACCACCAGCAGGCCCGCGAAGACGAGCGCGGTGATCACCACGATCTGGACGCTGCGGCGGGTGGCGCGGCGTTCGGCCTCGACGCGGCGGCGCATGTCGAGCTCCTCGCGGGCGGAGACGGCGAGCGCGCCGAGCACGTCGCGCAGGCCGGGGCCGCGCAGCCGGGAGTTGAGGATGAGGGCCGCGACCACGAGGTCGGCCGACGGGTCGTCGAGCTCGTCGGCGAACAGGCCGAGCGCCTCGGGCAGCGCCATCCGGGTGTGCAGGCGGTCGACCAGCGCGCGCAGGTGGGGGCGGAGCGTCGGGGCGGCGGCCCTGATGGACGAGGGGATGGCCTGCTCCAGGCCCGCCGCGCCGGCGATGGTGTCGCGCAGCGACTCGGTCCAGGCGGCCAGGCCCTCCAGGCGGCGCATGGCGGCCCGCTCCTCGGCCGCGCCGCCGGACAGCCCGCGCCAGGCGAACACCAGCAGCACCGCGCCGACCGCGACGACCACCCAGCCGGTGACCACCATGACCAGCGCCGCGGCGATGGCGGCGACGGCCGCGCGGGTGGTCAGCACCTGGATCAGGCGGCGCCTGGGCTGCGAGGGCCTGGGCCGCATCCCGTACAGGGAGAGGAACAGCAGGAACAGGCCGCCGCCGGCGAGCGCGCCGGACAGGAGGGCGAGCGGGTCGAAGGTGAGCACGCGTCACCAGCCTCCCGGTTGGTAGCCGTGGGCGGCGAGCTCCTCCAGGCACGAGACGGGGGCGTGCGGGACGGCCGCCCCGTCCGGGCCGGGCACGAAGATCTCGCTGGACAGTACGCGTCCGTCGCAGCCGTTGACCTCGCGGATGCTGGAGACGTAGCGGCGCAGGCTGCCGCCGCGGTGGTAGTCGTTGCGCTTCTCGATGAAGACGACGAAGTCGATGGCGCCCGCGATGAGCATGTGGGTGGCGTCGATGGGCAGCCGTTCGCTGGCCTGGAGCGCGTAGGTGGCGATGCGGTTGAAGACCTCCATGCTGGAGTTGGCGTGGATGGTCGACAGGGAGCCGTCGTTGCCCTGCGTCATGGCGTTGAGCATGGTGACGATCTCGTCGCCGAGGACCTCGCCGACGATGACGCGGCTGGGGTTCATGCGGAGGGAGCGGCGGACGAGCTCGGCCATGCTGATCTCGCCCTGGCCCTCGGAGTTGGGCAGGCGCTGCTCGCAGGCGACGACGTTCGGATGGAGGTCGGGGAACTGGTCGAGGCCGAGCTCCAGGGCGCGTTCGACGGTGACGAGGCGTTCGGCGGGCGGGATCTCGTTGGCGAGGGCGCGCAGGAGCGTCGTCTTTCCGGCATTGGTCGAACCGGCGATCATGATGTTCTTACGGGCACGCACCGCCGCAGTCAGAAAACGGCCTACTTCTGGGCTTATGGTGTTATTTCCGACCAAATCCGAAAGAAAGACTTTGCCCAAACGCGCACGGCGGATCGAGACCGCCGGCCGTACTGTCACGTCCATCACCGCGCTCAACCGGGACCCGTCGGGCAGGCGCAGGTCGAGCTGCGGGTTGGCGGTGTCGAACGGGCGGCTCGACAGGCCCGAATAGGCGGCCAGGATCTGGATGAGCTCGATCAGCTCCTCGTCCGACTCGGCCACCGGCTCGTGCGCGATCTCCTGGCCGTCGGCATAACCGACGAAGACCTTGTCGCAGCCGTTGATGTCGATGTTCTCGACCTCGGGGTCGTCGAGCAGCGGCTGCAGGCGGCCCACGCCGAACAGCGCGGCGTGGATGCCGGCCGCCAGGCCCTCCTCCTCCTCGACCGTGGGCGGGGTGCGGCCGAGGCCGATCTCGCTGCGCGCGTGCTCCTCCAGCACCTGCGAGATCAGCGCCCTGGCGAACTGGCGCTCGTCCTCGCCGGTCATCGCCGGCAGGCCGTTGGCCTGGTCGAGCCTGCGCTGGTGGGCGAGCCGGTCGCCGACCTCCTGGCGGAACCTCTTGACGAGGGCGTGGTCGATCATCGGCTCACCAGCCGTCCGGCGAGGTCGCGGGCCGTGCGGACGAGCAGCGAGCGGTCGAGCCTGCCGCCCCACTGGCCGCGCAGCAGCTCGGCGCCCTTCGGGTCGTACGCCAGGCCGTGGACGAAGCCGACGTACGGGCCCACGATCCGGCGTACGTCGTCGATGGAGGAACGGTAGCTGCGCGGGTCGGCGATCACCACGACGCCGTGCGCCTTGCTGATCGACAGGCGTTCGCGCAGGTGGGCGACGTGGTCGAGGGTGGCTCTGGTGAGCAGCACGACCTGGTCGGCCTCCGCCAGCAGGTCGCCGAGCTGCGGGTGCGCGCCCAGCCGGCCGCAGTCGGCGATCACGTCGGCGTTGGGGATCGCGGCCAGTGTCCGGCCCAGCGGTCCCCACAGCCAGGTGAGACCGGCGGCCTGCTCGCCGTGGGTGATGCCGACCAGCACGTCGAGCCCTCCGATGATCTTCTGCGTGTGGGCGTGGATCTGCGCGGGCTCCAGGCCGCGCCGGGCCGTCGCGCCCAGCGTGAGCAGGCCGCGGCCCGGGTTGAGCACGCCCCCGTCGGCGGCGGGCAGCCGATAGGCCAGGTCACCGCCGGCCGGGTCGCACTCGGCGAGCAGCACGGGACGGGGCCACACCGCGGCCAGGGCCGTGGCCGCGGTGGTCACCCCCGGCGCGCCCTTGTCGGCGGCCAGCACGATCAGCGCCACGTCAGCGTGCCCCCGGCAACTCGGCGACCGCGATCTGGCCGGTGGAGGCGTACTGGAGGACCGCCGGCGAGACCCCGGTCTCGACGATCACCGTGACGCCGCCCTTCTCGCCCACGTTCTGGACCAGCGCGTTCTGTGCCAGGACCCGGGCCTCGCCCTCGTCGCCCGGCACGTGGACGACCTGGACCCGGTCGCCCTTCTCCAGGCCCTGCGGCATCTGACCGGGCTTGAGCGCCAGGCCGACCAGGGCCTTGCCGGGGCCGAGCTCGTCGCTGGCCTCCATGCCCATGTCGCTGGTCAGCAGCGTGCCGGGCAGGATCGTGACGGCCGCGAAGGACTCGAGCACCTTCTGCCGTTGCGACCAGCTCACGTACGCGATGCCGGTGTCGGCGATCTGGACCTCCTCAAGGGCCTGCGGGGTGAACCGCTGGCCGGCGCCTATCTGTTGCACGACCCTGATCGCCGACACCCGGTCGCCGCTGCGCAGCACGAGCAGCGTCGTGGCGAGCGCTCCGCCCAGGATGAGGAGCAGGGCGAGAGCCGCCAGCGCGGGCTTGCGCTCGCGAGGAGGCACCGGAAGCTTGCGCGAGGCCGGGCCCGACAACCCGGCCGCGTTGACGGCGGGTTTTTCACTGGTCCTCATGCGGCTCCCATGATGATTTGAGGGAATTCACGCCATTATGTGCAGCCCTTGGTCAAGGGCGTGGGTGGAATGCGAGGAACCATGCTTGATTCGCAGGGGGCGTTGTGTCAACTCCGGGTAATCGATGCTTATTGTTTCTAGCGAGTTGACGGTGGCTGCTTTTTATGGATAAGAGTCACCTGAGTAACATGCGGCACATTATTCACATGATTTTTGGGATTTATCCCCTAATGGTTGGGCATGTCGGGGGTGATTCGGTCGGGATCTTCCGCGCATATTCGGGCATCTTTCTCCGCCGGCCGCCGCGCAGGTGTTTTCCCTGGTCATCCACAGGTTCCGTGCGTCCCTTCGGGGTTTTCCACAGAACCGCGTTCCATGCCATTGCCGTCAACCTGCGGGCCTAGCCTCGCTGCGGGCGCTACGTTGGCGCCGAGGTCCGACCGAGGAGACGGCAACCATGCGGATCATGCTCACCGTGCTCGGCGAGCAGGGCGACCGTGACGTCGTGATCGACGGCGACGACGACACCACCGTGGCCGGAGTGAGCGAGGCGCTCGCCGATCACCAGCCGCTCGCCCAGGTGGTCCGGCTGCCCCGTGCCCGGGCTCCCTACGGCATGTCATCGGCCGGGCCTCCCAGCCCCGTCGCCCGCGTGCCCTCCCAACGCCGCCGTCCTCCGGACCCAGGACCGCCCGGCCTCGACGGGCCCGCCGGTCCGCCCTTCGGCGACGGGTCCGCCCCGGGCAACGGGTCCGAGGGCCGCCACCGTCCCTCCGGGCCCGGGCCGTCCTCTTCGGGTGGCCCGCCGTTCGGCGCTCCCCTAGCGCCCGGCGACGGGCCTGCGGGGCGTCGCTCGGGTCGCGGCGGGTCCGGGTGGCGGCCATCCGGCTCCGGCGGCGGCTCCGGGTGGCGGCCGTCCGGCTCCGGCGGCGGCATCGGTCAGGGGCGGTGGGCCGCTTCGGACGATCACGGCGACGCTCAGGGGCTCACCGGCCAGGGCGACGACTGGGCGTCACCAGACCGCGAGCGTCCCGCCGGAGGCCCCGGGCGGGGCCGCCACGGCTCCCCGGCCCCCGGCACGCCCCACCCCGAGGACGGCGTCACCTGGGACGTCCGCGCCTCCCCGCCCCCCAGCGTCCACGGCGCCGCCCGGAGCTGGAACGACCGTCCGCATGGCCAGGCCCTCACCCTGTGGCGCAACGGCCGCCCGCTCGACCCGCGCGCCCCCGCCAAGGCGGTGCTGCACGACGGCGACAAGGTCACCCTCGACCCCCTCCTCGCCCGCGCCACGATCGTCGAGGAGCCGGGTGGCGTGGCGGAGGTGCGCGTGGTGGGCGGCCCGGCCGCCGGCGCGGTGCACCGCCTGGGCCTCGGCGTCCACGTCATCGGCTCCGATCCCATGTGCGCGATCACGGTGGCCGACCCGGCGCTGGCCCCCGAGTCGGTGACGATCCGCGTCACCCCCGACGCCATCACCGCGGAGCGCGCGCCCCGCGCCACTCCCGGCCAGGCGCCGCGCCTCAAGCTCAAGGGCCGCTGGGCCGACGAGGTCGCCGAGCTCACCGCCCGGGTCGCCGAACGCGAGGCGGCCGAGCTCGCCGCCGAATCGTTCGACGACTCCCCCGAGCTGGCCTCCCGTCCGCTCACCGACGCCGTCGAGTGGCCGGAGGACGCGCTGCTGTCGTGCGGCTCGTCGCTGTTCACGCTGACCGCCATCGAGCCCCGCGACGCCCATCTCACCCCCCGGCTCGAAGGCGGCGTGGCCTACAACCGGCCGCCCCGCCTGACCCGTCCCGAGCTCCGCCGTACGTTCAAGCGCCCGAAGGAGCCGTCGCGCACCGAGGGCATGCGCCTGCAGTTGCTGGCCGCGTTCCTCCCGATGGTCATCGGCCTGACGCTGGCCTACGTGCTCAAGCAGTGGTATTTCCTGCTGTTCGCCCTGATGACCCCGGTCATCATGGTCGGCCAGTGGTGGAGCGACCGCCGCCACGGCAAGAAGCAGCACCGCCAGGCGATCAAGGAGTACAAGGAGCGCCTGGACGCCTACGACGAGGCCGTCGAGCGGGCCAGAGCCGAGGACGAGCTGCTGCGCAGGTCCGACGCCCCCGATCCGGCTCAGGTGCTGCTCACCGCCATCGGCCCCCGGCGGCGGCTGTGGGAGCGCCGCGTCCACGACGACGACGCGCTCCGGCTCAGGGTCGGCCTCGCCGACCTCCCGGCCAACCTCGACCTCGCCGAGGAGCAGGGCGGCCCGATCGAGCCGCCGATCTGCCGCGCGGTGCCGGTGGCGCTGGCCATGCGGCGGCTCGGCGTCGCCGGGGTCACCGGCCCCCGCGACACAGCCACCGGCCTGGCCGGATGGCTCATCGGCCAGGCCGCCACCCTGCACAGCCCGCGCGACCTGGCCATCGTGATCATCTCCGCGCATGCCGACGGCGAGCGCCGCTGGGGCTGGGCGCGCTGGCTGCCCCACTGCGCGCCGCGCGGCGGCGAGGACTGCGTGGCGCTGATCGGCGCCGACCCCGAGTCCGCCGCCCAGCGCGTCAGCGAGCTGGCCGCGCTCATCGACGAACGCCAGAACACCGCCATCCCGGAGCTCGGCAAGATCCCCACCGGCTGGGACGACCTGGGCGGCCCGGAGCCCCCGGCCTTCTCCACCTACGACGTGCGCCCGTACGACGTGCTGGTCGTCCTCGACGGCGCGCAGGCCCTGCGCGGCCTGCCCAGCATGCCGCAGGTCCTGCGCCAGGGCCCCCGGGCGGGCGTCTACACGCTGGCCCTCGACGACGACGAGCGGCTGCTGCCGGAGGAGTGCGCCACGGTCGCCGCGTGCGCTCCGGACGGCCGCGTGCACCTGCGCGGCGGCGGCCTCGACGTGATCGGCCCCGTCCTGGCCGACCGGGTCTCACCCTCCTGGTGCGACCGCCTGGCCAGGGCGCTGGCGCCGATCCGCGACGTGAGCAGGGAAGACGGCGCCGCCCAGCTCCCGCAGTCCGTACGCCTGCTCGACCTGCTCGGCCTGCGCGCCCCCACCGGCCGCGAGGTGAGCAGCCGCTGGCTCGACCAGGGCACCACCCGCGCGCTGATCGGCACCGGCCCCGACGGCCCGTTCGCGATCGACCTCAGCCTCGACGGCCCGCACGGCCTCGTCGCGGGCACCACCGGCGCGGGCAAGTCGGAGCTCCTGCAGTCCCTCATCTGCTCGCTGGCCGTCTCCAACCGCCCCGACCAGCTGACGTTCGTGCTCATCGACTACAAGGGCGGCGCCGCGTTCAAGGAGTGCACCCGGCTGCCCCACACGGTCGGCATGGTCAGCGACCTGGACGGCCACCTCACCCAGCGGGCACTGGAGTCGCTCGGCGCCGAGATCCGCCGCCGCGAGCGCCTGCTCCTCGCCGCCGGGGCCAAGGACATCGAGGACTACACCGGCCATCCGCTGCCCCGGCTGGTGCTCATCATCGACGAGTTCGCGGCCCTGGTGTCGGAGTTGCCCGACTTCGTCACGGGATTGGTTGACATCGCGCGCAGAGGGCGTTCGCTGGGCATCCACCTGATCCTGGCCACGCAGCGCCCGGCCGGTGTGGTCACGGCCGACATCCAGGCCAACACCTCTCTCCGCATCGCCCTGCGCGTCACGGAGCCCGCGGAGTCGTCCGACGTGATCGACCTGCCGGACGCGGCCCACATCTCCAAGTCCACCCCCGGTCGCTGCTACGTGAAGTCCGGCGCGGGCCCCGCCACGGCCGTCCAGACGGCCCGCGTAGGCGGCCGCGCCCCCGAGCCTCTCCCCGCCCCCTCACCCGGCCCGCACACCGGCGTGCCGGGCCCTCCCGTGCATCCCGGCCTCACCGGCCCCACCTGGGCGCCGCAGCGCACCCCGGCCCGCGTCAGGGTCGTGGACATCGACTGGCGCTCCCTGGGCCGCGCCCTGCCCGCGCCTCCGCAGCCGACGGAGGAATCGGCGGTCACGGACCTGTCGATCCTGGCCGACGCCATGATCGAGGCCGCCCGCCTGGCAGGCGTGCCGGAGCAGCCCCGCCCCTGGCTGGAGCCCCTCCCCGCCCAGATCGTCCTCACCCTGCCGACCGGCGGCCCCCACCTGGCCCCGGTTCCCGACCTCCCGTCCGCGCAGCCCGACTCCCCCCATGGGCCGGGCGAGTCTCCCGCCGCCGCGCTCGACGGCCAGGCCGCCGTGCCCGGTGCCGAAGCCGCCCTCCCTGCCCCGTCCCCGAACGTGCGTCCACCGGGCAACGTTCCTGCACGCGGAATGCCGTACGGCACCGCCACCCCGCCGAACGGGACCCCGAACGACGACCCGGCCACGGCGTACCCAGTTGCCGGCCCGGCCGGCGGCACCTCGTCCAGCGCGGCCACACCTGTGGGAGCGCCCGGCGGGACCCCGTCGAACGGGTCACCCGACGCTCCCCCGGTCACCTTCGTGGAGCCGTACGGGTCCCGCTCGCCGGGCAGCCTGCCGGCCGGTGAGGTGGAGCCGCTGCCCTTCGGCATGACGGACCGCCCCTGGGCACAGGACCGATGCCCGCTCACGCTCGACCTGGCGCACGGCGGCCACCTCCTCATCGCGGGCGCACCGCGCAGCGGCAGATCAACGGCCCTGCGCACCATCGCGGGCGCCATCGCCGCCTACACCCTCCCGTCGGACGTCCACGTCCACGCCGTCGACTGCGGCTCCGGCGCCCTGCTCCCCCTGGTCGCGATGCCACACTGCGGCGCCGTCGTCACCCGTGACCAACTGGACCGGGTCGAGCGCCTGCTCACGCGCCTGCGTACGGAGGTCGGCCGCCGCCAGCAGCTCCTCGCCGAGGCGGGCCACGCCTCGCTGGCCGAATACCGGCAAGCCGGACATCGGCTGCCGTGGCTGGTGCTCATGCTGGACCGCTGGGAGGGCTACGTCGCGGCGTTCGAGAACTACGACTACGGCCGCCTCCTCGAATCCCTCCTCCAGCTTCTCCGCGAGGGCCCGGCGGTGGGCCTGCGCGGCGTGGTCACCGGTGACCGCTCGTCCCTGCTCGGCCAGGTGTCGACGGTCTTCGACGACCGTCTTCTCCTGCGCCTCTCCGACCCCTCCGACTACGGCCTGGCGGGTTTCCCCCTGAAGGGCCTGCCCTCGTCCATGCCTCCCGGCCGAGCCCTGTCCATGGGCGAACACGGCATCGTCGAGCACCAGATCGCCCTCCTCACCCCCGACCCAGCGGGCCCCGCCCAGGTGGCCACCCTCCAGTCCCTCGCCCGCTCCACCCCCATCCCGGCCGCCGATTCGGTCATGGGCTCCCCCTTCGGCACCTCGCCGCCACCCGATCGGTACGCGACCCCGGACCTCACCCTCCAGCCCGGCCTCGGCACACCAGCGCATCCCTCAGCCGACCCCGGCCTCGGCACGTCGCCGCACCCTGCGGCTCAGAGCGACGCCACCGCACCTACGCACTCCGCGGACCAGTACGACCCCGACGAAGCTTCGCGTTCCACAGGCCGGCCCGCGGCTTCGTACGACGGCGCTTCGGCGCACGGTGGCGCATCGGCGCACGACGGGGCTTCGGTGCACGGGGGCGCATCCGCGCACGACGGGGCTTCGGCGCGTGGGGGCACTTCCTCATCCGGGCTGCCCTCGCCGAGGCGGTCGGACGGTTCGCGGCGTTCCAGTCCGGCTCACATGCGCGGCGGGCCGGCGGGGCCGGGAGCGTGGCATTGGGAAGGTGAGCCGCCGCTGCGGGTGGACGCCCTGCCGTTGCGCATCACCGCCGGCCAGGCGTTGGCGCTGGATCCGGCGTTCAGCCCGCCGTCGCCGCTCTGGGCGCTGATGGGAGCGGGCGGTGACGCGCTCGCGCCCCTGGGCCTCGACCTGATGGCGTACGGGCCGGCGGCGGTGATCGCCGGGCCCGCGCGGTCAGGGCGATCGTCCGTCCTGGTGACGGCGGCTCAGTCCCTGATCCGTGCGGGGACGCCGGTGATCGCGGTCGCGCCGAGGCGCAGCCCTCTGCGTGACCTCGACGCCGCCGTGGCCATCCTGGACGGCAACGCCACCGACCTTCAGGAGCTGGTCGCCGATCTGCGCCACTATGTTCTCCTGATCGACGATGCCGAGCTGATCAACCCGGACAGCCCGCTGGGCACTGTCCTGGAGGACCAGCTCCGGTCAGGCAGGGACGGGGACCACGGTCTCCTCATCGCGGGCACCACCAGTGACCTGACCGTGGCCTATCGCGGTTTCGCCGCCGAAGCTCGCAAGGGGCGGACCGGTCTTCTCCTGTCGGTGCAGAGCCAGGCCGACGGTGACCTGTTCACGATCCGCCTGCCGCGTGGCGTATCGGGCGGCCCGCCGGGACGCGGGCTTCTCGTCACAACCGGCACCATCACCCCCATCCAGGCCGCGGTCCCGGACGGGGAGTAGGTTGCGGCGGGTGCCGGCCGTCGGGCTCCGCTTCGGTGCGGTCAGCTTGGGGCTGAGGCCGTTTGCTGGCCAGCGGTGGCAGCGCGCCCGTTGCCGCCACGTTGGCAGCCACCCGGTCGGGGCTCACCCCGTTGGCGGCGTGGTGGAGGCTCAACCCGTGGGCAGCGTGGTGGAGGCCCACCCCGTGGACAGCGTGGTGGAGGCCCACCCCGTGGACAGCGTGGTGGAGGCCCACCCCGTGGACAGCGTGGTGGAGGCCCACCCCGTGGACAGCGTGGTGGAGGCC